>QILK01000065.1 GCA_003233345.1 Gammaproteobacteria bacterium | reverse complement strand
GCTAAAGCAGGTCTTCAAACTGCAAGCGCAACTCTGAGCTCAATCAACACAGTTGATATTTCGACAGTTGCTGGTGCCAACTCAGCGATCTCGCTGATCGATGGTGCTTTGGACCAGGTTAACAGTATCCGGGGTGACTTGGGTGCGGTGCAAAACCGGTTTGAATCGACCATTGCTAACTTGGCGGCTACTTCTGAAAACTTGAGCGCTGCGCGTTCACGAATTCTGGATACAGACTATGCTGCTGAAACAGCTGCATTAACCAGAGCGCAGATATTGCAACAAGCAGGTGTATCTATCCTGTCGCAGGCAAACTCATTGCCACAGTTAGTATTGTCTTTATTACAGTAATAGGAAGTCTCCGAAAGGACTCGGCAAGGTCACCCGGGGTTGAAAAACCCTGGGTGGTATCTGAAATTCAGTCGAGGTAATTGTGATGCCAAGTAATACGATAACGGGCATCCACGGATCGGAAGTAATCAAGCAGTCAGAAGCATTGAAACCCGAAGTAAAAAAAACAACAGAAAGCGTTTCAGAGACAGTTAAAGCGAGTTCAGCTGCAACTGTAAATGAGCGAGAACCGATACAAGCAATTTCACCAGAAGGTGAGTCAACTAATAATCAGAACGTTACGGAAGCGGTAGACCGGGTGCAAGAAGTTGTTAGCCAGAT
This sequence comes from Gammaproteobacteria bacterium, assembly GCA_003233345.1. Lineage (GTDB taxonomy): Bacteria > Pseudomonadota > Gammaproteobacteria > SZUA-21 > SZUA-21 > SZUA-21. The sequence continues at coordinate 48,214 of QILK01000065.1, read as the reverse complement.
TAGTCGCGATCTACAATTCAGCATTGATGAAGACAGTGGAGAGACCGTAGTCAGGGTAGTGGACAGTGATTCGGGTGAGTTAATCCGGCAAATACCGTCAGCAGAAATTTTGGAAATATCCCGTGCCCTGGAAGAAGTTATGGAAGAATTACCAACAAACCTGCTGTTAAGCGAGAAAGTTTAACGGCGGTCCAGAGTAACTCGGACTTCGCAAAGCGAACGCCGGGGAAACCAGCAATGTAGCCCGGACTTCGCGAAGCGAACGCCGGGGAAACCAGCAATGTAGCCCGGACTTCGCGAAGCGAACGCCGGGGAAACGAACAGGGCGATATCAGCGAACTCCGAATGTGCAAGAACATTCCGTCAGACAGGCGGTCGTAGAATTTTGTCTGAATTAAAAAGGGTTATTCTTTCCCCCGGCGTTCGCTGCGCGAAGTCCGGGCTACTGGCATCTTAATTGCTGCCATTGTGTTATTCAATATTGTTAGAGTAAATAGATATGTCTAATATATCTTTTTCAGGGTTAGGTTCCGGGCTCGATATAGGGGGATTGGTCACCGCGTTGGTGGATGCTGAGCGGACACCAAAAACCAACCGTCTGGATTTTAAGGAAGCGCAATTACAGGCGCGACTATCTGCATTTGGTACAGTGAAGGGTAGTTTATCTTCGCTTCAAAGTACCGTAAATCAATTAAAATCATCGTCGTCATTCCAAAGTGTCGATGCCAATTCTGATGATACTGATATTTTTACTGCCGTCGCATCGAGTAATGCCTCTGCGGGAAAGTACCAGATAAAGGTCGATACACTCGCGCAAGCACATTCGCTAAGTAGTTCTGGGTTTATAGACGCGAAAAGTGTGATTGGCACAGGTACCCTGACCTTTAGTTTTGGAACCTTAAATGGTGGCAGTTTTACGACGAATGCTGATAAACCGACCAAGGGTGTGGTCATAGATTCCAGCAATAATAGTTTGGAAGGTATTCGCGATGCCGTTAATGCCGCAAATATTGGTGTAACAGCAGCCGTTATCAATACCGGCAGTGCAGACGGTATTCCTTATAAGCTGGTATTTACTTCTGATGATACCGGTGCTGCAAATAGCTTAAAGGTAACGGTTGCCGAAGAGGGTGGATCACCAACTAACACCGATACCAGTGGTTTATCACAGATCGCCTATGATCCGGAAGCAGGCGTTGGCTCGGGTCAAAATTTATCAGAAATTAATACTGCCCAAGATGCCGATATTGCGATTAATGGATTACAGGTTTTTCGAGCCAGCAATACTATCACCGATGTGATCGAAGGCATTACACTCGATCTTAAAAAGGTATCTGCGGGACAAGGAATTGCTTTAAACGTAAGTACCAATGAAGCGCTTGCAAAAAACAACGTTAATGCGTTTATTGCTGAATATAACAGCTTGCTGGAGATAGTTAATCAGGTATCCAATTACGATGCGGAATCAGAGCAATCGGGTATCCTAATCGGCGATTCAGCCATACGAAGCATAGTTTCACGCCTGAGAAATGAGATCACTAACGAAGTAAAGAGTATCGTTGGGGATTATAAATCGCTTGCCAGTATTGGTATCCAAACCGAGAGAGATGGTTCATTGACATTGGATAGTGATAAATATAAAAATGCGTTAGATAAAGGCATCAATGTTATTGAAAAGTTGTTTTCCGTGTCCGGTACTATTAACGATAATGATATTAGCTATGTCAGTTCTCGTAGCGATACTCAGCCGGGTAGCTATGCTGTTAATATTTCCCAACTGGCCACTCAGGGCACTGTTACCGGTGCAACATTTTCGTATTCAGGGTCGATTGTTATCGATGGTAACAATGATACATTTAGTGTACAGATCGATGGCGTTCAATCGGCAACCATTACCTTGACACAGGGTAGCTATACCGGTGCTGAACTTGCGTTGCAGATGCAGAGTCTAATCAATAGCGACGATACACTGAAAGATAAGGGTTCATCGGCTTTTGTAAAGTTTAATACCGATAATACATTTTCTATCAGCTCCGATACCTATGGCAGTGCCTCTAAGATCTCAATTGGCGCGGTTGGTAGCAATACCTTGTCGACACTAGGGTTGTCGGTTGGTGCCGGCGTTATTGGTGTTGATGTTGGCGGCACAATTAACGGGCAACCGGCAATCGGTTCCGGCCAATTTTTAACGGCGGGTGGTGTTGCCAATGGATTAAAGCTGGAAATAACCGGTGGTACACTCGGTGATCGAGGATTTTTGGACTTTAGCCGCGGGGTGGCTGATTCACTGAGTTCAGTGATAACGGATATTTTAGGAAGCAGTAGTTCGTTAAAAGCAAAAATAGATGGTCTTGAAAACGGTATTGATAATATTACTGATCAGCGTGAACAGTTGAATCGACGCGTCGCAGCCATTGAAGAACGTATTAGAAGCCAGTTCGTCGCACTGGATGGCTTATTGAATCGGCTTAATTCGACCGGTTCGTTTTTACAGAGTCAACTCGATTCGCTTCCAACGATAGGGTCTAAAAAGTAATCATTTGTCAACTGGCCCTGATATTGCTTCGATATCATTAATGCAAAAATAGATAAGGAAAATCTGGTGTTAAATTATGAGCTATACCAATCCCCGTAGTCCTATCAACCAGTATGCACAGGTCAACGCAAAATCTGGCGTGGAGTCAGCATCACCACACCGGTTAATACAATTATTGTTCGATGGTGCACTGGAGAAAATTGCCAAAGCCAAAGGCTGTATGCTTCGTGGTGAAATTGCGTGTAAAGGTGAGCAGATTTCCAAAGCGATTTCGATCGTTCAGGGATTGCAGTCGAGTCTGGATTTTGAAGTTGGCGGTGAGTTAGCTAAGAATCTTGACGATTTATATGAACATATGCAAGGTCAATTATTAGCAGCCAATGTCAATAACGAATCGGAAAAGCTTGATGAAGTTTCAGATTTACTAGCAACCATAAAAAATGGTTGGGATGGAATTTCTGACCAGCCGGATGCTGGACAGAATGCGCCGAAGCAAAATCAGGACGAGCAACATGGTGATGAGGGTGCTAATAAACCAAGTTTTGATGAAAGTGCATGAGTTTGTTTTTAAATTTAATAGGGAAATTACAATGATTGAGCATCAGGTCAGGGATGAAGACAGGGAACAATTGTTTAAGAAAATTTTATCGATATCCCGGCAAATGGTATTTTTAGCCGATAAAAGTGACTGGGAGAAAATATCAACGTTGCAAAAACAGCGGCAGGAAATGCTGCTGGTTTTTTTTGCAGATAAAATCAGCCTGGAAGAGGCAAAAACGGTAGAGTCGGGCATCAATGAAATTCTAAATTTAGACAAAACATTAATGCGTAAAGGTCATAGTGTTATAAAAGATATTTCAGGTGAGTTAAATACAATTAGCGTTGGCCAAAAAGTGTCAAATGCATATTTGGATAATAGTTAGGCATGAAACCTCTTTATTGAAGAAATCGCTATAACTATGTCAGCTATTTATTTGGGGATTCTTCAGCAGAACCGGAGGCGATATTAATGAATTGCGCTGTCACAGATATTGAGCTCGCACTCGAATATGCTCATTCGGGGTCCAACCCAACGACGATAACCCAGGTTAATTCTGGTTGGGTGTTTCTAGGGTTAAACCAAGTATTAAAAGGTTGTTGTTTGTTGGTGGCTGAGCCCGTTATCAATACTATCGCCGATCTGGATAAAGACGTTAGGAACAGATTTTTTGACGATATGTTAGTGGTTGGCAAAGCGATTACTAACATTACCGGTGCCGCAAAATGTAACTATTTGTTGTTAGGTAATAAGGACCCAGTACTTCACGTGCATATTATTCCTCGTTTTAGCAATGAACCAAAAGAATACCAGGAACATGGTCCATGGAAGTATAAGAACTATGTCAAATTTGAGATTGAGCGCGATCTACCCCTGATTTTAGAATTAAAAAACGAGATTGATCGTCTGGCAAGCAAGTAGCCCGGACTTCGCGCAGCGAACGCCGGGGAAAAGAAGACTGATTCGAAATTCAATTAACACAGGCGTATGCACAAGGTCGTCGGTAGCTGGCTAAAACACGGAAGAATAGGATGTTTGTTCTCCCGACGTTCGCTGCGCGAAGTCCGGGCTACTTAGTAGCCATAGTTGAGTTAGGGTATATATGACCATTGACGAAATTCGTGCAAGCATATGAGAAAATTGTAATATTTAAAACGCTTGTTAATTTATTTGTTACTAATTTACTCAATGTTTACCTAAGTTATTTGGGTGAGTAAACGAGCAAATGTTAATTTTCGTGTAACAAAGTTAGTGTTAATGATAATTTACTTGTTGTCTGAATTGGTTTTAATTAGACTGGCAATGTGTTGTTGCAGGTAAAAAAATCTCCAGTTTATTATAAGGATTTATCAAATTACGGTAACTATTGTGACAATATTGATCTATATTAGTTTTTCTATTCTGACGACATAAGACTGGCTAAATCTTTAAGGTAAAAATATGACTCGATTTCGCAATACAATAATGATGCTATTGCTTACTTATAATACTGTTATTTTTGCTGATTGTAATTCAGATTTGAAAAAAGTGGATGCGATGAAAACCGCAGCTGCTGCTGCTGAAAAAGCGCGCAAATATAGTGAGGCTCAAAAGATATATAAAAGGGGCGCAAGAAAAGTCGCCGCGATGAAGTATAGTTGCACCCGTCTTAGTTTGACTGAGCTTAGTAAAAGGGAAAGATATTTCCGTACCAGCGCGAAGTCAATTGCTTGTAGTACCTTTTTAGAGAAGGGGATGGGCTACACGGATAAAGCGAAATCTGCGAGTCGCGCTCGCAAATATCGCATCGCCGCTGGATTTACTAAAAGTGCGATTGAACAATATAATTTAGTAATCAAATCTTGTGCAAATACCTCGATCGCCAAACAGGCCGGTAAAATGATTGCGCAAGCACGTGGGATAAGTAAAACCAGCTTGTCCGCCAGTTCAAAAAAAGTCACTCTTGGTTCCGCTAAAAAAGGTGATGCTTTTACTGCCCGGAAAAAATCTGGTTATGCCAAGGTGGCAACCAGTAGTATTGGTATTAGTAAAAAAAGAAATCGAGCCAATAAATGTTTTGTAAAAAAATTGGGGCATATCATCAGAATAGAAAATGATGGTGCCCGTGCCCTTAAAAACGGTGACATCGATAGTGCAGCAAATTATCTTTCCATCGCCGCAGACAGGTATGACAAAGAGGCTGCCAAGTGCGCCAATGTTACTGAAAGACTTGGTGTGATGGATCGGTCAAAATACTTAACTCAAAAAATTCAATTCATAAACCAGAAATACAATCGTTGTGGCAAGGGTATCAGTGAAGCGCAATCACTGGCTAAGCAGGCGATTAAGGAAGAGCGTTCGGGTGATTATCAATTTGCCCAGGAAACCTATACCAAGCTTGCATTGCTATATGATCGAATACCCAAAGGTTGTACAAAACAATCGCATATTAAGGACAAAAAACGTTTTCAAATTAGAGCGCAGTTGCTGGCTTGTCAGCATTATATCAGTGGAATCAAGCAATATAACCTCGCCTTTCAAGAGATGAGCTCAGCCAATCGCGAAAAAGCGAGTGATTATTATACTAAAGCGATCAAATTTTTTAGCGCAGCGTTAAACAGTTGTCAATATACGGAACCGAATATTAAGATCGTTAGAAAATTAAAAAAATATTCGATGCGAAGTGTATCCAGAAATTCTAAGAAAAAGTGGTAGCTCGAACTTTTCTAAAGTCAATGGCATTAATAATATTAATGTTTTATAATATTAAAAATATTTCCTTTTTGTGATCCAATTTGTCTTATAATAAATCGACTTGTGTAGGCTTAAAGTCGGATATGGATAATCAATTTCGAATGGCTGCTAATTTCAAAAAGGAACCCTGATTTATTGCCTATTTAATTAAAGCAAAATAAAGTCAAGAGATGATAACATGGCGGAATATTATGTTGATGGGCGGCGCTATCGTCGAAAACGCATGTCATGGCGGTACGGTTTTCTTTTTCTACTTGTTATCGTTATTTCAATATCACTTGCCAGCCACTGGTTTGTCTATAATCGTTTTAATACACTACGTGATTTGCACATTAAACAGGCCAAAGAGGTGCTTGCGCTTCTCCAGCAAAAAGTTGGATCAATTTCAATTATTATAAAATTAAAAAAAGATCTGCTCGCAAGCAGGCAAAATGAAATTCAGGCAGACGAGGGGGAGGGGGAAGAACAAGCCGCAGAACAGACTTCTGAGCAAGCTTCAGAACAGAAAGTAGCGGATTCGCAAAGTACCGAGCTGGTAGAAAAGGCACCGATAGTGCCCAAAATTAAAAAAATAAGAGGTCAACAAAAGCCTGATGAAAAAATGCAATCGCAGATACAGGCTTTGGTAGAGCAACTGCAGAAGAACCACCCTTATATTAAGCAGCTTACGTTTGTTTCTAATACTGATAATAAGTATATTGCTGACACTCAAGTGCAATTCACAATACCTAATAAGGTAAAAAGCCTGTTTGAAAATTACTATAGTCACCCAGAGGATATAAAAAATTCTCAATTAATACTAGAGAAAAAATCGCTCGGAAAAATGGCAGTGACTTTGAATGTTGGCTACCGACAGTATCAGGTATGGCGTGACTGGTTGGAAATGGTAAGCTATTCTGGCGGATTGGCGTTTATACTCTTCTTGTTTTATCTATATATCTTAAGCCGATGTGCAATCCCTCTCCGTGCGCTTGTTAACAGCGCTGAGAGGATACTTGATGGAGAAAGGTCGCTAAAAATAAGACAACAAGGTGCCGGAGAAGTACGCACAGCGTGTCATATATTTAATGCGGTCGCAGAACTTGTCTATGAGCAAGATAAAAAAATGCGATCGGTTAAGCAATCTCTGGAGTCGGAACTGGAAAGTGCTACTGAGCGCTATCAAGGTGCTAGTCTCAATCAGAAAAATGCGGAAATAGCTAATCAGTCTAAAAGTCGTTATTTAGAAAATATCAGTGAAGAGTTTCGACAACCGTTAAATAATATTCTGAGCTTAAGCGAGATGCTATTAAAGCCAGAGTATAAAAATCAACAGCGCCATTTTATTGATATGATTCATGCATCCACATTACATTTAAATCAATTTATCGATGACATGATGGATATAGCCCAATATGAATCGAATGAGCTGTCCGTTAATAAAGCTGTTTTAAATTTTCGGCAAGTCTTGGAAGAGGCGCAAAACCAGGCAATGGTTTATGCACTAAAAAATGAAAAAATTGTAACGACCGTCATCGATAGCGATATTCCTGAGTTGGCAATTTGTGATCATCGAAGGCTAAAACAAGTTTGTATATTGCTGGTATGCAATGCAATAGAGTCAGGCGAGGGAAACCGGGTTAACCTTAAGGCCCAGGTAGAAAAAACAGATGTGCTGTCTGTTTCTATCATTATCAATATCTATAGTGATTCCCATGAAAGTAGCGATGAGTTTATTCAAGCGAGTCGTGGTGTTGTGATGGAGCAGAGTCTGGCTTCATCATGTGATCTTTATGGTAAAAGTGGTGTGGCTTTGCCGGTCGCTAAAAAAATTGTTTCCGCACTTGGTGGTGGGCTGGTTGAAGATGCGTATGAAGAACAGCAGTACAGTTATCAGGTAAAATTAAGACTTGAGCGGCCAACCCAAGGTCAAATTGAGAAAATGGAGCAGCAAAACGATCATCTTGGTAAAGTCGGCAGACGTCCGCTAAAGATACTTTTGGCAGAATCCAGTCTAATTAATCGTTATGTGTTTGAATTGGTGTTTCTCCATCGAGGGTTTGTGACAATAAAAGCCGATGATGGACGGGAGGCGCTCACCAAAATGGAGCAAGGTGGTATAGATTGCGCGATATTGGATTTGCAAATGTCGAAAATGAGTGGCTTGGAAGTCGCAAAAGCCTGGCGTGGTACCAAGAGAAAAACCCATTTGCCGATCATTATTATTTCCAATGATGCAAAACTGGAAACATTGGAGCAATGTAAAGCCTATGCCGATATTGTCAAGATCAAGCCGGTTTCGCCCTATGCGCTGATAGAGCAAATCGAAAATGTTATTCTGGACAAAGCCAAAGAAGAAACTGCCGAAGATGATACAATAAAAGGTAAGCAGACAGTAGAAGAAAATCATAAGGTAGAGGCAGTGCACGAAAGCGAAGACAGCGAACAAATCCAAGGAACTACCGGTTTATTTAACTCAAAAAATCCGCTGGAACCGGAAAAAGCGAATCCAGTGGAGCAGGAAAAAGTGGATAATTTCGACAGCATCAGCGAAGACAGTACGTCTGAGGCTAAGGTCGAGACTAGCGCATCAGAGTCGGCAAGTGAAGTTGTCGAGTTACGGATAATAGAAAAAACGTCCAATTCGACAGAACACCTAAGTGTGTTAGCTGATTCAACGGATGAGAATATTCATACCCACAAGGAGACGTCGGTAGTCTCAAACAACTCAAATAAGGATGAAAAAGATTCCAGAAGTAATCCAGATTAAAGTCAACAAGCTACCTAATTTATACAGTAGCCCGGACTTCGCGCAGCGAACGCCGGGAAAACGAACATAGTACTATTTAAGCTTTTCGTATGCTTGCTAACTTGCAGCCAGTTTATGTGTTTTTGGTGGTGCGATACATCGATTCCACGAATAGGGAATTTACGATGATCGGGGTAGTTAAATCGCAAGATACCGGTTTGTAATAGCAAGTAGCTTGCAAATATAAACAGTGCGATGGCAAATGAAATTAAAAATAATGGATAGAATTTCCGTAAGCCCATGATTTGATGTTACAAATACGGGCGAGTGATAAATAGACAATAAAATATTATTAGCATACTAACCTTGTTAGTTAAACACATATCAACTCCCACAGAGTTTAATGTGATGCCAGCAAAAATACAATGAGTACAATTTTTCTGCAAGTATCTGAAAAACGTTTATGGTTTTACTAATGGAAATTACTAAATAATTGTCTAGGATAGTGTTATGTCTGATAACAATGAAATTGGGTCTAATCTCGGCGACAGTGTTTTTCTAGAGCAAGTAGTCCCATTGCATTGGAAACAGGTCAGCATTGAGGAAATCAAACTTTCCATAGTTGATTACAATACTAAGAATGCAAAAACACTCGGCCGTTTGTTAGCAGTTGGCGAAAACGTACATGCTACAAATCCAGATTCGCATGGCGATGGTCACGAGCTATCAAAAATCGAATTCAAAATTGATTTATTATTAGATCTAATTACGTCGTTAGTATCGCAGCAAATACAGTTGCATAAAAAAAGGCGGTTTAGACTGTATTCCTCCCATTTGCTTTGGTATAACGAAAAGCCATTAACCTTTAAGCCGGGGGATCAGCTAATTATGTCAGTCTGGATCAGCGATGATTATCCACGGCCGATATATTTTTTCTGTACCTGTGAGAAAATTACTGAGGAGGATGGTTGTTATATCGCGAATTGTCAGTACAAACATTTCGATGCGAACGTACAGGGGCTGATTGAGAAAATAATATTTCGTTATCATCGGCGCGCTATTGCACATCGTGATGGTTAGCATAAATTCTTTCTTATTTTTCAAAAAAATTATTTTGGATATTTATTTTTTCCAGCTAACAAAGTTTACCGCTATTAAGTAACGGTAATCGTTTCATTACCTGGACTAGGTGAGTGTATTGTAATAAATACAGGTGCTTATATCACCGTAGTAAATGTATGTCATAAAATGCAACTAAAATTACTCCGAAATTTAGTGGCTTAATTCGGTAAAAAAAAACACGTCGATATTTTGACATAATCGAAAGTCGGTGCTTAACTAAACGATGACTAGCGTGATCAATGTGAGTTTCCATCAGTTCCAATATCGTTACAAATAACGGGGTTAAATATGAAAAAACAGGCTTGCCGTACCCAGGAAATGCATAAGGGGCAGGTAGTGGTAATTGATGAGAATAAAGAACGGGCCGAGCAGCTAGGTGTGATTTTAGGGTTTATAGATTATCAGTCCTATATCGTATCTGACCTTAGCCGTTGGGACCAAGATAGAGTTGATAAAGACCTAATCGATTCGTTACTAATAGGTGACTGTGATTCCGAAGAAAAGGTAAGCTCAATCATACAAGAATTTGAAGAACACTATCCCAATATACCAATATTAAAAGTTTATTCTGATAATAAGCCGGTCGCTGATGAGCCCTGGTCACGAAAAATATTGGGTCATATTGATACGCCTTTTCGTTACGATAATATTTATAATGCCTTACAGCAGGCTCAGGTGTATCGTGAAAGTAAGGAAGAGTTGGGGAAGCGTAGACCCGTGGAGCTTTTTAGAAGTCTTGTCGGTACCAGCCGCAATGTAAAAAAAATACGCAAACTAATCGAGCAAGTTGCGCCCTCAGACGCCACGGTATTGATACTGGGTGAATCGGGTACCGGCAAGGAAGTTGTCGCACGAAATATTCACTACTACTCAGACCGACGAAATAAACCTTTTGTGCCTATTAATTGTGGCGCGATCCCGCCTGAACTACTGGAGAGCGAATTGTTTGGGCATGAAAAAGGCGCTTTTACTGGCGCGATTAGCGCGAGACAAGGAAGGTTTGAAATGGCAGAAGGTGGCACCTTGTTTCTTGATGAAATAGGTGATATGCCACAACCCATGCAAGTCAAATTGTTACGCGTGTTGCAAGAAAAAACATTTGAGCGTGTGGGTGGAAATAAAACAATAACGTCAAATGTACGTATCGTCGCGGCGACACACCGTAATCTGGAGGATCATATTAGGGACAATAAATTTAGAGAAGATTTATATTACCGGCTTAATGTTTTTCCAATCGAGATGCCACCACTACGAGATAGAGTGGAGGATATCCCCTTATTGATTAACGAATTAATCTCACGTATTGAACATGAGAAAAGAGGCTCTGTTCGGCTAACAGCAACGAGTATTATGGCATTATGTCAATATAGTTGGGCTGGAAATGTTAGAGAGCTTGCTAACTTGATCGAACGATTGGGTATTTTGTTTCCTTTTGGAGTGGTGGATGTTAAGGATTTACCGGAAAAATTCCGACCAGACTCGACAATCAATAGTGGCCTCTATGCCGATCAGATAAATGTGCCCCCGGTTATACCCGAAGATAATGAGGAATTAAACGCACGACTTCCGAGGGACGGGATTAATTTAAAGGAACACTTGAGTAATCTGGAAGTGAGTTTGATAAGGCAAGCATTGAATGAAGCCAATGGTGTTGTCGCCCACGCAGCCAAATTATTAAATATGCGCCGAACCACCCTGGTAGAAAAACTAAGAAAATACGGTATTTAATCCAACCCAAGTTATAGTAGCCCGGACTTCGCGCAGCGAACGCCGGGAAAAAAGCAATAGGGTTTCGAAATTCAATTAAAACAGGCGATTGTGCAAGGTAGTCGGTCGCTGACGAAGGCAGGGGAAAATAGCATGTTCGTTTCCCCGGCATTCGCTGCGCGAAGTCCGGGCTACCTATTTTTACTTGCCCACTTTCCTTAAGCTAAGCCCGGGCTACACGGAATGGTAGCGATTTTAGTGCCCTATAAAAATTTATGGTTATCACAATGTTGATTCTTCAAAATAAACAATTGCCTCTGGCGGTTTTCTGACATTCACATCTAGTTTGTTACCTATCACATTGATCTAATAGATAAAGCGCTAAGGCACAGTTATTGCAACTTTGAAACTGGTGATTATTAAATGATCAAGAAATAATCATAAGCTGAATAAATTCAGTGTAATGATAACTGCAAAATTATGCGTTTGGGGTAGAGATGGGAAGTAAAAACAGTGTGCAACCATTATCACTGGAAAGCGCGTTTCAGACATTTAACGACTTGTCAGAACAGCTCGCCGATTCCTATAAGGTGTTGGAGGGGCGTGTTGCGTGTTTATCTGAAGAATTAAATGAAACCCGTGGCGAACGACTAGAAGAGTTGGCGGAGAAAGAGCGTCTGGCAAATCGACTGACCCAGTTACTGGAATTACTGCCGGGTGGGGTGGTTGTGCTGGATAAGGATGGTGTGATAACGGAAACGAATCCGGCGGCGAGTGAATTACTTGGCGAACCGTTGATTTGTGAAACTTGGAGATCGGTTATAACAAGAGCATTTGCTCCTGAAATAGACGATGGTAGCGAAGTAAATCTTAGAAATGGTAAAAGAGTTAGCATCACATCCAGCTCTCTCGGAAATGAACCAGGAAAAATTGTATTGATAAATGATGTGACTGAACAGCATGCATTACAGTCGATGCTTAACAGACATTATCGACTTTCGGCGATGGGTGAAATGGCTGCCAGTCTTGCGCATCAAATTCGTACGCCGTTGGCGACCGCGTTACTTTATATCTCCCATTTAAATCGTCCTGAATTGTCAGATGAAGAGCGTCTAAAAACCCATGATAAGGTGATATCGAGATTAAGATACCTCGATCATATGGTTAATGATATGTTGCAGTTTGCTAAAAGCGGATCATTTGAGATGGAGTCCATACAGATAAACCAATTGATCGACAACCTGATTCAATCGATTGAGCCACAGCTATCAAGTTATCAGGCAAGGCTTAATATAAAAAATATTGGCACGGGTTTACAGGCAAAAGGAAATCACGATGCTTTACTCGGGGCACTGATCAATATAGTCATTAACGCGTTTCAGGTAAAAAGAAGTGATGCGATAGTAACAATAGAAGTCAAGAAAAATAAGAAACAAAATATTGAATTTATCATCTCTGACAATGGACCTGGCATTAGTGAAGGCGATATCAAAAATATCTTTACGCCATTTTATACTAATCGACCCGACGGTACCGGACTCGGACTTGCTGTCGTGCAGGCTATTGTCGAAGCGCATAACGGCACCGTCAACGTAGTTTCCAAAAATCAAAGTGGCGCTGTGTTTATAATCGAGGTGGCGGCGGTCCAAGAAGAAGAAATGATTAAACAGGCAGTGAGGAAAGGATTTAAGGACAAGGATATTCAAGTCCAGAGTACAGAGACAGCACCTATACGGAATATGTGAGGGTATAACTATGACAACAGGCTCAATTTTAGTGGTTGAAGACGATCCGGCATTAAGAGAAGCGCTGTGTGACACACTCGAACTGGCAGGGTATTCGACAGTATCAGCGGAAGACGGACGAATGGCGCTGACGGTACTGGGAAAAGACAAGGTAAGCCTGGTGTTTAGCGATGTGCAAATGAAACCGATGGATGGGATTAGTTTATTAAAAAAAATCAGAAAATTACACTCCGATTTACCCGTGGTGCTAATGACGGCGTATGGCACTATTGAAAAAGCCGTTCAGGCAATGCGTGATGGCGCGATTGATTATCTGGTTAAGCCGTTTGAGGCAGAGGTGCTGGTTAATATGGTTAGCCGTCTGGCGCTGGAAAACGGCAGCGAGAAGGAAACGGAGTTGATTGCAGAGGACCCGGAGAGCAAGGACTTAGTGATGTTATCCAAACGTGTCGCGCAAAGTGATGCGACCGTATTGTTAATGGGTGAAAGTGGTTCTGGTAAAGAGGTTTATGCGCAGTTTATTCATCGCAACTCCAAACGTGCAAAGGGTCCTTTTGTTGCTATTAATTGTGCGGCGATACCCGAAAACATGCTTGAGGCGGTTCTATTTGGATATGAGAAAGGTGCTTTTACCGGTGCCTATCAATCCAGCACAGGAAAATTCGAGCAGGCAAACGGGGGTACCTTGCTGCTTGATGAGATTTCTGAAATGGATCTGGGTTTACAGGCAAAACTATTGCGTGTGTTACAGGAGCGGGAAGTCGAGCGGTTAGGAGGAAAAAAACCGGTAGACTTAGACTTGCGGGTATTGGCGACCACAAACCGTGATTTAAGAGAAGAGGTGAACGCCGGTCGATTTCGTGAGGATCTCTATTATCGGCTAAATGTATTTCCAATTAATTTGTTGTCTTTAAGGGCGCGCCCCGGCGATATTTTACCGTTGGCTAAAAAATTGGTTAAAAGCGAAATCAGCGTTGGGTCAACTATTCCGGTACTAACGCCGGAGGCAGAAAATAAACTGCTTGAACACCAATGGCCCGGTAATGTTAGAGAGTTATACAATGTTATACAAAGGGCATTAATACTGATTAATGGCGATAAAATTACAGAGCATGAAATCTATTTCGAGACCCAGCAGGCGAAGCCGGTTCAGCGCAATACGCAACAGGAATACAAGGAAGAAGTGGTACTTGATGAGACAGTCTATGATTATGATAATCTGAAATCGCGTGAGCAAAAAATGATATTAGAAGTGTTAAGAGACGAAAACGGTAGTCGCAAAAATACAGCCAATAGACTTGGCATTAGCCCAAGAACACTGCGCTATAAGCTAGCAAAAATGCGAGAGTCCGGAATAGATCTACCCTCGTAGCCCGGACTTCGCGCAGCGAACGCCGGGGAAACGAACAGGGTGACAACGGCAAAGTGGCATGTGTCAGATGTACCTCTGATAGGGGTTGTAGGGTTTTGGTTGAATTTAAGGCAGTTATTTTTTACCCGGCGTTCGCTGCGCGAAGTCCGGGCTACGAACAAATAGTTTATTAAATTATACGCGGAATGAATCCGTGGGGAGACTGGAATGAGTAATATCGATATTCAGAACGTATTGTCGCAAATGCGTGCCGTTGCGTCAAAGGCGCAAGGGCCCGAGACTATTAGTGCACCGGGTGCTGGCCAGCAGGATTTTTCACAACTATTGAAAAATTCTATTGATGCGGTCAATAACACACAAAAGGAAGCAGGAAAATTAACGGAAGCTTTTGCATCGGGACAGCCAAATGTAAACATCGCTCAAGTTATGGTCGCGTTACAAAAAGCCAATGTATCTTTCCAGGCGATGACGCAGGTTCGTAACAAGCTGGTTGACGCTTATCAAGAAATCATGCGGATGCAAATCTAGGTTCTGCCTGGTTTAACGGAAAGCGAAAGCTAACATGGCTATAATTAAAGCTGAAACTCTGCAAGGTTTTAACCATCTGCCTGCGCTAAGACAAATTGCGTTAATGGCTGGGCTGGCTGCCAGTATTGCGTTGGGTGTGGTTATTGTTTTGTGGTCGCAAACACCGAACTACACAATTTTATTTAACAACTTGCCAGCCAAGAGCGCCAGTGACGTCATTGAGTCTCTGCAAAAAATCGACGTTAAGTATAAACTCGATCAAGTGACGGGTGCTGTCATGGTTTCAGCAGGCGATTTACATAAAGCACGTATTCATCTGGCCAAAGAAGGCTTGCCGCAGAGCACTTCAATGGGGATGGAGTTCTTGGACAAGGAAGATTCCTTTAAAACCAGTAAGTTCACTCAATACCATCGTTATATACGTGCCAAGGAAATCGAATTGGCACGAACCATTATGACCATGCGCAGCGTGGAACGCGCACGCGTCCACCTGGCTATTCCAGAAAAATCTGCATTTATAGGTAGGGAGACCAGCAAACCCAAAGCCACCGTGATGTTGTCTATCTATGGTGGACGCCGACTGAAATACTCTCAAGTACGGGCAATCGTGCATATGGTCTCGTCGAGTATATCTGATCTGGAAAATGGTAATGTGGCGGTTGTAGACCAGCACGGAAAATTGTTGTCCCGACGTTCTAACAACAACCGATTTGCGATGTCTGAAAACCAGTTCGAATATAAGAGTCGCAGGGAACATAACTATATATCGCGAATAGAGGATATTATTTCTCCCATCGTTGGTGACGGACGTGTTAGAGCGAAAGTCGATGTTGATCTTGATTTTACCCAGAGTGAGCAAACGCGAGAGTCCTATAACCCGGATTTTCCAGCCGTTAAAAGTGAGTCTATTGTTGAAAATAGCAATAGCGGTGGCGATAAATCCAAAGGAATACCGGGTGCCACCACCAATCAACCGCCAGTAACGGGTAGCGTTGTTAAACCAGGTGCGACTAAAAATAAGAAGTTTGTTTCGATTAGTAAATCAAAATCGATTACCAGAAACTATGCCCCGGATAAAACCATTAGTCATATTCGCACCGCAGCAGGTAAAGTCAGACGGCTTTCCATAGCGGTTCTGGTTGACGACAAACACAGTGTTGATGATGACGGCGAAGTAACAAAGACGCCCATGACCAAGCAAGAGATTCAAGAGATTACTGACCTGGTAAAAGGCGCTGTCGGTTTTGATGAAAAACGAGGTGATACGATTAAAGTTCAGAACGCTTCGTTTTATACACCACCTCCACCGGAAGCACTACCGGAAACGCCTTTGCTAGAAAAGCAATGGGTATGGGATCTTGCCAAGCAGGCAGCGGGCGCAATCGCCGTGCTTATACTGTTTTTTGCAGTGCTTAGGCCGGTGCTAAAAAGTCTTGCTGAAAAAGGGGTGAATTTGCCGGCTAAGGGGACAGTACAAGGATATTTGGAGCAGGGTGGAGATCCTGCCGCGCTGCCAACTGATCAAGCAGCGCAGTTAGCAAATCCGAATAACCAGTATGAGCAAAAACTTAATGTCGCGAAAAATATGGTCGGCGAGGACCCAGGGCGTGTCGCACAGGTAGTTAGAAACTGGGTGTCCAGCGATGGCTAGCGGCGATAGTAAATTATCGGGGACCGAGCGCGCAGCGGTATTGCTGATGAGCCTTGGTGATGAAATGGCGGCGGATATTCTTAAGCTCATGGGTCCTAAGGAAGTACAAAAGATAGGTGGCGTGATGGCGAATATTGCCAGCGTGAGCAAGAATCAGGTGACGACCGTACTCGACGAATTTGTACAAGTGGTGGAGGATCAAACGGCGCTGGGTATTGATAGCGAAGCGCGCGTGCGCAAGATGCTGACTAAAGCTCTGGGAGAAGACAAAGCCGGCGGGTTGATCGATCGAATATTGATGGGCCGAAGTTCTAAGGGCCTAGATGCATTAAAATGGATGGATCCTAAAGCGGTTGCCGAAGTTATCCGTTTGGAACATCCACAGATTATCGCAATCGTCTTGGCTTATCTTGATTCTGACCACGCCGCTGATGTATTGGCGCTGATGGCGGCCAATACTCGCTCGGATATTCTAATGAGAATAGCATCGTTGGATGGTATACCACCACAGGCATTAGCAGAGCTGGATCAAATTATGGAAAAACAGTTTTCAGGTTCCAACAATGTCAAGTCGTCATCGGTGGGGGGGGTAAAATGTGCTGCCAATATTCTTAATTTTATCGACAGTAGTGTTGAATCTGAAGTGATGGATGATATCCAGGATACGGATTCAGAACTTGGAGAAAGAATTCAGGATCTGATGTTTGTATTTGATAATATGAAGGAAATTGATGACCGCGGAATACAGTCCGTGTTGCGGGAAATTTCATCGGAATCACTGATATTAGCACTTAAGGGTGCTGACGAAGTATTAAGAGAAAAAATATTTGCCAATATGTCAAAGCGGGCTGCGGAAATGCTTCGCGATGATCTGGAGGCAAAAGGCCCGGTTAAATTAAGTGAGGTTGAGGTAGCACAAAAAGAAATATTAGCGGTCGCGCGCCGTTTGGCCGATTCAGGTGAAATCAGCCTGGGTGGCAAGTCTCAGGATCAATATGTCTAACGATAAACTTCCTAAAGAAAATTTGCCGAAAGTTTTATCTAAAGGTGATATAACGGAGATCTCTACTTGGAGCGCGCCGCGGGTTGGTGAGATAAATGGCGGTGGATCCGGGCCGTCAGGTCATAATATGAAAACGGATAAGCAAATCGAGCACATTCAGAAGCAGGCGTACAACGATGCCTATAAACAAGGTTATTCAAAAGGTATACAGGATGGAGACAAGCATATGCTGCAAAAATCGCAGCTACTGCAAACGGTCATTAATAGCCTGGCCAGCCCGCTAAAAGCAATTGACGAAGAAATACAATCTGAACTGGTATCACTTTGCATCGCGCTGATGAAACAGTTGATACGTCGTGAATTAAAGTCTGACCCTGGACAGATTATTGCCGTGGTGAGAGAAGCCTTGGCCGAGCTACCGATGTCGGCACGAAATATACAAATACGACTACACCCCGAAGACGTCAAACTGGTGACGTCGGTGATGTCGCTATCCAGTGACGACGGGCAGTGGAAAATTATGGAAGACCCAATTATTTCCAGAGGTGGCTGTAAAATAAATACCGAGACTTCGCAAATGGATGTGACTGTCGAATCCAGAGTCAATACACTAATCAGCAAAGTATTCGGTGGTTTAAGGGAAAGTGACTAACAATCCTGATTATATTCTTTATGCATGAAAAAAATAAGTAGCCCGGACTTCGCGCAGCGAACGCCGGGTTATGGGCAAATATAATATGAGCGACAGCCGAAGATTAAAGTTCCTTGATACGATCCGGAACTATCAGAAAAAAGTAGAACCGGTTCCTGTTAAAGTGGAAGGAAAACTTTCGCGTATGGTTGGCCTAACGCTTGAAGCCGTTGGCTGCCAGGCCGCCATCGGCGCGCATTGTAAAATTGTTCTATCTGATAGTAAAACCATTGAAGCCGAAGTGGTGGGGTTTTCCGGCGAGAAACTTTTTTTAATGCCGACTGATACGGTTCAGGGGTTAACGCCAAATGCCAGAGTGATACCGACCGAGAAAGTATACCTCGCCCCCGTCGGTTATTCTTTATTAGGGAGAGTTATTGGCGGCGCAGGAGAACCACTGGACGGGAAAGGTCCATTAAATACCGATTCCAGTTTGCCATTGACTGGGCGGGTGGTTAACCCTCTGGAGCGTCATTCCATTACCGAACCGCTGGATGTGGGCATACGCTCGATAAATGCCTTGCTAAGTGTAGGGCGGGGACAACGGTTGGGCTTGTTTGCCGGGAGTGGTGTCGGTAAAAGTGTGTTGTTAGGGATGATGACAAAATATACCAATGCAGATGTTATTGTGGTTGGGCTGGTAGGTGAGCGAGGTCGGGAAGTAAAAGACTTTGTGAATAATATACTCGGTAGTGACGGTTTGGCGCGCTCAGTTGTGGTTGCCACGCCAGCTGACACACCGCCGTTAATGCGACTACATGGTACGATGTTAGCGACCACAATCGCTGAATATTTTCGCGATCAAGGTAAACATGTATTATTACTAATGGATTCATTAACCCGATTTGCACAGGCACAGCGGGAAATTGCGTTAGCCATCGGTGAGCCTCCTGTTACCAAAGGTTATCCACCGTCTGTGTATGCTCGTATTCCACAGTTAATTGAGCGCGCGGGTCAGGGTGACGGAAACGGAGGGTCGATCACTGCTTTCTATACAGTACTGGCGGAAGGCGATGATCACAATGATCCGATTGCTGATGCAGCGCGAGCAATTCTAGACGGTCATATTACACTGTCGAGAAAATATTCAGAGGCGGGGCAATATCCTGCGATTGATATAGAAGCATCAATAAGTCGGCTAATGACAGACATTGTAAGTAAGCCACATCGCGAATCAGCACAGCGGTTTCGCAGAATATTATCTGCCTACGAACGTGATAGAGACTTGATTAGCGTTGGTGCCTATCAACGAGGGTCTGATCCTCGAATTGATGAGGCGATTGATTTTTATCCTCGACTGATGAGTTTTCTTCAACAGGATATGGGTCAACATGTCAGTTTTCAGCAAGCGCAAAAAGATTTGCAGGAACTTATGCAAAGTTCGGGTGTTTGATCTAGTATAAAGCTATGAACAGATCGAAGCGAATCCAATCCATAGCGAAAGTAGCGGAAAGCGAAGAAAAAAACGCTGCAAAAGAAATGGAAAAAAGTAGACAGCTGTTACAGAAGCAGGAAGTTCATTTACAAGAATTAACTAAATATAAAGATGAATATAGCGAAAGCATGAATAAAAGTTTTGCCCAAGGGATGGATGCAGTGCAGCTATGTCAATACCGTGCATTTCTGGCAAATTTAACGCAAGCAATAGAAAGGCAGATTCAGGTCGTTAGCGCGGCAAACAGTGAAATGGAAAAAATGCGCGCCCTTTGGCTAGGGCGTTATAATCGGACTAAAGCGCTGGCAAAAGCCGCTAAAAATTATCAGATAGATGAATTGGAGCAAGAAAAAAAGCAACAGCAAAAAATAGTCGATGAAGTATCATCGCGCAATTGTAACCATGCGCAAAAAAAGGGGTTTTGGTAGTTTGGCACAATGCTTGCGTTATACTAGTCATTCAACGGATATGAATCAAAAAAATGGAACAGATAGCAGCGAAACTAATAGCAATAACACCTGGTGGTAAAAAGCCTGATAGTGCAGGGCCACTTTCCCAATCGATAGCAGAAACCGATCTTGATACTGATAAGCAAAACATCGGTAGCGAGTTTTCCAGTCAGTTAAAAGAAATTTCAGAACCAGACAAGAGCGTGGTTGAATCAACGGATAGTAATGGAGATTCACAATTATCGATGTCCCCACTACATTCAGTGGAATCTGACAGCGAAAAATTGCCGCTTGGCGACAACCTTTTGCCCTTTAAAAATATAGAATTCAACAAGGATGTTTTTATTGAGCATAACCCGAACGCTGAGGCAGATGATTTAGCAGAATCAGTAGTGATGGTATCCGAGTTGCATAATCTGCTTGTTTCCCTGGATTCTGAAATGGCTAAAAGCGGTCAATCGATGCAAAGTAAATCGGGAGCTGATCTTGCCATTGCCAGTCCCGTCATGAATGTAGTTGGGAAACCGCTTTCACTTAAAAAGCAAACCGAGATACCATTAGCGACTGCGCGTCTTAATATCCATAGCGATAGCGGCGGACAGAGTACTGTACTAAATTTGGAAAGCCTAGAAAATAATAAAGTATCGGAAATACTAAGCGATAATAAGTTCTCGCTTGAATTGCTTAAAAAGGTCGATATAGGCGCGATGCGGTTATTGGCTGATGGCGGAGCCAAACCGGAGAATACTAGCTCGAATATTAGAGCCGGTGATTTGTCAGGTATTTATTCTGATCTTTCAGGTGTCGCCAGTAAAAATACCGATTCGACTACAAAAGCGGCTTCTTTACCGGCAATGAAATCTTCAATTGATAACCCGGGGTGGAATAGTGAAATCGCTAATAAAATAATATGGATGAACAAAAATAATATTCAATCAGCAAAAATAAGAGTTGATCCTCCTAATCTGGGAACGATTCAGATCAAGCTGAATATTACCCAGGATCAGGCCACCGTTTCATTTGTATCCTCTCATGCGATTGTAAGAGAGGCATTGGAATCTGGTGCGGCCAGACTAAAAGAAATGTTTTATGAAGAAGGGTTTCAACAACTGGACGTGGATGTGTCAGGACAGGAGCATCACGCAAATAATCATGACAAGACTCTGGAAAATGAAGGTCAAGTTACCTGGGGTTTATCAAAAGAGAGTGAAGACGAGACTGCAGAGGAACTGTCAGCGACTAGTGCCCAGACAGTTGGGCTAATTGACTATTTTGCTTAAGGTAGACTTAAGTTATTAACGATGCTGACTGGTCACTCGGCGGCATTGCTATCCCTTTCAAAAAAACGTTTATTATCATGTAAATAAACGCTACTCGCTTACCTGGTTGAATTCTAATGGCATGGCTCTTGCTAAATCTGTACTAGCTTACAGTAGTATATTTAGGATATTTTATGGCAAATATTGAAGATGATTTAGAGCTTGATGTTGCGAGTGAAGTTAAGCCTAAAGGTAATGTATTTAAAATACTGATAATCACTATGCTAGGTTTAATACTATTGGTAGGCAGTATTGCGACTACTGTAGTGATAATGAAAGGTGCCAGTGCGAATACGACTGAAGCAGACGAAAGCGAGGAAATGTCGGATGAGGAAAGTGAAGACGAAGAGGAAAGTGTGGTAAAGAAAAAAAAGAAAAAAAAGAAGAAAAAGAAAAAGAAGAAAAAAAAGAAGGTAAAGAAAAAGGATGAAAAATCGGATGGAAAGGCTAAGAAAAAATCCGGTAAAATTAAGACGCCGTTTTATCATGAGCTAACAAAGCCCGTGGTAGTTAATCTAAGCGGTGACGCTAATGTAAGATTTTTGCAGGTATCAGTCGCGATGATGACCTATAGCTCAGGCGATATTGAAGAAGTGAAAAAACACTTGCCAGTGATACGTCACCACTTAGTACTATTATTCAGTAGCCAGAAATTTACTGAGCTACGCACGGTAGAAGGAAAAAAGAAACTGCAGTCACAAGCGTTAAAGATCATTCGTGAAGAATTAACCACTCTGGTCGGGAAGCCGCTTGTTGAAGCGGTGTACCTACCGAGTATCGTAGGGCAATAGTGTGTCAATAAACGACTTATTATCTCAAGAAGAAATCGATGCGCTTCTGCATGGGGTAGGCAGTGGCGATGTTGATACAGATGCAGAAGACGTTTTGGCTGATGGTGAAGCATCATCGTACGATTTTGGCAGCCAGGACAGGATAGTACGAGGAAGGCTTCCAACGCTGGAAATGATTAATGAACGGTTTTCGAGATATTTTCGTATCAGTTTATTTAATATGTTAAGACGTTCAGCCGAAATCGCAGCGGGTGGCGTACAGATGATGAAATTCGGTGAGTATATACATAGTTTGTTTGTACCTACCAGCCTGAATCTTACCAAAGTTAATCCATTGCGCGGTACTGCGTTATTTGTGATAGACCCTAACCTGGTCTTTATAATTGTCGATAATTTTTTTGGTGGCGAAGGTAAATATCATACTAAAATTGAGGGTCGGGAGTTTACGCCAACAGAGAACCGAGTGATTCAAATGATGTTATCCCAAGTGTACAAAGATTTACGCAAATCGTGGGAACCGGTTATAAATCTGGATTTTGAGTTTATCAATTCTGAGGTAAATCCTCAATTCGCCAATATTGTAAGCCCGACAGAGGTTGTAGTGGTTTCGTCATTTAGAATCGATCTTGAGGGTGGTGGTGGCGATTTACATGTTACTTTTCCCTATTCAATGATCGAACCTATTCGGGATCATTTAGATGCTGGTTTGCAGAGCGATCAGGCGGAACGAGATGACCGGTGGTCGCAGTCACTTCAAGATGAGATGTGTGAAGCGAAGGTAAATGTTAAAGCGGATTTGATTGATGTTGAACTGACGTTAAGAGATATAGTTGATTTACAACCAGGTGATGTTATTCCAGTCGATATTCCGGAGCTAGTCAATGTTATGGTAGAGGATATTCCTATTATGACGGGTCGGTATGGGATACATAAAGGTATGAATGCAATCAAGATAGAAGGACGCATAACGCAGTTAAGTAGAATGTCAAAAACTGCTACAGGAAGGAAAAAATGAGTAGTGAAACAGATGGTGCTGAACCAGATTGGGATTCGGCACTGAACGAACAGGACGAGGCGGAAAAGGGCCTCGCCGAGACTAATAATCAAGGTGAAAATTATCAGGCAGCTGAATTTCAAAATCTCAATGATGAATCCAGTACACCTGTCGATGTCAACCTGGATGTTATTCTTGATGTGCCAGTCGCCTTGTCAATGGAGATAGGTAGAACACAGGTCAGTATCCGAAATTTACTGCAGTTAAACCAGGGTTCGGTCGTCGAGCTTGATCGTCTGGCTGGTGAGCCGATGGATGTGTTGGTCAATGGTACCTTGATTGCCCATGGAGAGGTCGTCGTAGTCAATGAAAAATTTGGAATAAGGTTAACGGATGTCATCAGTCCCGCAGAGCGGGTAAGAAAACTTAAATGAAATGGCGATGGATAGAAAAAAAACCTACCACAGTATCTCCCGTTTTAGTATGGCTTGCTGCTCCCTGCTAACCACAGGATTGCTTGCGAGTGAAGCAAAAATTCTATCGGCTCCAAGCGCTGATATTGCTAAAACAAAAATAGCCTCTGACCTCCCTGGGCCTGATTTATTTCAACTGTTTTCTGGTTTTATAGTTGTTATTATCTCTATCGTTGTTGTCTTGTGGTTGCTAAAACGACTCGGAAAAATGAACACGACTGCCAATAATCAAATAAAAGTTATCGGCGGTGTTAGCCTTGGCGCAAGAGAAAAATTAGTGCTTGTAGAGGTGGGTAGCGAGCAAATTATACTCGGCGTCGCTCCCGGTTCAGTGAGAACCTTGCATGTTTTAAAGGAAAAAATCGAGGTTGAGCCGGTTAACGAAAATTTTGGGTCGATACTCGGCGATAAGGTCAAGCAGATGTTAAAACGTGGAGAAGACCAGTGAAACGTTACATCTGGCTGAGTGTGGTAGCGCTTGTTCTTGGGGTGGCGGGTAATGCCTATGCCGCCGGCAGTATCGACATTGTTAACAGTGTACCAAATAAGTCAGGGGGCGAGACCTATTCGGTATCGATAAAAATATTGTTTATCATGACCGCGTTGGTGTTTTTGCCCGCGATCGCAATGATGATGACTTCATTTGCCAGAATAATTATTGTGCTATCAATACTTCGGCAGGCACTGGGTACACCGCAAACACCTTCGACCCAAATATTGGTTGGGCTTTCTTTGTTCCTAAGTTTTTTTGTAATGTCACCGGTACTAGAGGCGACTTATAATAATAGTATCAAGCCTTTTCTTGATGGAAAAATTAACGAACAGGAGGCTTTCGAAAAGGCAAAAGCGCCGTTTAAAAAATTTATGCTAAAGCAGACACGTCAGAATGATCTCAATTTATTTCTCAGTCTTTCTAAATCAAAAAAAATAGCGACGGCTGGCGATGCACCTTTTACGGTTTTAATTCCAGCGTTTATCACCAGTGAGTTAAAAACGGCGTTCCAGATAGGTTTTTTAATCTTTATACCCTTTATTGTTATCGATTTAGTAGTCGCGAGTATACTGATGTCGATGGGAATGATGATGTTGTCACCTATGTTGGTTGCGTTACCGTTTAAGCTCATGTTGTTTGTATTAGTCGACGGTTGGGCGTTGATTATGGCCACTCTAGCAAAGAGTTTTGCAGTTTAAGGAGGGAGAATGACACCTGATTTTGTCGTATCGATAGGGCAGGAAGCATTAAAGGTAACCACGTTGATATCAGCACCGATATTGATTTCGGTGTTAGTGATTGGTGTGCTGATTGGTATGTTTCAGGCGGCGACGTCGATTAACGAAATGACGCTGAGTTTTGTCCCCAAATTGATAGTGCTTGCACTTGTGTTAACCTACGCCGGTGGCTGGATGTTAAATATAATGGTCGAGTTTACACAAAGAATATTCGAAATGATTCCTGAAATAATCGGCTAACGATTAATGTTTTGGTGCTGACGATGAAACTGAAAGCAAATTACCGTGTGATACAGTTATGACGTTAAGTATTGCTGAAATATCAGGATTAGTCGGCGTTTATTTTTGGCCGTTTGTGCGGATCTCTGCCATGCTAATGGCGGCACCCATTTTTGGGGCAAAAAATATACTATTTGTTGTTCATCGTCTGGCGCTCGCACTTATACTGACGGTTGTCGCTCAACCTTATATTTCCCATATACCGGCTGTTGAGCCATTTTCTTTTGCTGGTATGCTGATGTTTGTCGAACAGATGTTAATCGGACTTGTCATTGGTTTTATGCTTCAGCTCGCTTTTAGCTCGCTGATCATAGCCGGTAACAGCGTAGCATTGACGATGGGCTTGGGGTTCGCCTCTTTTCTCGACCCGGCAACGGGGGTTAGTGTGCCGATTGTCAGTAAATTTTATCTTATTATCGGTACCTTATTGTTTTTTGCTATGGATGGGCATCTGGTCGCGATAAAAATTCTAGTCGAAAGTTTTTCTCTGGTATCAGTGACGCAAAGTGGTGTTTCAGTTAACGAAATATTTGGCGTGGTGTTGTGGGGCGGAAAAATGTATGTTGGCGCGTTACTGATTGCACTGCCTTGTATGGTAACGATTACCCTGATCAATATCGGTTTTGGGGTGATGACCCGCTCGGCACCGCAGATGAATATTTTTGCGGTCGGGTTTCCAACGACACTGGCGGCTGGCGTTATAATAATAATGTTAACATTACCTAATCTACTACCAAGATTTACCGAACTTGTTATGGATTCGTTTAATACAATTCAGACTATTCTAAAGACTTAACGCTATGTCAGAGTCCAGCCAAGGCGAATCTCAAGAAAAAACCGAAGAACCGACACCGAAAAAACGTGAACAGTCAAAAAAGAAAGGCCAGGCTCCGCGTTCTAAAGAATTTTCGACATCCATGATTTTACTAACATCCTCTATTGCCTTAATCGTTATGGGGAAAGATTTAGGAAGTGGATTATCGCAATTGATTCAGAGAGGTTTGGTGATTGATAGAAAAATACTATATTCGGGCAATGAGGATATTATTATCGCTGTCGGCTCAGCGCTCGGGAATATGTTTGATTTAATTATTCCGTTTATGTTGGTTTTGCTAGTCGCTGCTATTGTGACTCCGATGCTAATAGGTGGTTGGGCTTTTTCAGCTAAATCGGCGTTGCCAAAATTCAATAAGATTAATCCTATGAAAGGATTAAAAAGAATATTTTCAGTCAAAGGTCTGATGGAGCTGGTAAAATCAATAGCAAAAGTAGCCTTAATAGGATCTGTTGCGGTATTCTTCATATTTCATTATATCTCAGATCTGCTCGCGCTAGGTTCATTGGGGTACAAGTATGCCATTTTTAAATCAATGGAAATAATCGGATGGCTATTTTTACTTTTAAGCGTAAGTACGTTGTTGATTGCCGCAATTGATGTGCCGTTTCAAATTGTACAGCATAACAAGCAGTTAAAAATGAGCAAACAGGAAATTAAGGATGAGCATAAGAGTACTGAAGGCGATCCGGAAGTAAAGGGGCGTATACGCCAGGTACAGCAGGAAATGTCTAATAAAAGGATGATGGAAGAAGTTCCAATGGCAGACGTTGTTGTCACCAACCCGACCCATTTTGCGATCGCGCTAAAATATGATACCGCAGGAGCAGCAGCACCTATTGTTGTTGCCAAGGGTGCGGATCTAATTTCATTTCGTATTCGAGAAGTCGCAAAGAAAAATAGTGTGCCGATATTTGAGGCGCCTCTTTTAGCGCGGGCGCTCTATTTTACAACAGAAGTTAATCGAGAAATACCGCATGGATTATATTTTGCTGTCGCACAAATACTGGCCTATATATTCCAGTTAAGAGATATAAATATTGGTAGCAAACCCCCGAAAAAACCGCGTAAATTTGATATCCCTGATGAATTTGTTGACTTGGTAAATAAACGCCATAAAAAAAATGAGTGAAACATCATTCTGCAATATAGGTCGACTAATTTCAATAACCTCTTGTTGTTAAAAGGTACAATATTTGCACCTAGCCATATAGTTTATCGAGATGAGTCGTTAACTTGACTTCATGCTTTTAAAATAACATTACTATATGTTGAGTTGCTATGTCCACAGCGGAAACGGTAGATGCAAATGCTAAATCTAGAGGAGGGGTTGCTGCTCCTCTGATACTGATGGCGTTGTTGGCAATGATTATAGTGCCGCTCCCACCTTTAATGTTGGATGTATTGTTCTCGTTTAATATCGCGTTATCGCTTGTCGTACTATTAGTTGCTGTTTATGTACTAAAACCGCTTGAGTTTGCCGTATTTCCGTCGATCCTGCTGATAACAACATTGATGCGCCTGGCATTAAATGTTGCGTCTACGCGTGTTGTGTTACTTGATGGGCATACGGGTCCCGATGCGGCCGGTCAAGTGATCGCATCGTTTGGTGAGTTCGTGATTGGCGGTAACTATGCGGTTGGCTTGGTTGTGTTTTCAATTCTTGTCATCATTAATTTTGTGGTAGTGACTAAAGGCGCTGGAAGAATTGCCGAGGTGACAGCACGTTTTACATTAGATTCCCTGCCTGGAAAGCAAATGTCAATTGATGCTGATTTGAATGCCGGGGTAATCACTCAGGAAGAAGCCAGCGAAAGACGCGATGAAGTGCGGGCGGAATCAGATTTTTACGGTTCGATGGATGGGGCCAGTAAATTTGTGCGTGGCGATGCCATTGCCGGAATTCTAATTTTATTTATCAATATAATCGGTGGCCTTGCTGTTGGCTTATCGCAACATGGATTAAGTTTCGAGCAAGCAATGCGTTACTATACCTTGCTAACCGTTGGCGATGGCTTGGTCGCACAAATACCCTCGTTGGTCATCTCTACCGCTGCTGCAATTATTGTTACCCGAGTTTCTACCAGTCAGGATTTAGGTGAGCAAGTTATATCGCAGTTGTTTAAAAATCCCAGGGCCCTGACTATCACTGCGGGTATTATCGGATTAATGGGCATAATACCGGGCATGCCAAATGTTGCCTTTTTGACCCTGGCCGCTGTTTGCGGGGGAATGGCTTACTACTTTTCTCAAAAAAATATCTCCACGGCGCAAAATCAAGAGGTTAAAAAAGTAGAACCTCCGCCGCCGCCAGTTGAAGCCGATCTTAGTTGGGATGATGTACATACAGTCGATGTGATCGGACTTGAGGTTGGTTATAGGCTTATTTCTTTGGTCGACAAAAAACAGGGTGGCGACCTGATGCCAAAAGTCAAAGGGGTGAGAAGAAAACTGTCACAGGAATTGGGTTTTCTAATTCAGCCAGTTCATATACGCGATAATCTAGATCTAAATCCAAGTGCTTATCGAATCTCGTTATTTGGCGTGCCTGTTGGAACGGCGGAGATAAATCCGGATCAGGAAATGGCCATTAATCCAGGTCAGGTGTTCGGTAGCGTGACCGGTAAGCCGACGGTTGACCCGGCTTTTGGTTTGGAAGCGTTGTGGATCGATCCGTCACAAAGAGAACAGGCACAAACCGCAGGTTACACCGTTGTTGATCCTGGAACTGTCATTGCGACGCATTTAAGCCAAACGTTACAGCAACACGCTTATGAATTACTAGGTCATGAAGAAGTCCAAAACTTGCTCGATGTCCTGGCAAAATCTACCCCAAAACTTGTAGAGGATCTAACAACGGAATTATTGACGACCAGCAAAATATTAAAGGTTCTACAGAATCTTCTAGAGGAAAAAATTCCGATTAAAGATATGCGTACAATTGCTGAAACACTCGCGGAGCACGCCCCTCATAGCCAGGACGCAAACTATCTAACCTCGGCGGTAAGAACAGCGTTAGGACGCTCTATCGTGCAGCAAATTAACGGAATGAACTCGCAGCTATTGGTAATGACGTTGGATCCTTCACTGGAACAGATATTGCAACAGTCCTTTACAGCAACTTCTGAGAGCGGTCCATCGATTGAACCGGGCCTTGCAGAGCAGCTACAACAATCATTAGCTAACGCAACACAACAAGTAGAAGCAGGGGGAAATTCTGCAGTATTGCTAACAGTACCCGCGATCCGTCTTTGGTTAGCGAAGATGTTAAAACATAGTATCCCCAGTTTAAGTGTGTTGGCATATAACGAAGTGCCTGATGATAAGCGTATTCAGGTGGTACATGTAATAGGGCAGCAAATTAGTGGTTAGTCGATTTCCAGGTTAAAGTATTTAGTATTTATTGAGGAATATAGTGATGAAAATAAAACGGTTTAAGGCACCAGATATGCGACAAGCTATTAAAATGGTGCGAGAAGAACACGGTGCTGATGCTGTGATTCTTTCAAACCGAAAGGTTGATGACGGTATTGAGATAATATCAGCGATTGACTATGACGAAAGCTATATTGAAACTATGCTGGAAAAAGAAAAATCAGGTTCTGAAAATAATTTCGAAGAGCAAGTGGCACAAGAGAGTAGTGCCAATGCTAATTTACAGGAAGTCGGTGATTTTAATTACGAGCAGGTACAGTCACGACAACAGGTTGGACAGCAAAATCCGATTGCCGCTGCGATTCAAAATCAGAAGCCGGTTCAAAATAACTCAGGGATTGTCACGCCTCCCTATTTGCGTTCTAACCAGCCACCACAATATGTATTGCCGCAGGAATACCAGCAAGCGATTCCAGTTGATCAGAATATAGTAAGTCCCGCTCAAAATAGTAATTCCGCTGGTCAGTTACTTCCACAGCAGACGCAGGGCGGTTTGTTACCTACGCCTGATCAATATCAAAATCAGACGCCGAGCGTTGCTAACGTGAATACTGTTCACGGTTCCGTAAACCAAAATAATCAAACTGCTTATGTTTCCCCGGAAGAGGCTGTGTCAAATAGCCAGGGCAGGAATAACGCAGCGGAAGATGCTGCGATCAAATCAGAACCGCCCGTTTCTCATCGGGCGAATGAAAGTATAAAAGCATTCCAGGGGTCATCGGTTAGTGAAAGCAGTTTAAAAAAACAAGATACTGGTGTTAAAAACTCGTCTGGAAATAGTGAAGAGCCGAGAGTACCCAATGAGCAATATATGTTTCAAGAAAAACGTTCACAGGAACGTGACCTCGAAGTGATGGCGATGAAGCGGGAATTGGATACGTTAAAGGGTTTGTTGAATACGCAAATAAAGCAGCCGCAACAGATGGGGATTTCTCATATCCATCCAGCACACACGGGGATCTATGCACGGTTGCACGAACTCGGTATCGGCTCCGACATTAGTCATGAAATACTTTCACAAATGCCACTGTCGTCAGATGTGAATGAAGGTTGGAGGAAAGCACTGGCGATACTTGCTCATAAAGTGAAAGTTTCTGAATCCGATATAATCGAAACGGGTGGCGTCGTGGTATTAGTTGGCCCAACCGGTGTTGGTAAGACAACTTCTATCGCGAAGTTAGCAGCGCGATACGCATTAAAACACGGTCGCGACCAGGTCGTACTTGTGTCAATGGATAATTATCGGGTGGCCTCTCAAGATCAAATATTGACCTATGGGAAGATGTTAGGTACACCCGTTTATATGCCTTCGGATGTCGAATCATTCAAGACAACCATAAGTGATCTCTACGATAAGCCACTTATACTGATTGATACACCAGGCATCGGGCAACGTGATAAGCGTATGAAGGAACAGTTTGATCTGCTAAAAAGCGTGCCTTTTAAAATGAAAACATTTCTAGTGTTGTCATCTAATACTCAAAATCAGGCATTAAATCAGATTGCCAGTGCTTATTCGGATTTAGATATTTCCGGTTCGATAATTACAAAAATTGATGAAGCTGCAAGTTTAGGTGGATTACTGTCAACGCTAATCAAGTGGCAGATACCGATTGGTTATATTAGTGAAGGTCAAAAAGTACCTGACGATTTAGCTAAAGCTCGTCCTTATAGCTTGGTCAGTAAAGCCGTAACAATGATGCAACAAACAGAACTATTATCTGCCTCAAGTTCCTATAGCGTGAACGGCAGAGAGGATAACCTTAATGCTCATGCCTGATAAAAGCGCTTATAGTCAGATGAAAAATAACAGTCTGAAGGGGTCCAGACCTATTCAGGTCATCGCCGTGACCAGTGGAAAAGGCGGTGTTGGCAAGACAAATGTATCGGCTAACCTAGCCACCGCTATGGTGGCCAATGGAAAAAAAGTAATACTGCTTGATGCGGATATGGGGTTGGCCAATATCGACGTTATGTTGGGGCTAAAGCCAAAGTATAATTTGTCTGATGTTATTTCCGGTGAAAAATCTTTGCAGGAAGTTATGGTGACTACGCCGACTGGATTGCAGATTATACCGGCGGCTTCGGGTATTAAATTGATGACAGAGTTAAGCCCAATGCAGCACGCGGGGTTAATAAGAGCATTCAGCGACATTACTACCGATTTAGATGCGTTACTTGTCGATACAGCCGCAGGCATTTCCGATACGGTTATCAGTTTTTGCCAGGCTTCGCAGGAAATAATAGTTGTGGTCTGTGATGAACCCACATCAATAGTGGATTCTTTTGCGTTAATAAAGGTGTTAAGCCGCGATCATGGCGTTAGCCATTTCCATATCCTCTCAAACATGACACAGAGCAATCAGGAAGGGCGAGAATTATTTATGAAATTGCTTAATGTGGCCGATAAGTATTTGGATATCACTACAAGTTATCTGGGAACAATACCCTACGATGATTGTTTGAAAAAAGCGGTCAAAAAGCAAAAAGTAGTTGTTGAGGCGTTTCCCAGAAGTCGTGCTTCTGTTGCCTTTAAAAACTTAGCGTTAAAAACTAGTAAATGGCCGCAAGTAGATTCACCCGGTGGTCATGTTGAATTTTTTGTAGAGCGGTTAATTGGATCGAAAACAAATATATCGGAGTCCCGATAATGAATGGATATGCTATGTACGCGTCAATAGATAATTCAGAACAACATGAATTGGTCGAAAAACATGTTCAGTTGGTAAAACGTATAGCCTATCATTTAGTTAGTAGGTTGCCAGCAAGTGTACAGGTACAAGACTTGATTCAATCGGGAATGATTGGGTTGCTGGAAGCGTCAAAAAACTATAATCCTTCGCAAGGCGCAAGTTTCGAAACTTATGCTGGTATTCGTATCCGGGGTTCGATGCTGGATGAAATAAGAAAATCGGATTGGACGCCGCGTTCGGTGCATCGAAAAGTACGGATGGTTGCCGAAGCAGTTCGGGGCATCGAGAATGAAAAGGGTAGAGATGCAAGGGATCACGAAGTCGCAGAGGCCTTGGAGTTAAATTTGAACGACTATCATAAAATACTTCAAGATGCTGCCGGGTGTAGAATGTTTAGTTTTGATGACCCAACGATAATGGCTGATGAACCAAAATCAGGATCTACCTATGAAGAAGTAGGCCCATTAGAAGCACTGCAAAAAGAGGATTTTCAAAATTCTTTGGCCAAGTCTGTAGCAGGTTTACCGGAAAGGGAGCGAATTGTCATGGCGCTTTATTATGATGAGGAGCTGAATTTAAGAGAAATCGGGGAAGTACTGGGTGTTAGCGAATCTCGCGTCTGTCAGATTCACGGCCAAGCACTCATAAGATTGCGCGCACGGATGACCGAATGGTTTCCAAGAAAAAATGATAAATAAATATTGTCAATTGTTGAGAGGTAAAGAAGTTGGATAAAGAAATGAAAATTCTGGTTGTCGATGATTTTTCTACGATGAGGAGAATTATCAAAAACCTGCTGAGAGATCTCGGATTTAATAATACTGCAGAAGCAGACGATGGTAAGACTGGGTTACCGATGTTGCAATCCGGTGGCTACGATTTTTTGGTTACTGATTGGAATATGCCGGGAATGACTGGGATTGATTTGTTGCGGGCAGTACGTTCAGACGACAAGATCAAAGACTTGCCTGTATTGATGGTGACGGCGGAATCCAAGCGCGACCAGATTGTATTGGCAGCACAAGAAGGTGTAAACGGTTATATCGTAAAACCTTTTACGGCAGCGACCTTAAAAGAAAAAATTGATAAAATATTTGAAAGGTTGGGTAAGTGATGACATTAGAAGCGCGGGAAGATAGTGAGGAGCAATTCAAACAAGACTTGCTGGTAAGCGCTCGTGAGCTGGTAAAATGCATAGAAGAGGGCGATGAAAATAGTTTATCAAGTCGACTGGAAGAATTGGTAAAGTATCGCGATACCGAGTTATATAGTGAACTCGGCAAGTTGACTAGAGAACTTCACGATTCGTTAAACAATTTTCAGTTAGATTCAAAAGTCGCGTCTATGGCAGAGCAGGATATTCCCGACGCCAAAGCCAGACTGCAGCATGTTATTCAAATGACAGAGGATGCCGCCAACAAAACCATGAATGCGGTAGAAGCCGTCATGCCGGTTTCTGAAAAGCTGCAACAGCTTTCTAAAAAAATAAACAAAAAATGGAAACGTTTTAGATCAAGTGAACTTAGTGTTGAAGAATTTAGGGAAATGAGCAGAGACCTCGATGATTTCCTTGCGTTTACCGAAGAAAATTCGAAAAGTATACATAGCCATTTTACTGAAATTATGCTTGCGCAGGATTTTCAAGATCTCACAGGTCAAATCATTAAACGTGTTATAGAACTTGTCCAGGAAGTTGAGGATAGCCTGGTACGTCTGATTAAACTGGGGGGACGTCCCGTTTCCGATATATCTAAGCCGACTAAAATCACCGATTCCGATGAAAGAGGTCATGGCCCACAAGTACCAGAAATTGATAACGGCGATAGAGTAGGGAGTCAGGATGATGTTGATGATTTATTGTCTAGTTTGGGGTTTTAGCCCAGCTGAACAAGCTTATAGGGTTAGAGAGGCTCTGTTGTGTCGTTTATAGAAGATGAAGAAATATTACAGGATTTTCTTGTCGAAGCGGGTGAAATACTAGAACTTCTAGGGCAACAACTAGTCGATCTGGAAAATTATCCGGAAGACAGTGAGTTGCTGAATGCTGTTTTCAGAGGCTTTCATACGATTAAGGGTGGTGCTGGGTTTCTTAATATCCCAGCAATGATCGATATATGTCATCGTGCAGAAGACGTTTTTAATGTGCTTAGACAGGGTGAGCGAAAAGTCGATGCTGACTTAATGGATACCGTACTTAATGTAGTAGACATCTTAAATGACCAATTTGAACAGCTTAGTGCTTATTCAGAACCGGAACACGCTGATCCAAAATTACTGCATCACCTAGAAAGACTTGCATTGCCGCAAGCCAAGTCAAATGAATCGCAGGAGCAACCCAGCGAGCCTAAAGCAGAAAAAGTGGCCGATACTGGGAATAAAGACGAAGAGACGCCAGCATCACCGTTGCTAAACAAAGATGTTCCCACTGTTACTAAATCAGATGAGCCGGTTGTTAGTAACAGTAATGAGATTACTGAAGACGAATTTGAGGCATTATTGGATGTATTAGAAGCTAATCGTAGCGACTCCAACGCAAAAGACACCTCTTCTGAAAGGGTTGATGGTAAAGCCGAATCAGCGCCTACTACTGAAAAAACAGTTGGAAATTCTGATGATATTAGTGACGAAGAATTTGAAGCTTTGCTGGATGATCTGCACGGTGAAGGACAGCACAGTGTTGTAGAAAATGGAAGCGCGTCGGTCAAAGAAAGGGATATAACAGAAGAAGAGTTTGAGTCCCTGTTAGATGACATGCATGGCAAGGGAAAGCATACGCTTGTTAAGTCAAAAGCGCAGACCAAGGTGGAAACGCCCGCTGAAAGCAACGCGCCGGACGCCAGTAGCGCTGATATAACAGAGCAGGAATTTGATAATCTATTGGATGATATACATGGAAAGGATAAACACAGAAATGCATCTAAGCAGTTACCGGCTGTCCGCAAAAGCGATATAGAAAGTCCGAAAAATAATCCATCGGTGACCAGTTCAAAGGCTAAAGCGGTGGCTAGTAAGAAGCCGCAGTTAGTTAAACAGGAGACTTCCGAATCCACTAGTACTAACAACACGGAGAAAACACCCGTTCGCTCAGCAGAGACGACGGTTCGGGTCGATACTAAAAGACTCGATGATATTATGAATATGGTTGGCGAATTGGTGCTGGTAAGAAACCGGCTAGAAACATTAAAAATAAAAATTAACGACAATGATATTACCAAAGCAGTTGCGAATCTTAATCTGGTTACAGCAGATCTACAGGCATCGGTAATGAAAACAAGGATGCAGCCGATAAAAAAAGTGTTTGGACGTTTCCCTAGAGTCGTACGCGACCTTGCTCGAAATCTAAACAAGCGGGTTAAGCTGGAATTGGTGGGGGAAGAGACTGACCTGGATAAAAATTTAGTAGAAGCGTTGGCTGACCCGATGATTCATCTGGTGAGAAATTCAGTGGATCACGGCATTGAGACACCGGCAGATCGGCAAAAAATAGGCAAAAACCCGGAAGGAGTTGTCAGATTATCAGCGGCACAGGAAGGCGATCATATTCAGCTGTTAATTGAAGATGATGGAGCCGGAATGGACGCCAACTTTTTAAAGGAAAAGTCAATTGAAAAAGGTCTTTTAACGCAAGAATCTGCCAGTAGAATGACCGATAAGGAAGCGTTTAACATGATTTTTGCGCCTGGATTTTCGACCAAAACGGAGGTATCCGATGTTTCTGGTCGAGGTGTTGGAATGGATGTGGTCAAAACCAGAATTTCTCAGCTTAATGGCAGCATTGAAATCGATTCAAAAAAAGGTAAGGGCAGTACCTTTAGAATTAAACTACCTTTAACCTTGGCGATTTTGCCTACGCTTATGGTTAAGATAGGATCGAGAACATTTGCGTTACCCTTGTCCAGCGTTAATGAAATATTCTCTATGGAAAACTACACTACAAGCCATGTCAATGAGCAGTTGGTTATTATGGTGCGCGAAAGCGCAATGCCTTTATTTTATCTCTATGATTGGTTAGACGAGGATCGTTCCAAGCATGAGGGTTCGACAGATGATCAGGTTGTTGTCGCTAGTGTTGGTGGGAAAAATATTGGCTTTGTTGTGAACCAGGTCATTGGTCAGGAAGAGGTGGTTATTAAGCCGTTAGGGATGTTGTTGCACGGTCTACCTGGATTCGCAGGTGCAACGATAACAGGTGATGGGCGAATCGCATTGATTCTGGATATGCCGGGACTGCTTCGATCCCGTGCCTGAATTTGTATTTAAAAATGGACTTAGATAGCGGATATGACAATTAAAGTTTTAGTCGTAGATGATTCCAGTTTTTTTCGGAAAAGGATAGTAGATATCCTATCTAAAGATGCACGTTTGGAAGTTGTAGGTGAGGCGGTGGATGGTAATGATGCAATTAAAAAAACCACCTCATTAAATCCTGATGTTATTACAATGGATGTAGAAATGCCTGTTGTTGATGGAATCACTGCGGTCAGAAGGATTATGAAAATCAGACCCACGCCGATTCTAATGTTATCTTCATTTACCACGCAAGGAGCCAAGCTGGCGTTGCAGGCACTCGAGGCAGGCGCAATCGACTATTTTCCAAAGGACAGTGCTGCATTGGTGAATAATTATGAAGAGGTTGCCCGGCAAATTAGAATGAGGGTACTGGGAATTGGTTTTAAAGGGGTCGCGGACCTCGCGGCTAATCACAAGCTTGCCAATAATCGATTGTCAGGGGTGATTAAAAGCAATGTCGTTGGTGAAAGAGATAATAGAAATCGGCAGAAATTTGAACTGGTTGCAATTGGTTCTTCGACGGGTGGACCGATCGCGTTACAGCAAATACTTGCTAATTTGTCACAGGATTTCCCATTACCTATATTGGTTATTCAGCATATGCCGCAAAATTTTACCGGGGCGTTTGCAGAAAGATTAAATAAGCTTTGTGAAGTGGAAGTTAAAGAAGCCTGTTCTGGTGATGAGGTAAAACCCGGAAGGGTTTTATTAGCGCCCGGTGGAAAGCAGATGCTGGTCATGAAGAGCAACGACAAGCTTTGCGTGATTTTAAAGGAACCCGACAAAGAGCAACCCTATCGACCTTCTGTCGATGTGACTTTTAATTCAATTGCTAAACAAGTTGAGGGTAACTGCCTTGCGATTATTCTCACCGGTATGGGGGCCGATGGTTGCAAAGGTGCGCGTATACTTAAAGACAAAGGCTCGACGATTTGGACTCAAGATAAAGAAAGCTCGGTGATATACGGTATGCCAATGGCGGTAGCAAAAGCCGGTCTCAGTGACAGTGAGGTTTCGCTTCCTGAAATAGGACCTGCGCTTATGAAGGTTGTATAATGGACATATTAACAATCCTCGGACTGATTCTTGCTATAGGTGCCATTATCGGTGGCAACATAATGGAAGGTGGCCACACAGAGTCATTAATACAGGGGACTGCATTTTTTATTGTGATGGGCGGAACAACGGGCTCGGTAATGGTCCAGGCCGAGTTAAAGACATTTTTTCGGGCAATGGCTATGACTTTATGGGTCTTTTTACCACCACGAATCGGCGTAAAAGAAGCCATAGAAAAAATTGTTAACTGGAGCAATATTGCCAGAAAGGAAGGTCTACTTGGTTTGGAAGCAGTCGCTGAATCAGAGACAGACTTGTTTGCTCGAAAAGGGTTGCAACTACTCGTGGATGGCAGCGAACCAGAAACGATCCGTGATATTCTCGAAGTCGAAGTCGGAACCAAAGAGCACGCCGATACCCAAGCTGCGAAAGTGTATGATGCGTTTGGTGGTTATGCCCCTACAATTGGTATCATCGGGGCGGTAATGGGCTTGATTCATGTTATGAATAATCTTGCCGATCCGAGCAAACTAGGATCGGGTATCGCCGTCGCGTTTGTGGCCACCATCTACGGTGTCGGTCTTTCTAATATTATATTTTTACCGATTGCCAATAAACTAAAAGGGATAATACACAAGCAGACTCAATTTCGGGAAATGGTTATCGAAGGTGTAATTTCCATCGCTGAAGGCGAAAACCCGCGAAATATCGAGTCAAAACTCCAGGGATATTTAGGTTAGCAGAAGAAAACCCGGTATAAACTCCAACGATTAGCGCGAAAATTGCATGTAAGCAATTAATCTATATAACTCGGTTAAAGCTATAATAAGCGCATATGGCAAGAAAGAAAAAACCTGAAGAACATGAAAACCATGAACGATGGTTAATTTCCTATGCTGATTTTATAACATTACTGTTCGCATTTTTTGTTGTTATGTACTCAGTGTCATCAGTCAATGAAGGTAAGTACCGAGTGCTATCGGCATCACTGGACGCGGCATTTCGGTCTTCTAAAAGATCGATGCAGCCTATCCAGATCGGTCAAATTATGAAGTCGCCTGGTCAGTCGTCTTCAGCACTAACACAAAGATTGATTCAGTTGGGATTGTCAAATTTACCACCGCCAAGATTCAGTGGAGTTGGTCCGGGTGTCAAGAATACGCAATCGCAAGTGCAGATGGGCAGTGAAAATAAAGGGTCGAGTGGGCAAGAAAATTCGATTAGAAATGCGACTGAAAAAATACAAAGTGCTATTAGCCCACTCATAAAAAAAGGTTTGGTTGGTATTACCCAAAGTGGACAGTGGATCGAAGTCGAAATCAACAGCAGTATACTTTTTGCTAGCGGGAGCGCTAAACTTTCGGGGCAAGCAATTCCCATTTTGGAAAAAATCGCAAAGATATTGTCGAAAACAAAGCCGTCTATTCATGTCGAGGGCTTTACAGATAATATTCCGATCCGTAGTTTATTGTACCCATCGAATTGGGAGTTATCAGCTGCCAGGGCTTCCAGTGTCGTGCATTTGTTTGCACGGTCAGGGCTAAAGCCCAATCGCATGGCAGCAGTTGGTTACGGTAAATATCACCCGATCGCATCGAATAAGACGGCAAGAGGCCGTATGAAAAACCGGCGTGTTGTATTAGTGATTAATCCATCGCCTAATCCCAGATTTAGTAAAAAAAATCTGGGGGAATACCGTAAACCTTCATCCATTAAGGGTACTTCTAAAAGCTTCTTAAAGAATCTGGATCGTGGATTAGAAAAGCAGATTATCACCCGACTAAAGCCAGGGCCAATGCTAAAAAATTCTCCAACGCCGGGTAGTCTAAATAGAGGGCGTTATAACAAGCAAGGTGTTTTTCCTGTCATACAAAGCCCGCTAGAATTACCGAGTATTCCGCCGATATTTTAGTTGTTATAGTGCGACGGCCATTCTTTGGAACATGCTATGGCATGAATATTGCTCCATGATAGTAGGAGTGGAGATATCAATCGTTTGCGAAAATTAATATTATGAAGATCAGTATTATGAAGATTAATATTATCAAGACTGATTCAGCTAATTAAATAAGGTTAGACTATGGCACACGTAGAGTCAAAAAATTCAGATGATCCACTCTTGCAGTGGGTAACGTTTAGATTGGGTGAAGAGTCATATGGTATTAATGTAATACAAGTGCAGGAAGTCCTGCGAATTACTGAAATCGCGCCAGTGCCCGGATCGCCGGATTTCGTTACCGGGATTATTAATCTAAGGGGAAATGTCGTCACGGTGATTAATACTCGAAAACGCTTTAATCTACCGGATGTTGAACCCAGTGACAGTGCTCGCATAGTGATTATAGAAAGCGGGGACGATGTGATTGGTATGATGGTGGATAGTGTCGCCGAGGTCGTCGAGTTAAGACAATCTCAAGTCGAATCTTCTCCAAATGTTAATAACAAGACTGGAGAATTTATCGACGGGGTTGTAAATAATAATGGGCAGCTACTAATATTAATCAATATTACTAAGCTGATTTCTGAACATGGTATTTAGTTTAAAGCGCTTAGTTGACAATAGGTAACAATGAGTGGCATCGGTCGCATAAAACCTGTTCAGCCAAGTAGGCGAACAGACACAAAAAGAGAAAAAGTGGAACAGCGGCCGCAAACAGATGTCCCTGAGGAGTCTGAAGAAAACGCTTCGAATGAAGACGATTCGGAGAATAAACACATCGATGAACAAGTGTAGGATTAAGGTAAAATGACTTCCGTTGCGGTGCAAATATTACTCTTTGTTGGCATTATTTTTTTAGGTATTATGATCCCGCTGTTTGCTATTAATGTCGCCCGACAAATGCGAAAACTAATCTATACCAATGAATCCAGATTGGATGAAATGACAAAGGAAATACGTCGGTTACAAGGCTATTTTGCCGAACCTGTTAACAAGCTCTTCGAGCTGGAGCAACGATTTCGGCGGTTGACAGAGCGTTTTGAGCAATTGGAAATGAGAGAGAAGGGTGAGAAGCAATTCGAACGAGCGGCAGGACTGTTAAATAAGGGAAGCTCTATTAATGATATCATGGATACCTGTGGCTTAACTCAGGGAGAGGTAGAGTTATTGAAGGTTATGCGGGATATGGAAAGCAAGGAACAAGCAGCCGTAGGTAAAAAAAGGATTTTATAACATTACGATTCCAGTCGCTTTACATGGAAGCAGCAGATTATGTCTATCCCAAAACCCAAAGTAGAAAAAATACAAAACTGGTATGTAAAGAGTAAGGGTGTAAAAAAGGGACCCTATCCGAAGGCGATGATTCGAAACTTTGTATTGATCGGGCGAATAAGTCTCGAAGATGAAGTTAGTGGTGACGGCGAACATTGGGAAAAGTTGTTATCGCAACAAGTGTTAATACCTGAGGAAATGATTAGCGGGGATTCCAAGGTAGATAGAGAAAAATTAACCATGGCCAAACGTCGTCAAGATGAACGTTTGGGATCTAGGCGTAAAAAATCTGCTTACAATAAAAATGACAGGCGTCGCACAGACCGACGTGCTGATGAAAATGAGGAATTGATCGCGACCCGTGGTAACCGCCGTCTTATCATGGATACCTATCGGGAAAAAAACAATAAGCAAATCGTCCCGAAATTGATTTTTATGATTTTTGTTATTGGGTTGGTAGGATTTTTTGTCTATTTTTTTCAACTAAAAAATATTGACGACAGTGGTATTGCTTATAACACGTCTAATTGTGGTGCTGATCCAACCCCCGGGGTTAACTGGAACAATTGTAAA
Source organism: Gammaproteobacteria bacterium (assembly GCA_003233345.1). Lineage (GTDB taxonomy): Bacteria > Pseudomonadota > Gammaproteobacteria > SZUA-21 > SZUA-21 > SZUA-21. The sequence goes on along the minus strand of QILK01000065.1, from coordinate 6,797 downwards.
AAAGAAGGCCTGAGCGCGTCACTAAAAAATTTGTCGGGTGCTCAGTTAAAAAACACCGATTTTCGCGGCGCTGATTTTCACGGTACCAATTTCGCTTACGCGATACTCGACTACGGAAATTTAAGTACCGCTAATTTGAGCTATACGGATTTTTCCGATGCCAGCTTGATTGGCGTCGGATTAAGAAATGTCGATTTGACCAATGCAAAGTTAAACAATGCCAATCTGACTTATGCCAATTTAAAAGGTGCGCGGTTAGGCGGAGCAGATTTGACTGGCGCAAAACTTGGTCGAGCCATCTGGACAGACGGAACGTTATGCGCACCAGAGTCTGTCGGTCAATGTAAAAAATAAAATTCGCGCTTATCTCTCCAATTAATTTTTCACTCAAATAAGTAGCCCGGACTTCGCACAGCGAACGCCGGGAGAACGAACTTCCTGTTTTTTCCTGTTTAAGTCAGCTACCGACTACCTTGCACAGACGCCTGTTTTGATTGAATTTCGAATCCTGTCTCTTTTTCCCCGGCGTTCGCTGCGCGAAGTCCGGGCTACCTATAGGTTAGGGGATAGTCACGGTGTGGTATTTGCTAATTTTTATATCGTTTGACCAATGATCAGCAGCAAGCCCCGCTTTGATTTTTAGTTGTTGCAGGAAATCAACCGGCTTTGGAAGTGATTCCCAAACAACGGGTAGAAAAGTACTTTGCTTGCCGTGTTCCGATAACACCAGACCGTCTTTACCCGGTATCAATTGGCTTAGCAAGTCGGCCTCCGAATCAAAAAAAATAGGTTCTGGTGTGGTTAAAATTGAAATGCTAATGTCTAGATCGTGAAGCTCATTTTGGGAAACCGGTGGAAACCTTGGGTCTTGCAGCGCAGCGGCACGGGCGTTATGACAAAGGTCCTCGATTAATGCTCGTGTAGCGCTAAGATTTCCGATGCAACCACGGAGTATGCCAAATTTTTTTAGTGTTATAAAACAGGCCGCATTTATACTAAAAGAAGGTGAATAGCTTTCCTTCTCGGGGCGATACTCAGGTAAATTTCCAACGCAATGTTCAATCGCCTGTCTCGCCAGTGACAGCAACTGTTTTTTCTCGAGCGCTGTAAACGTATTTTCATCGATACTATCAATATTGTTAGTGAAAGGCATAAGCGCCGTACCCGACCACTTGCTCTTGCGGTCCTGCGGTATCGCCGGAATTGCGAACATCGATTGTCTTGGCTTTTAGACGATGTTTTTTTGCGACTTTTAGCAAGCCATTAATAGCGATGGAACCACAGGCGAGATTAGCGTCAAGCGTATCGCTATCGAGTTGTTCTATCGCTAGTGTTGCGCGTTGATCCAATACTTTAGCGTCTTCGTAACTATGGTAGTGACTTAAATCCGAGCTGACTATAATCAAAGTCTGTTGATCACCCCACAAAAGTTCAAGGGCTTGCTCAACACGACTGGCATCGCAATGACCCACTAGCACCGGTGTTAGAGTGAAAGAGTCAAAAAGAGTTTGCAGAAACGGTAGTTGTACCTCCAGGCAATGTTCGTATTGATGGGCTTTATCAAGTACAATAGCCAACTGATTATCCTCAAGGGTTTTGAGAGACATTGTATCCAGTGCGATTGCGCCCAATGGTGTAGCAAACTGCTCGACGCTCGGGATCGCCAAGCCATCAAAAGGCAGGCGATGCGCAGGGCCAAATATGACAATTTTGCGAATGTCGTTGCTTGCGTTCTGGAAAATGGAATAGACACTGGCAGCGACGGGTGCCGAGTAGATATAACCTGCATGTGGTACGATAATCGCTTTTGGAACAAGGCCTGTTTTTTGGTTGTTTGCAATGAAATTTTTTATCACTGTTTCCAGCTCAACCGAATCGTCAGGATAGAAAGTTCCTGCGACGGCAGGTTGTCTGATAACAGGCATAGGCGGCTCCAGGTTGACGGTGTGAACAAGTTGGCTATATTAATAACTGGATGTCTAATGCTACCAAATTATCCTGTTTATTTCTATGCTCATTTAATTCCGTTACTAAATGAGCAGCAGGGGTCAAACACATGCATGAAAAATTTACTGATTATTATCCTACAAAATACTGGCACTTATGCAAAGACGGGCGCGTGCAATGTGATATTTGTCCAAGAAAATGTAAGCTAAAAAACGGTCAAAGAGGAGTGTGTTTTGTACGCGCTTGTGAAAATAACCAGATAGTACTGTTAACCTTTGCCCGATCCAGCGGTTTTTGTATTGACCCCATCGAAAAAAAACCCCTTAATCATTTTTTTCCGGGGACGCCGGTATTGTCTTTTGGCACGGCTGGTTGTAATCTTGCGTGTAAATTTTGCCAAAATTGGGATATCAGCAAATCCAGAGAAATGGCGTCACTGGCAGACGCCGCCAGCCCGGAAGCACTGGCTAAGACCGCCAAAAAATTACAATGCCAGAGTATCGCTTTTACTTATAACGATCCGGTGATATTTATGGAATATGCCATTGAGGTTGCGAAAGCTTGCCACCATGAAGGTATTAAAACAGTCGCCGTCAGTGCCGGGTATATTGAAGAAGAACCACGACGTGAATTTTTCGCCCATATCGATGCGACTAATATTGACCTGAAAGCCTTTACTGAAAAATTTTATTGGCAGCTTACCGGCGGCCATTTGCAAAATGTACTAGATACATTAATATATATCCACAAGGAAACAGATACTTGGCTGGAAATAACGACTCTATTGATTCCTGGTGAGAATGATTCGAATAACGAAATCGAGCAGATGTGTCGATGGATACGCGATAACCTGGGATCGTATGTACCATTGCATTTTAGTGCATTTCACCCAGATTATAAAATGACTTCGATTCCACCGACACCGCTAGCAACACTTAAGCGCGCTAGAGAGATAGCGATTAAGTCCGGCCTAAAATATGTCTATACCGGTAATGCACATGATCCCCAAGGTCAAAGTACCTACTGCGCCAATTGTAACAACTTGTTAATTGAACGCGACGGGTATCAGTTGGGTCAATGGAATCTGGACAAGCAAGGTCAATGTCAGCAATGTGGATCAACGTTGCACGGTGAGTTCGCCGCACAACCAGGTCAATGGGGCGCGCAAAGACTTCCAGTTACTCTCTCTGCACACAAAACCAAGCAGTTTAATTAACTAAGCAATCATTATCTGGAATATTTATAATCATGAATTCAAAGACAAATATAATCGCAAAAATTGGAATTGTTACGGTATCAGACCGGGCCAGCCGTGGAGAGTATCAAGATCTTGGTGGACCGGCGATACATGACTGGTTGGCGGGTGTTTTAGTCAGTGGCTGGGAGGCGGTATCCATCGTTATTCCAGATGACAAAGCTATTTTGGAAAACACGCTGGTTAAATTATGTGATATCGAGAAATGTTGTCTGGTGATTACCACGGGTGGAACGGGACCGGCAAAAAGAGATATCACACCGGAAGTCACCGAAGCTGTTTGTGACAAAATATTATATGGCTTCGGTGAGCTGATGCGATCCATCTCACTTAAATTTGTGCCAACGGCTATCCTGTCGAGGCAAATTGCCGGAATACGGCAGCAGTCATTGATTATCAATTTACCCGGCAAGCCAGCTGCTATATCTGATTGCCTGAATGCGGTATTCCCGGCGGTACCCTGTTGCATTGATCTGCTCGAGGGCCCCTATTTGCAAACGGACGAGAAAATCCTGAAAGCGTTTCGACCCGGTTAACCCGATTTCAGTTTCAGGATGATGCCAGAGAGCGGTGGCAGCGTCAGCGATATTGACCAGGGTCTTTCCATCCATGGTAGGTCATCTGTTTGTAACCCTAAACCGTTGCCGATATTGCTGCCGCAGTAATATTGCGAGTCTGAATTATGTATTTCCATATACTGGCCGGGTGCGGGAACACCGATTCGATAGTTCTCTCGGGGTACCGGGGTAAAATTAAAGATGCAAATAAGAAATTCTTCGTCGTGCCGACGTATAAAGCTCAACACCGATTGTGATGCATCGTGGCAGTCCAGCCATTCAAACCCATTATGATCAAAGTCGTAATAATGTAAGGCCGACTGTTGGTGATAGGTTTTGTTTAGATCTTTTACCAGTTTCTGTACACCTTGATGGAATGCATAGTCGAGTACGTACCAGTCAAGGCTCTTGTTATATTGCCATTCCTGTCTTTGCGCAAATTCGGAACCCATAAATAGCAGCTTTTTACCGGGATAGGCAAACATATAGGTATAGAGTAGCCGTAAATTCGCAAACTGTTGCCACTCGTCGCCGGGCATTTTATTGATCATTGAGCCTTTGCCATGCACCACTTCGTCGTGGGAGAAAGGCAATAAAAAATTTTCGGTATAGCAGTAGAGCAATCCAAATGTCAGGTTATCGTGGTGATAGTGTCGATGAACGGGATCAAGCTGATAGTATTTTAAGGTATCATGCATCCAGCCCATATTCCATTTCATGCTAAAGCCTAACCCGCCAAGCCAGGTCGGGCGTGTCACTTGCGGCCACGATGTGGACTCTTCAGCCATCATTAACGAGCCTTCGACTTCGCTATGAGTAACTTGGTTGAGTTCACGCAAAAAACTGATGGCTTCCAGGTTTTCATTACCTCCGTATATGTTTGGTAACCATTCGTTTTCGTTGCGGGAGTAGTCCAGGTAGAGCATCGAGGCGACGGCATCGACACGAAGTCCATCCAAATGCATTTCTCGAAGCCAATAAATAGCACTGGAAATCAGAAAAGACCTGACCTCGTGTCTGCCATAGTTAAAGATCAGTGTTCCCCAGTCACAATGTTCGCCAAGTCGCGGGTCTTCATGTTCGTATAGGGGCGTGCCGTCAAAATTGGCCAAGGCGTGATCATCCTTGGGGAAATGACCAGGTGCCCAATCGAGAATAACGCCAATATCATTTTGGTGACAATAATTTACAAAATATTTAAAATCATCGATATCACCGTAGCGACTGGTTGCGGCAAAATAGCCGGTCGTCTGATATCCCCAGGATGGATCGTAAGGGTGTTCAGTAATGGGTAGTAGTTCTATATAAGTAAATCCCATTTCTTTGACGTAATCCACCAGCTCGTGGGCCAATTGCCGATAGTTTAAAAACTGTTCATCATCCGTTCGCTTCCATGAGCCTAGGTGCACTTCATAGATAGACAGAGGTTCATGTAACCAGTTGCAAAAACGGCGTTTTTCAATCCAGGTTTCATCGTTCCAGTCAAACTGGCTGGCGGGCACAGTAATGGCCGCTGTATTGGGTCTTAGTTGTAACTGTTTAGCGTAAGGGTCTGATTTAAGAAATATATTACCGTTGGATTTAGAACGAATTTCAAATTTGTAATGGTGTGAACCTTCCAGTTCGGGAATAAATAGTTCCCAGATCCCACTACTACCACGGACTCTCATCGGATGGCAGCGGCCATTCCACAGATTAAAATCGCCAACGATACTGACACGCTCTGCATTTGGTGCCCAAACTGAAAATAGTGTTCCGCTAATACCAAAAATTTTATGCGGATTGGAACCCATAAAACTATAGGCGCAGCGATGGCGGCCTTCACAAAAAAGATGTATATCAAAATCGGTTAACTGTGTGGGAAAGCAGTAAGGGTCATATTGTTGATGTTGCTTGCCATTAATATCAATCCAAATGACCTGGTACTGATCGGGAATATCTTCGCTATCGCCCTGGGCAGAAAATATATCGGTATCAGCGACACGTTCCATTTCAATATTTGACCCATCAATAAAGGCTGTTTCTGCAAAAGGTAGTATCGATCTGGCGACCCAGGCCCCATGGCAGTTATGTCTACCTAAAACCATAAAAGGATCGTAATGGTAGCCTTCATTGATGCGATGAATTAGCTTAGAGTCGTTATGCATGGGTTCTACAATCATCATTTGTCCATTCAGTATAAATAAAAAAAAGTTAATAGCGCAAACTCGCGCAAACAATAATTGCTGCTATTATAAATATATATTACTAGTTTTAAGTTATGGAAATACAAATAAATGTCATAAAATATCAATGAATGAGTTGTAACAATTGTCACAATTTCGAATATTAAATTTCTCTTATATAGATATAAAATATGAATGTCATCATTTTTTTATATTTCAATAGATTGCCAGCCTTTGTGCCACCGATCTGGCCACGGTAACGGATTAGTAGAAATACAACGGAGTAAAATTAGTAACGATGATGTTCCATCAAAACCCTAGATTTGTCAGTCGGTTGACACGTAGTACGCTTGCATTGATTCTCGCAGGTGGGCGCGGTACCCGTTTAAAAGGACTAACACGTTGGCGTGTTAAGCCCGCCGTACCCTTTGGAGGCAAGTTCAGAATAATCGACTTTCCTTTATCTAATTGCCTGAACTCGGGCATTAGGCAAGTGGGTATACTAACGCAATATAAGTCACATTCGTTAATCAAGCATTTGCAACAAGGCTGGAGTTTTTTGCGCGGTGAGTTTGGCGAGTTTATCGAAATTTTGCCAGCGCAACAGCGTATTGCGCCCTCCTGGTATAGCGGTACTGCCGATGCTGTTTATCAAAACCTGGATATTATCAGAACCCATGCGCCAGAGTTTGTATTGATACTCGCCGGTGATCATGTCTACAAAATGGACTATGGCGCCATGATTGCGCGTCACGTGGAAACCAAGGCGGATATGACTGTTGCCTGCATTGAAGTCGGTCGGGAAACCGCTAGTCGCTTTGGTATTATGAGTGTTGATGAAGATGGCAGAGTAAAACGGTTTACAGAAAAACC
>QILK01000011.1 GCA_003233345.1 Gammaproteobacteria bacterium | reverse complement strand
AGCAATTGCTTTGTGTGTTTTAGGCGTCATAGCAGTGTTTTACAATATTTATAAATTAGCCAGTGCTTAAATACACATTTTTTGTTTCCTTTATTTAAAATGGGTTTTATTTAAATAAGGTTATTGTTTAAAATTCTATTAACATCGGTTAGTTACGTTTGCTTTATTGCGCAGGGAATTTATTTGTTAACCAGCGGATAATAATAAGCGTGTCTTCTGTGGCTTTATGTTAGACGTTAAACTGTATATAATGATGATCAAATAAAGGGTATCGGAATTAAATAATAAAAGAGACATTCGATTACCAATAAAATAATACTGATTCATTCACTAGACCAGATGAATATATCAGTTAAAAGGAAACGTCTAACCAGGTTTGTTATTGTAAGCGCGGATTAAAACCTAAACTGACGTATAAATTTTAATAAATAGAGTCGGAGGAAAAGGTCATGGCGGTTAAGCAAGAGCCGGTACCGGGGTATTACTATATAAATTTAACGGGTCAACTTATAAAAGTTAAAGCATTATTGTATGTTGAGTCTACTTTAGCACGAGTAGTGGTAGAGTATTTAGATGGCAAGATTCTTAATATCAGATTGGATGAATGGAATTGGTTGGATCTTTCGGTTTATTCAGAGTGGCTTGAAACAAGAAATCTAGAAACAGAGCTCGAATACGAAGTTTAATTCACTCTGATTGTTTATGGTGCGACTGGGTATGTTTCCAGTCGTGTTTCATAGACTGTTTTTTTCCACATTTTCCTGCGGGTATCACATCGCCCTTATACTCGATGGCGTTTTGACGTCAAAATTCAGTCAGTTTTTCCAAAATTCCATTAATTACTTAATGTCATAGAACGATTTTGCCGTCTGGCGGCTAAATCGGTGCAATAGTCTGCCTGGCATAATAGTTGCTAAAATTAGGGTTATTTAGAGTGATTGTGTGCTTAAACCTTTTGAGGGTTTCAGTTATGCGCGGATTAGGATGCACTATTCTACTAGTTGCTTTCAGCTTTTTCTTCTCTTCTTCTATAGGCGCTGCGCCTGAAAAAAGCTCGCAGATTATAAAAATAAAGCCCATGCCTATGTCGATAACCTTAAAGTCCATAAAAGTAAACTTACGCGCTTGTTGCACATAAAGCATAAAATTGATTCGTGGGAGCAAAAATTAAAGATAGAAGACGATGTTCTTAGTCGGGTGTTAAAAGAGTATGGCCAAGACCAGGTTAAGTATCGCGCGGGTTTTATGTCCCTAGACACCTTTAATCGAAAGTGGAAAAGCAACGGCCAGATTAGAAAAAGTAAGGATAAAGTTGTTAAATTTCATGCTGAAATCAAGCAATACAATAAATTTCGCAGTGGATATAACGCGCTAGCCGTTGAGTTGGCAAAGTTCTTGTATATACGTAACCCTAAGGAAGTAAAAGTTTTGATTAAGGACATAGATTTGCTGTTGGTAGATCTGCAACGGGCGATTGATGATAAAGAATATACAAAAGCTGTGCTCATTGCTAGTCGATCAACCGTTGCAACAGAGTTTGGGTTCTTAAGGTTTTAGAAAATTGTTTGATGGGTTTACGAAAGTTTGATTTACAGGGCATCACAGTTGGGGAAGCAAATTTCTAATTTGTAACTGGATGTAAAGAATAACTAGTGATAGTCGATAACTGGTTAGAACGTGTTAAAAGATAACGGGTGAAGCGAGATGCAAAACAAATCAATTATGGAAAATTATTATCAAACCTGTGGTTTTTGCTTACAACGCAGAATAAGCATGTTGGTGTCAGTAGCTTTTTTACTAACGATTGCCTTTTCGGCAAATGCGGTATTGAAGGAAAAAAGCATTTATATTAATGAGGGGTATACTCATAAAACACCGCAGTTTGACTATTTGCATATGGATCGGGAGTCTGGATACTTTAAAGTAGAAGAATCGCCGAAGTCACGTTATATGTTGTTTAGAGAGGGTGTGGACGCTTACTTTCAGGAAGCTTACACCGATGCAATCAGTTTATTAAGACCGTTAGCAAAACACGGGTATACCAGCGCTCAATTCTATATTGCGTTAATGTATGATCAAGGTCATGGGGTAATCCAGAATCATAGCATTGCCGCCAAGTGGTATAAAAAAGCAGCTAAACTAGGCCATATTGATGCTCAATATAATCTGGGTATCGCCTACGCTAGTGGGCAGGGTGTAAAGTCCGATGTGCATAAAGCCATTTACTGGTGGAAACAGGCGGCGCTATCCGGTAGTGTCGATGCGCAGTATAACCTGGGAATGGTTTATACGACAGGCAAGGGTATTAAGCGTGATGCGACCATGGCAATTAAGTGGTGGACCCAGGCGGCTGCCAAAGGTGATTCCGCCGCGTTATTTAATATGGGTGTGGTTTATGTCAATGGTGGACAAGGCATACAGCAAAATTTGTGTGAAGCTTCACGACTATGGACATTATCGGCAGAAGAAGGTTTTAATCGGGCGAAAACAGCACTAAGAATGCTTAAATCCATGCAAAGTTATCAATCGTCTTGCTGGGGTGTTACCGCAAAGAAATAGCCCTACAGTTATTATATTTAAACTATCAAATGGTCGCTATGCGACCATTTTTTTTAGTTTTTAAGATTTATTGCCATTTATTCTAGCGAGTTGAAAAAATGCCAAAAGTCGGTAAAACTTAAGTTAGCGGTTTCAATAAATTTAAAAGGTATGTTAGTTATGCCAAAAGATGATACTGACAAGCTTTTTCAATCAACAATGAATCATAAACTTGATAGGTTGTTGGATCGAATGAAGTGTAATTCAACACGCTTCCTTGGCTATCCGTGCAATCAAAACTTCGATTATTCTCAACTTTTTGAGTTTCTAAATTATTCGATCAACAATGTTGGCGATCCGTTTTTACCCACATCGTTTGGACTAAATACGCATGACATCGAATGCGAGGTGATTAATGAGTTTGCTACCCTGTGTCAGGACACCCGTAAACTAACCTGGGGTTATGTGACTAATGGTGGCACAGAAGGTAACATGTATGGGTTTTATTTAGCCCGGGAATTGTATCCGCAAGGGATGGTTTATTATTCAGAAGATACTCACTATAGTGTCGCCAAAATACTGAGATTATTAAAGTCGCGTAGCATTATGATTAAAAGCCAGAGTAATGGTGAAATAGATTACGATGATTTATATGAAACAATAAAAATACATCGGGACTCCCCGCCCATTATTATTGCTAATATCGGCACGACGATGAAGGGCGCTGTCGATGATCTGCAACAGATTAATCGGATATTAACAGAATTGGCATTGCCAGATCATTATATACATGCTGACGCGGCTCTCAGCGGTATGATTTTACCGTTTGTTGATGAACCGCAGCCATTTGGATTTGATGCGGGGATTGACAGCATTTCAATTAGTGGGCATAAGATGATTGGTTCGCCTATTCCTTGCGGTATTGTGCTAGCTAAAAAGGCCAATGTAGAGCGAATTGCCCGCTCGATAGAGTATATAGGTACCCTTGATACTACGTTGTCAGGGTCGCGGAATGGACTCTCACCGTTATTTTTATGGAGCGCGATCAATCAAATTAAGCGTGCGGGTTTTATCAAAATAATATCGCATTGCCTTAAGGTTGCTGACTATGCCATTAGCGCCTTTAAAAAAATAGGGGTTTCCGCTTGGCGTAATAAAAACTCAAATACAGTCATTTTTCCAAGACCATCGGACGAGTTAATCTCACAATGGCAGCTGGCCGTACACAATGATATCGCCCATATTATTACGATGCCTCATGTCGAGGAAGCTTTCATAGATACTTTTATCAGCGATTATCAGCGTGACACCAGTAACGCGGATAGTAAAAAAGGTGTGGCATGAAGCAGCTTAGCGTGGTATCAAAAAATAACCCCGGTATAATCGCTGAGATCTCGCAAGCATTGGCAAACGAGGACATCAATATTAATAACTTGGTATCAGAAGCGATTGGCGATCACGCCGTTACAATATTAACAGTTGATCGCTATGATGACGCTTTAAAAATACTAAAAAATATTCCAGAAATGAGTGCCGTTACTGAAGAAGCTATATTGGTTAAGCTTGATGATCGCCCCGGCGCGTTGGCCGAACTGGCGCTACGATTTAAACAGGCCGGTATTTCCATGCGTAGTATTAGAATTATCGGACGCGGCGGTGATAACAGTGTGGTGGCGATTTCGACCGAGCGAACCGAAGACGCATTGAATCTGGTTAAGGATTTGATCATCTCGTAAATAAAAAATTCCGGCTGCCGGGCTTTCGTTGAGAGTAGCCCGGACTTCGCGCAGCGAACGCCGGGAAAACGAACAGGATACTAACATTATTCTGCTTTTTGCTTTTAATTTTTTATTTATATTTAAATAATCTAGATTTCTGTCTACGAAGGAAAGATTCTATATGAGTGTCAAATCAATAGTGGGGATTTGTTTTGTAGTTCTGGCGATATTAGTCAGCCAGTCTCAGGCGGGGGAATCCAGCCAGGTTAAATATCGAGGGAACACTTACGATGTTTTTGTCGCCGACCCTGTTAGCGATAAAATTCAGTTGTATTGGAAAGATTCAGCAGGCGATTTATATTATAACTTCCGTTCACTTAAAAATTCGTTGCAGGCTAAAAAACGCAAATTAGTGTTTGCCACTAACGGCGGAATTTATGAAGTGGGCAATGTACCGCTTGGACTCTATATTGAAAAAGGCAAAAGACAGGTCAAGCTAAATCGCAAACGTGGGCGGGGGAATTTTTATGTGCAACCTAATGGCGTGTTTTATTTAAGTGGGGGTAAAGCTGGAATTACGCTAGCGAAGTCTTATTACCAGTTGCAAAAAAAAATCAGGAAACAAGGTAGGCGTATTGATTATGCTAATCAGTCTGGACCAATGTTGGTTATTAATAAGCGGATTCATCCGGTTTTTCGTAGTCGCTCGGATAGTTTATATATTCGTAATGGAGTAGGTATTGATAGAAGAGGGCGTGTTGTATTTGCGATTTCCAATCAGCCTGTTAACTTTTATACTTTTGCCAGATTTTTTAAGCAAAAAATGCAATGCCACAATGCGTTATATCTGGACGGTAACATTTCGCGTATGTATTTGCCGGAAAAAGGACGCGGCAGTTTGGGTGGTAATTTTGCGGTAATTTTTGCAGTGACTGAAAAGCCCAAGTAGTTTATTTGATTTTTAACGGTGCCTGTTCCATATGGAAAAACCATTTGTTTAAAACAAAATTCCGTGAAAAATATTTTGATGCGAGTAATTTTGCTGCTAACATGCGTTTAAAGCTGGTCGGAATAATCCGCGCCAGTTTTATATTACGGCGTTTGTCCCTTTGTCCAAACCGCTCTTCAATTCGGGTCTGGTAGTGTTTTAGTTTGTCGCGGCTGTAATCACTGCGTGCAGCCAGAGCGACTTCGGCGGCGAACACCGCTGATTCTATCGCGGGCCGTATCCCTTCACCACTTTGCGCATAAGCCAACCCTGCTGCGTCACCGATGACGAGCAAGCCATCGTCATAAAGTGTTCTGGGGGTGTCACCGTAAAGCAGATACGCGTGCCCAGACATTTTTTTCGGTAAGGTCTTTGGGACGCGGCCTGCCTGTTGCAAGTCTTTGACAAACAGTTCTACATGTTTTGATAGCTTATGGTTGTCTTGTCTTCCAAGGCCAATATTTAGATAATCGCCTTTGCGAAAAATCCAGCCATAACCTTTTAGGTCACGGCAAAAATAGAGTTCCGGTGACTCTGCTTCGACCAGACAATCGGCTTTATGTGCTGCATCCATTTTAAATTCAACTTCTTGTGCAGCGACGATGGGTTCTGTCTGGCCAAACTTGGTTCCCGTGTGCTTGGTGACAGGACAAAAGTGACCGCCAGCACCAATTAGCAAACGGCTAGTGAATTTTTCATTGATAGTCCAGAGATTTCCTTTGCGCACCATGGTTTTGACTGGTTCGCCAAGAATCTGCTTGGCCCCCGAGCGTTCAAGTAGATAATGGTCGAACTCACAACGGCGAATGCCATAGCTCATGGGTTTGCCATAGCGGGTTAGACGGCACTTTTCACCGATCATACCGGTGATAAAGCCAGTCAAGGGTTGCAGCGTTCTGTTCTGTCTATAATCTTCAAGATCGATTTTCAACGTTTCGATGACTGCCGGGGTAATCCAGCCGGCACAAATTTTATCGCGCGGAAATTTTTCCTTATCGATAATTGCCACCGACAGCCCTTTTTTAGTCAGCAGGTTTGCACAAGTAGAGCCGGCAGGCCCACCGCCTATAATAATTACATCAAATTTTTGAGTCATAGGATAAATACTAGTTGTAGATATACTCTCGAGTCATGGGTATATCGTTTCTACGGTTGTGCGTAAAGATGATCTGAAATAATTGTAATTGCCCGGACGAAAATGCAGCAATCGAACCTGATAAATACAATTTCCAGATACGTACAAACTCTTCGTCAAATATAGTTCTTATGCGTTCTTCATTGTCGTTAAAGCGCTCCAGCCAATGGCGTAAAGTTTTAGCGTAATGCAGGCGAATATTTTCAATATCCAGCACCGATAACTGATTTTCGAAAATCGATGAAATTTGACTTAGCGATGGTGTTTCTGCGCCGGGGAATATTCGTTTTTGAATCCACGAGTTCATTTTCCCGGGTTGGTTGCGACCAATACTGTGAATTAAACCCCGACCATTTTTTTTCAAGGAGCGCTGAATAACCTCGCCAAGTGTTGCAAAGTGGCTAATACCAACGTGTTCGAGCATGCCAACAGAAACAAAAACATCATACTCACCGTTAATCGTCCGGTAGTCGTCTTCTATATATTCGACAAGGTGGTCTACCGCTTGTTGCTTGGCTTTTTCGCGTGCATAGACTATTTGCTGGTGGGAGATATTATATGAGCGTACATTAGCGCCATAGTGTTTTGCCATATGTCTGGCTAATCCACCCCATCCGCATCCAGCCTCGACGACAGTATCGCCGGGTTTTAACTGTAATTTACGACAAATATGGTCGAGTTTGGCAATTTGTGCTTGTTCCAGTGTTTCGTTCTCAGTGGGATAGTATGCGCAGGTATACTGCATTGCTTCTTTATCCAGCCACAGCTCATAAAAGTCATTACCGATATCATAGTGATGATAGATATTTTGCTTGGAACCCTTGAGGTTATTGTTACGTACCGGATTGATGAGTGTTCCGAGCAGTTTTCGGGTAAATCCGCTGGTGCTGGCTTTGGTGTTAGAGCGGTTGATAAAAATAATTTCGAGAAGTTTTATAATATCGCCTTCAATGACAAGCTCTCCGGAGACATAGGTTTCACCAAAATAAAGCTCAGGATCAAACATTAGTTTATAAAATGCTGATTTTGAATTTATCTGGACGGTATACTCCGGGTCAGGCGCAGAGACTTGTGTACCGTCCCAGAGCCGAATGCAAAAAGGTGGCAGGCCGGTTTTAGCCATTAACTTTTTAAGTAACCACTTGTGGAGTTTTATTCCCTGTTTCTCGAGATGAGTTGATGGCAATGATTTGTTGTAACTGCTAGATTGCGATGTATTTTCTTCTGAACCCATGGTATACCCAAAAATCTGTTATAAACAAATAAAAACAAGCGAAAATTAACCAGCTGACAAAGAGTATGGTTTTATTTGTAGTTTACGATAACACGCCAGAATCTGAGGTCAAGGTGCAGGGTTCCCAATGACCATTATAAATAAATTAGACAAAACAGTGGCTTATGTTTATCATTCGAGTTTGCTGAAAATTTCCAGAAACTTTGTAAATTTTTATTATACTTGTGTTTTTTAGTCGGCATTAAGGTAGGCACACTTTGCATATACATATATTAGGTATTTGTGGCACTTTTATGGGCGGAATTGCGTTATTAGCCCGTGAAGCGGGGCATAAAGTGAGTGGTTCGGATGAGAATGTCTATCCGCCAATGAGCACCCAGCTTGAGCAGCAAGGCATCGAATTGATGCAAGGGTATGATCCTGAACATCTAAATACCAATCCAGATATAGTCGTTATTGGCAATGTTATGTCTCGCGGAAACCCATTGGTGGAGGCAGTACTCGATCGTCAGATTAATTATACATCGGGTCCGCAATGGTTATTTCAGCATATACTCAGTGACCGTTGGGTACTGGCTGTTTCCGGTACCCATGGTAAGACCAGTACGGCGAGTATGTTAGCCTGGATTCTGGAATCGGCAGGTCTAACCCCCGGTTTTCTCATTGGCGGCGTGCCGGAAAATTTTGGGCTGTCAGCGCGGTTAGGCAACGCCCCGTTTTTTGTTGTCGAAGCGGATGAGTACGATACCGCGTTTTTTGATAAACGATCTAAATTTGTGCACTACCGGCCGAAAACACTGGCGATTAATAACCTCGAATTTGATCATGCCGATATTTTTAATTCACTAGACGATATTAAACGACAGTTTCACCATTTAATTCGTATGGTGCCTGCCAACGGTCAGGTCATTGTTAACGCGGCAGAAAACAATATCAGCGATGTTTTGCAGCAAGGTTGCTGGACCCCGGTTATCAGATTTAGCGATCGTGAGGGTGTCGAGGCTGAGTGGTGTGCGGTTAATTGCAGTGCGGACGGTAGTCGATTTGATATCCAGGTCGATGGTGAGATAAAAGGCCAGCTCGAATGGTCGTTGATTGGAATGCACAATGTGCAGAATGCGATGTCAGCAATCATCGCTGCCCATCATGCGGGGGTTTCGGTCGAGAAGGGAATTATCGGGCTGAATGGTTTTGAAAATGTAAAACGTCGACTTGAGTTAAAAGCAGATATCAATGGTGTTCGTGTCTATGATGATTTTGCCCATCACCCAACCGCCATTGCTTCAACGCTGGATGGATTGCGTGGACGTGTTGGCGAGCAGCGAATCATTGCATTGTTGGAGCCTAGATCGAATACGATGCGAATGGGTGTGCATAAAGATGCGTTAGCCCATTCACTGACAGGCGCGGATCAAGTAATATTGTATCAGCCTGCGGATTTAAGCTGGGACCTGGGTGATACTGTAAAGTCGCTAAAAGATGCGAAGATTTATAATTCGATAGATCATATTGTAGAGACAGTCAGGCAGGCAGCCAAAAATGGCGATCATATATTAATTATGAGTAACGGTGCCTTTGGCGGTATTCATACAAAACTGGTGGATGCCCTCAATGAGTCAAAATAAGTTGAATAGGAATGACTAACATTAGTAATAGGACAATAACCGTGGCCATGACCGGTGCCTCGGGTGCAGACTACGGATTACGCTTGATTCAACTGTTAATTGAATCAGGCGTGAATATCAACTTGCTGATTTCCAAACCGGGCCAACTGGTTATCAATCTGGAAACAGATATAAAACTACCGGCAAAAGTTCAGGAAATAAAAAAATTTCTGTCACTTCAATATCGCGCAAAAGAAAATCAATTGATGGTTTTTGGACAAGACCAATGGACGGCTGCAATCGCATCCGGTTCAGGTGTCGCCGACGCGATGGTTGTCTGCCCCTGCACAATGGGTACATTGGCAGCAGTAGCCAACGGACTGAGCAGCAACTTGATCGAACGTGCAGCCGATGTCAGTCTTAAAGAACGCAAGCTGCTCATACTCGTACCGAGAGAAAGCCCGTTTTCAAGCATCCATTTGGAAAATATGTTGCGCCTGTCAAATGCGGGCGCAGTCATATTGCCGCCGAACCCGGGGTTCTACCAAAAACCAAAAACGATTAACGATATTATCGACTTTGTAGTAGCACGCATACTGGATCAACTGTCAATAACACATCAACTAATCCCACGCTGGGGAAAATCCTAATCTTAGTAAATAGAGCGTAGCCCGGACTTCGCGCAGTCCGGGCTACTTGCTGTTATTAGCAAGAGTCTCTTCTATTGTAATTGCACTCTAAAATGTCAAAATACAGCTCTAAGGGTACTCGCATACTAATGACTAAAAAAATCATCAGAATATTTTCTTCTATTATATTGTTTAGGAAGATAAATGAGAGTAGCGATTAATTTGCAAAAGTGAAATAGCATCTATAAATTATATTGTTTATTGAGCGTTAGCAATAAAGTCTTGTCAATACATGCCTGTTACGTATAGCTTCGATTAACGATTAAGATAAAAAATGAAATCGATGTTAACAGTGTTTAGTAACAATGATCGCTTAACGATTTAATTTGAACGAGTTATATATTCACGACGACAGATGAACTAAGATTGCCGTGTTGCGATGCAAGCAGATTTAGTTAAATTTAATTTGACCTAATTATATTTAACTTTAGAAATGAAATAGTGAAGATGGGCTTGAGTGCCCTATGCGTCATTATTCTAACTAGAAACATTTGTTTCCCCGTCTATCTGTTTAACAATATCTACAATTAATTCGCCCATGAAGGAAGAAGTCAAAGTACACAATGGAATGCCATAAAACTTAAAGAGGTGATAAAATGAATGTAATAAAAAAATACAAATGTCTTTCGTGGATATTTGCATTAGTCGTATTACTGGTTAGTGTTTCATCTGCGCATGCCCATCTAAAATGGTTTGTTGACGAATCGCAGTTACAGGCTCATTTATATAAAAATTTGGTGTCCTATGCTTTAGCGTGGGTTGGGATTACGGGTGTGTTTATCTTGCTTAGCCTGATTCTTGATAGATTATTTCCAAAAATATCGTCGCCCTGGGAGCCGAAACGCATTGAGAAGTATGCGACTTCTATTTTGAGTGTTAGTTTGGGTGCATCATTATTAATTAGTGCATTGGATGGCAGTTTGTTTTCAATGAATATTAAAAATACCGGTGCACTGAATTTTGCCTTGATGTTAGAGGGATTTATTGGCTTAAGTTTAATATTTGGATTAGCTGTTAGACAGGCATCTGTGTTATTAATTTGTTTGTGGCTGGTGGCAGCGATAATTGTTGGTTGGGTCGTGACTCTAGAAAATCTGTGGATATTGGGGGCTGCGATATTTTTCTTGTTACGAGGCCGGCCGTTATTAAGGTATTCGCACGAGGATTTGTTCTCGGTTTTTGATAATGAGATAAGTCAGGCGCACGCAATCAGTTTTTTAAGAATATTTATAGGTGCAAACTTAATATTTTTGGGTTTTAGTGAAAAAATTATGGTGCCCGAACTAGGACTGGCGTTTTTACAGGAGCATCATTGGAATTTTATGGCGGCACTTGGAGTACCTTGGTTTACCGACGAGTTGTTTGTATTTTCGGCGGGCGCTGTAGAAATAATCCTGGGTCTGTTTTTGCTGGCGGGGTGGGCGGTCAGATTAACGGCGGCTGCGTTAGCGATATTGTTTCTGATACCGCCATTTTTTATGGGTGCGGAAGAAATGATAGGTCATATCCCACATATTTCTATTGTGGTAATGTTACTACTGTTTGGTCGTGGACAGTCGTCACGTGTCGCTTGTTCAGCCGTAGTTGATCTAGCTAAAAACGCCTATGGCTTGTATCTATGCGGAAGACTGGCAAGGCGCTAGGTCTATTTTAGTATTGCTTGCCTATAGGGGCTAAGTAGCTGCAGATTTTGGTTTGTTTATTAATGAAATTAAGATAAAGCTTATGGACATTAACAATAACCATGCAACTACTTTTTGTGGCGAAACCATTTTCCACTGTTGTCGTTGATAGGGGTATTCCCAAACTTTTAAATAAGTCGAGATATTTTCGGCTATCCAGATTCCTATCGCGACCAGTAACAGCGCGAGTATCAATGGCATGCAATATTGCTTTGATACGATGGTGAAATATAGAAAACTTCGGTAATACATTAGTAAAAACAGTGTCAACAATATCCAGCGAAAATCATATATAAAATGATGAGAAAAGAAATTGATGTAAATTAGCAATCCGAGTATCCATGTCATCCATAGAGTAGGGTAGTTAGAAAAGCGAAAATCCAATGTGCGCCAGGAGCGGGCGATATAGCTACCAATCGCACTATACATAAAACCGGTAAACAAGGGTACGTTGCCAATTTTAAAAAAGCTGTTTTCGGGATATTGCCATGACTGAATATTATAGGAGGTTTTAAATAACTCCATAATGGTGCCAATAATATGAAAAATTAGAATGACAAATGCTTCCTTTCCCGTTTCAAGTTTAAACAGAAGCAATAAGCCCTGAATACCGATAGCAAACAGAAATAATAAGTCATAGCGGTACAGATAAATCGTTTTTCCGTGGAAGATTATCTGAATGGGGTCTGGGTTCCAGCGAAAAGTGATGAACATCATCGTTAACAATAGAATGGCAAACAAACTGGCCCAAATTTGTTTTTTAATTAGAATGACGGTAGTGGATAGGAAATGCATATCTTGCTAAGGGTTACTCTTTTCCCGAATTAAAATTATCTTGTTGTTCCAGTTGAGTTTATCAGATTTTAATAGCGATTGGCGTTTTACTTCTTGATAATCAAAATTACCGAGATTGTCTAATAGCTCAAGCAGTGGCGTATGAAAATCATCTCCGGTCGAGGGATAAGCGAGCATATCCATTGGCCGCTTAAGCCTTTGCGTTGAGACGTTGCCAATGTATAAAGGTTTTTTTTCGGGTAATAATAATGTATCGGCATGCCAAAGGCGTATAACCCGTTGTCGGTTATCAAATAACTCGGTGATGGTCGCGAGCAATCGTCGATGACGTTCCGCAAGCGTGTCCGTTTTAATAATATAACGCATCTTACGCAGCCAGCTTTCTAGCTTAAAAGGTTTGCTCAAAAGCAGGATTTCATGTCGCCCTCGGTGTACGTTAGGTAGTAACGGTAAGTGTTTAATTAGTGGGTCAGAATGAAACCAGTGCAGCATATTTCGAATTTTAAAATCGGCGGGTATGCGCCAGCCTTGTTTTAGTAATTGTGTTTTTAAAAATTGTATATCACCTGAATATTGGATAGTCAAAGGTTGATCTTGCCGGTTTCGCAAGTCATAGCGATAAGCGGGTAAGGTTGCCCAGCGGTTTTGCCACCATTGTGTTGATGGAATTTTTTCTAGCAGATAATGCGGTTTATACTGTTGCAGTTTTTCTGAAAAATGCAATTGGTTGTGCGCAAAAATGCTAACAATAAACGTCATTGAAATTAATATGATAAATGATTTTACCCGATAGGTTTTTTGCAAATGACGTTGAAAGGATATACCGGCAAGCGACAATAAAATTAATCCCAGCGCTAGTGCACCGATGACATCGGTTAACCAGTGTACGCCCAGGTAAAGTCGGGTAAATGCGATGGTTATTAGTAACACGGCGATACTAATATAGGGGTAAGCACGAAAGCGTGGTTTTAGTCCATTGGCAATCAATATGCTAATAAATCCATAAACAACCAGTCCACCAGCGACATGGCCGCTGGGAAAGGAGGCGCTGTTATCGCCAATATGGTTAAGTAGAAAACCGGGTCTTGGGGATGCCACAATCGCTTTGGTCACTTGGGTAAACACGCCAACCAGTAACGCGACGATTAGTAGATGAATGATAGCGCTAAATTGCTTTTTGCTGGCAAACCATCCAATGCTAACCAGCATGCAAGGTATATACACCCATGAACTGGCGATCATGGTAAAAAAGACCATCACCTGATCAGCAACAGGTGATCGTAAACTTTGTAAAAAATTATACAAAGTCAGATTGATACCTGATTCGCCGAGTGAACTGTTTCCGAAGATTAGCAAAAGCATAAAGCCAAGCAATGCGATAAAAAATATACTGCTGGTAATGATCAGTGACTTATACGCTGGCGCATCGGGTGTTACTAGCGCTCGGGTGTAGGGGCCAATCCAGCGGTGGCGACTGCTCCAAGCCAGTATTTGGCTGATTAATTGCTCGGTATGGGATTGAAAAAAGGAAAATAAATTTCTTACCAGCCAATGTGTAAATAGTAGTAATGAGATAATAATGAGCAGAATAATGACCAGTCTGAATGAAATGCCAGACGTCGCACCAACGATTAAGCCAGGCAGTATATAAGTAGGTGCCCATGCAAGTGCCGAAAGTATATTAACGACGGCGAATTTTTTTGCTGACATACCCAGTATACCGGCAATGGTAGGAATAATTGCGCGAATCGGGCCGACAAAGCGACCGAAAAATATACTCTTGCCACCATGGCGATTAAAAAACGCTTCTCCTTTTGCTAACAAGGTTTGTGATCGGGAAAAGGGCCAGATTTTTCGTAGCCGGTCTTTGTAGTGGCGTCCTATCCAGAAACTGATGGCATCTCCGACG
Organism: Gammaproteobacteria bacterium; assembly: GCA_003233345.1. Lineage (GTDB taxonomy): Bacteria > Pseudomonadota > Gammaproteobacteria > SZUA-21 > SZUA-21 > SZUA-21. The sequence goes on along the minus strand of QILK01000011.1, from coordinate 39,197 downwards.
ATGGCACCTGAGGCGGCCCAGGCGATTGCAGCAGATAAAGATATGGCCCCTTTACTGATTAAGACACCCAATAAAACCATAAACAATGCACCCGGAACCAAAACACCGATGATGACCAGTGACTCCAGTAATGCGACTAAAAAAATTATTATCCCGGAAATAATAGGATGATCAATAACCCAGGTAACAGTTTGATCAAAACCTGAAGATAAGTCAGTAGGGGGCTGCATAGTTTATAACGATGCCAACGCTTTATCGGCTGCCTGGATTGTATTTTCAATATCCTGTTTTGTATGAGCGGCCGATACAAACCCAGCTTCATAAGCCGATGGCGCCAGGTAGTGTCCCTGGTCAAGCATAGAATGATAGAATTTTTTAAAAGTCTCTATATCGCAGGCACTGGTATCGACCAGGTTGCTTATCTTGTTCTGGTCGGTAAAGAACAGGCCAAACATCGCGCCCACTTGATGATAGTGCATCGGAATGTTATGGGTGTCGGCACAGGCAACGACTCCCTGCACCAGTTTTTGGGTTTTTTGCTTCAAGTCTTCATAAAAACCAGCTTGTCGCGTTAGCTTTAAGGTTTCCAGCCCCGCCGTCATGGCGACCGGGTTACCAGACAGGGTGCCCGCTTGATAAATGGGCCCAACAGGTGCGATTTTATCCATGATTTCTTTTTTACCACCAAAGGCACCCACGGGCATACCGCCGCCAATTATTTTGCCCAGTGTCGTCAGATCGGCTTGTATATTATAAAGTGCCTGGGCACCACCGGGACCAACGCGAAATCCAGTCATGACTTCATCAAAAATCAGTACTGAGCCATGTTGGTCGCAGCAGTTTCTTAAGCTTTGCAGGAATCCATTGACAGGGGGTATGCAATTCATATTTCCGGCAACCGGTTCGACGATAACGCCGGCAATCTGATCGCCAATTTGGGCAAAGACCTGTTCCACTTGTTCGATACTGTTATAGCTTAGTGTCAGGGTATGTTCTGCCAGTGATGCCGGGACGCCTGGTGAGGTCGGAATACCTAACGTCAGTGCCCCTGAGCCCGCCTTGATTAATAACGAGTCGGAATGACCGTGATAGCAACCTTCAAATTTTATTATTTTATCGCGACCGGTATGGCCACGCGCAAGTCTCAACGCGGTCATTGTTGCTTCAGTGCCGGAATTAACCATGCGTACCCGTTCAATCGAAGGCACCAGTTCGCAGACCAGCTTGGCCATTTCTATTTCGATTTCAGTCGGCGCGCCGTATCCGAGGCCGTTATCGATTGCTTTTTTTACCGCATCAATAATAGTCGGATGATTATGTCCCAAGATCATCGGTCCCCAGGAAGCGACATAATCGGTATATTGATTTCCATCAACATCGTATAAATAGGCACCTTGTGCCTTTTGAAAAAAAACAGGGTCACCACCAACACCATGAAATGCTCGCACGGGTGAGTTTACACCACCCGGAATATATTTTTGTGCATCTTTGAATAAATCGTTGGAACGTGTCATGGGTAACCTCAAGGTTATTGGAACATATCAGTAAACGTCTGAGCAGAAGATTTTATATCGTTTTGGTCAAAGACGCCATGAATGACTGCAACCATTTGAATACCGCAAGCGATAATTTTTTTAGCGTTGTGGTGTTTGATTCCACCGATGGCAACGACAGGAACTCTCAACTGCTGACAGGCTTGCCGTAATAGTGAAGGACTGGCAACCGGGGCATCGGGTTTTACCAATGTCGGAAAAACTGAGCCAAAAGCTACGTAATCAGCGTGTTGTTCAGCTGCTTTTGCGAGCGCGAGTGAATTATAACAGGAAACACCAATAATCGTTTGCTTGCCCAGACGATTTCTCGCGTGTGTTAAATCGATATCATCAGCGCCGATATGTAAGCCATGTGCCTTAACCTTGAGAGCCAATTCGATATCATCATTGATAATACAAAGCCTATTATACTGCGTGCATAATTTTACAATCGCTTTGGCTTGTTGTTCACGCTTGACAGGGTCTATGGATTTATCCCGGTACTGAACCACGTTTGCGCCTCCTTGTAGCGCCTGTTCAACGGCTTGCATCATATAACCGGCCAGCAGTGTTTGTTCCGTTATTGCATATAAACCGTGAAGGAGATGTCTCATGATAGCGCCTATTGGGGGGGTGATTCTTCAGCCCAAAAGAACCGATTCGGAATCAGTTGTCCTTTTCCAATCTGGTACGCATGTTTTAAACTTCCCCAGGTATAATCCTGGGCTTTTTGTATCGCCGATAAAGGCGAACGCCCTTGAGCAAGTAATCCAGCGATACTCGCTGATAAGGTACAACCCGAACCATGAAATTGCCCCGGTAGTCGTTGCCAGGAAAAAGACTCTTCGGGATGTGAATGTTGGAAAAGGGTATTGGTTACTTCATTCGATTCGATATGTCCACCGGTAATCAGGACGTAGTCACAGTCATAGCTGGTTAGTGTACGACCGCAAGTATAGATATCGTTGACGGGTTGATTGGATATATTTGCCAGCGTTAATGCCTCAAGATGATTGGGTGTCAAAATATTGGTAACCGGTAGTAGCTCGTTGACTAAGGCAACAACATATTGGCTATCAGCAATGGAAGTACCCCCGCCAGAGGCCAGAATTGGATCAAGAATGACGGGGATATCCGGCACGTTGTCAATAAATTTTCTTAATTCATAAATAAGAGGAATATTTGCAAGCAGACCAATTTTAATCGCGGATATCGGGATGTCTTCCAGAATGGTATAAATTTGAGAAACAATTTGATTTACCGATACCGCAGAAATGCTTTTAATATCAGTCGTATCTTGAGTGGTTAACGTTGTTACTACCGGGCAGGTGTGGCACCCATGGCTTGCCAGTGCCTCAATGTCAGCCTGTATTCCGGCACCCCCTGACGGATCAAGACCGGATAATACCAATACGGCTGGAATATCTGTATTCGACATAAAATTATTTCCAAAATTTCAAGCACAATAGGTCATATTAAAGCAGATAATCCTGTCTAATGTAATCTTGTTGTGATTAATAATAAATTCCCAGAAAGGAATGTTTTTATTATGTGGATAAGCATGAGATAATATTGGCACGAGTTTGCGGTAACATTGGAGAGTTCATGAAAACGTTTGAATGTGTCATTTGTGGTTTAAGGTATTCAGAAGAGGCGGGATGGCCAGATGATGGTATTGAGCCGGGTACTAAATGGGATGATGTACCTTTAAATTGGGTGTGTCCTGATTGCGGTGCCAGTAAAGATGATTTTGAGATGGTAGAAGTCTAGTTAAGATTGCACAAGGTAAACCGAAATGAAGCAAAGCAAATTCTAGGAAAAATTAAATAGTTTCTCTTGGTGTCGCTATATTCTATGTTATTGGTATGTCAACATAAACGACTTCCGAATTAATATCACCGTTGGTATATAGCTTAAATAGGCGATAGGCCGGGCGTTTTGTATCGATAGAAAATTCTAACACTTCAGGTTTGAATTGTACGCAGGTCGAGGGTGTGCCAAATAATTTTATGCCATTTATTTGTGACTCGATATTTTGGTGAATATGTCCATAAACTATTGCTCTGATCTTGTTATAGTTTCCCAGGAGATTAAAAAAAGGTTCCGGGTTATCGAGCATATGTTGATCGAGCCATTCACTACTAACAGCAACGGGATGATGATGCAGGCATATCATTATATTTAAGTGGCTATGTTGTTCCAGCAAACCTTCGAGTTTTTGTAGTTCTATTGTTGCTAGTGATCCATGAGCTTGTCCTGGTACCACTGAATTGAGCATAATAAAACACCACGACTGGCATTGGTAACAATCCTGTCGTTGCTCGGAATGAATGATTGCGTTCATGGTTTCAAGTACATCATGATTTCCGGGTATTGTCAGAATTTTTGAATTCAGATCGGTTGTTAGCTGGTTATATAATTGGTAGGCATTGGTTTCACCATCATGGGCAATGTCCCCGGTCATCAAGGTAATGTCGACAGGGTGATGTCTGTTGCTGTGGGTAAGACAGGCAGACAGTGAGTTATGAGTATTTATATCTTTCAGGCATTTATTGGTGTTACCATAAAGATGTGTATCGGTGAATTGTAAAACTTTAATAAAGTCTATCATATCGTACTATTATAGTTAGGGAATTAGGCAGATGTCGAATACTACACTAGATTTATCGCCTGAGCTGCATAAATATCTGCTTTCAGTTTCAGTAACAGAAACGGATTTGCTACAAGCCTTGCGTAAAGAAACCCTGGCGCAGGAAATGTCGATAATGCAGATATCACCGGAGCAGGGTCAGATGATGCACCTTTTGCTAAAGCTGATCAATGCTAAAAATGCGATAGAAATCGGTGTTTATACCGGTTATAGCTCGGTGATTATTGCCTCGGCGCTGGCGGACTCTGGAAAACTAATTGCTTGTGATATCAGTGAAGACTGGACCGGTATTGCACGCAAATACTGGCAACAAGCTGGAATTGAACAGAAAATAGATTTACGTCTGGCACCAGCGGTCGATACGCTTCAACAATTACTAGACGACGGAAATCGTCAAAAATTTGATTTTATTTTTATTGATGCGGACAAGGAAAACTATTCCAGGTATTTTGATTATTCGGTTGAATTATTAAAACCAGGTGGGCTGATTATGGTCGATAATGTTTTGTGGTCCGGTAGGGTTATTGATGCTGAATCGAACGATGCGGATACGGTAGCGATACGGGCGTTTAACAAAAAGCTGTTGCATGATTCTCGGGTAGAGATCAGCATGATTCCAATCAGTGATGGTGTTACGCTGGCGAGAAAGCGGTAACGGTGCTATTTCTCAATGCCGTTTTTTGGATGCAGTTTACCAACTTTCCAAAAAATGAAGTCGTCAAAACCATAAACCTTGCCGGCATCAAGTTTGCAATCTGATTTCATTATTGCAATACCGACCGTACACACACTTTCCTTTACCTGATCAATGTGATCGCCGCCATAGTGTGCCCGTAACGCAAGTTGAGTTATAGGTCTTCCATTCGGTTGTATCTTGTCGCTGGTTTCAATAACATAATAGTGAGTATTTTCGGGTCCCTTTATGATTCCCAAACCGGTGACGGATATCGGGTTAGGGCCCGCAAATTCTTCGGCATCGTATATTTCGAGTAAGTGATTGTGCATATGTTTCCCTTCATTGATCGCGGCAATGCAAACCCAGATGTCGCCATATTATGATATTGTTATTTTTATTATTATTAAGATTTACTTAGAATTCCGGGGTTCTATCCGGTGTGATGTTGATTACCAAGTCTAGTACTTTAACTTTTCAGGGCTACGTACGCAAGTATCAATCGATTTTATAAATACCTTAGAGTTACGCTGGTAATTATATAAATTTTGTTTTTTTATGGGTAAATCAGTAATTTGGCTGGCAGCAAAGCCGATTTCCAGAAACCAGTGCTGTGACTGGGTGGTTAATACAAACAATTTATCAAGACCAGCGTGATGGGCTTTACCTTCAATATGCTTGACCAGCAATTCGCCTTTTCCCTGACGATGATAATCCGGGTGAATACTCAGGCATGCCAGTTCACCATAGCCTTCTTGGTGATAAGGATATAATGCTGCGCAGCCGATAATCAGCCCGTCACGTTCGATAACGCTAAAGTGTTTTAATTCTGTTTCCAGGCATTCCCGTGACCGCTTTACGAGAATACCGGAATCTTCGAGGGGCTTGATTAGCTCGATAATACCCATCACATCATCAATAGTGGCAGTACGCAGGGTGTCATAGCTGTTCGCATTAATTAATACGCCACACCCATCCCGGCTGAATAATTCGATTAGCAGCGAACCGTCAACATGGTAATCGATCAGGTGTGCCCGTTGCACGCCGCCTTCACAGGCGGTGACAGCACTACCGAGCAACTTTTTTAGTGCTGGTTTGTTGTGGGCTTTGAGCATCTCAATCGCGTCGTCTAAAGCAATTTGATTGACGGCTATGTTATCGCTATCGACAAATTGATTATGTTCCATCATTAATATCAGTTTGTGCGCTTTGGTGGCGATCGCCGCAGCACAGGCGACTTCTTCGGCATTGATATTAAAAACTTCGCCAGAAGGCGAATAGCCAATCGGTGATAATAACACGATGTCTCCCGCATCCAGTCTCGAGTTGATAGCCTCTTTGTCGATACGTCTAACGTGTCCGGTATGTTTAAAATCAATGCCAGCGTGAATGCCGATTGGTTTAGCAATAACAAAGTTACCAGAGCTAGTCCGAATTCGAGCGCCAGACATAGGTGTATTGCTAAGACCCTGTGACAACAAAGCCTCGATTTCAACACGAATATGACCAACAGCATCTTTGACGCTGGCGAGTTCTTTTTCGTCGGTAATGCGAAGATTATTCTGGTATTGCGAATCTATTCCGAGGGTGGTCAGTCGCTGGTTTATTTGCGGCCGGGCCCCGTGAACAAGAATCAAACGGATTCCCAGGCTGTTTAGCAAGGCAATGTCGTGAACCAGCGTTTCAAATTGCTTATTCAGAATCGCTTCACCCGGAATCATAAGCACAAAGGTTCGTCCCCGATGCGCGTGTATATAAGGCGCCGAGTTTCGAAACCAATTAATAAAATGTTCGCTATCAAATGCCATAATAAACGTGTGTTAAATAAACCGTATTACTGCAAATATTAACCGTTTACAACCAAAAAAACCAGCAACATAAAGTACCAAAAATTATTAACGTAAAAAAAGGTAGCCCGGACTTCGCGCAGCGAACGCCGGGAAAACAAAAGTCATTCAGTTAGGTTTTCATTCTAGCCAACAACGCCCCATTACATAGCTCACCACAAGATTTTTTTGAGTGTTACCACTCAAAAAATCTTGTGGTGAGCGATATGGGTTCCAGGTAATAGGTGAGATTAACATTCTTTCCCCGGCGTACGCTGCGTAAAATTGAGGCTACCGACAAATGTATCTAGTAACAAAATTTTTTAATCGTTTCGCGAATGATGTTTTGCATGGGGATTATGGTGGTCTCACTCAGGTATTCATTGGCTTGGTGTGCCTGCGCTATGTTTCCAGGGCCCAGAACGACGGTGTCACAATGTAATTGTTGTAACAGGGGTGCCTCGGTACCAAAGGCAACGGTTTCCGGGTCAGCACCGGTTAGTTGGCTGGTGAGCTTGACGATTTCTGATTCCGGACTGGAGACAAACGCGGGAACTGGGTCGCATAATGCGGTCATCTGAAAGCTTAACTGGGTGCCGTCAATCGTGCGTTTGATTTCGGACTCAATCGCGTCAGAAATTTGTTTTGCGTGCATGCCGGGTAAAATTCTTAGGTCAAACTGAACTTCGCATAAACTGCAAATTCTATTTGGATTGTCGCCGCCGTGAATATAGCCAAAATTCATCGTTGGATACGGTACCCGGAAACTGTCCTGCTGATATTCTTGCTGCATCTGCTGTCGCCATTTGACGAGCACGCCAATCACACGCGTCAGTCCTTCCAGTGCGCTTACCCCATTGGCCGGGTCGCTGGAATGACCGGCTTTGCCAAAGATTTTAATCGAATGTGACATCAGGCCTTTATGTGCATATATTGGTATCAGGCCGGTTGGTTCGCCGATTAATGCGTGTTTAGCCAGTTGCTTGTCAGATTGTATCAACGCGCGTGCACCGCTCATTGTGGTTTCTTCGTCAGCCGTTGCGAGAATAATTAACGGATGTTTTAGTTTTGATAGGTCTATCTCCGGCAGTACTGACAATATAATTGGAAAAAAGCATTTCATATCGGCGATACCCAGTCCATAAAACCGGTGTTGCTGGTGGGACAGTTTAAACGGGTCGGTATTCCATAGTTTTTGGTCTATCGGCACCGTATCGGTATGCCCGGATAACACCAAACCATTATTTCCCTGGCTTCGTTGCCCCAATGTTGCAATCAGGTTTGCTTTTCCAGGCAAATTTGGAACCGGCATTATTTCGATTTGAAATCCGGCAGAGGCAAACCAGTCTGCCAATAGCTCAATGACCGCAAGATTGCTCATATCATAAGCACTATTGACGCAGCTGATCGAAGGAATCTCGATAATTTTATTTAACAAAGTCGTTAAAGGAGGGAGTTTTTTCATATCATTGAGATCATTATCTGCTATATCTGAAAGTATTCAATTAAATTTTTACTGATAGTTTTTGAACCATTCATTTAGTCATGCCGACTCTGCTCTGTAGAGAAAAAAGTAGCTTTATTCATTGTTACACCTAGCAAAGCATCAAAGCGACCAATATTCGATCAATTCTAGTCTTTGTTAAGAAAAATTTAATTTTCTGTCTATCTGTAAGCGATCTGTAAGCGGGTATCCGTACTATAGATCGTATCAGCGACGAAACTATTTTTATATATCTTTCCATCGCTGGTCGTAATCTTGGCCTGGATTATTTGGTTGGTGAGCCGAATCAATATCAGGTGGGGGGAACCCCGGCCGATAAGGCGGGGGAAGGGAAGCGCAGTGATAGCAAAATCTGGGGAATTCGACTGAAAATGAACTGATGTTCAAACCGTTGAGGAGTCAGAATCTGAAGCCGCCGCGAAAAGCCTTCACTGCTGTTATTATGGGGCCGCCAGGCCCCATCTTTTTGCTAAAAATTTGTGTTTATCGATAATGACTTTATCATTTAGCTTTATTTTGGTTCTGGATTGATGCGCTTATATAGCTCGATGGTTTTCTGCGACGGTGAAATACCCAGGTAGTCAGACAGGTTTTTACGACATAACTGATAGGCCGCCAGTGCATCGGCATCACGATCTGCTTCATGACTGGTTTGCATTAGTGCCTGATAGAGCTCTTCTGATAAATTATCAATTTCGAGGCCGCGTTTGAGGCAGGAACTGGATTGGCTCCAGTTTTTTTGCTGCGTCCAGTAGTGGCCGAGTTCAATGGTCAATAAAATAAATCTCGATTTAAGCTTTTGTTGTATCGCCATAAACCAGTGTTGGTCGGCGTCGTTTTCAAGAAAATTCCCCTGATAAACATTAAGTGCCTGTTGACCGAATTTGGTAACAAGTTCAATATGCTTTGCCGATGGTACCAAGCGGATATATTTCTTCAGGTCAGAAACAACATGATTAAAGGACCAGCAATCGACCCAGACCAGTCGCGGGTCCAGCGACAAATAACCGCTATGTAATTGCAGGGCGTGTTCGCCAAGTATTTTCCGCAGCCGGTGTAAATTGGTATGTAGTGATTGTGTTGCACTATCGCCTTCCGCGTCTGGCCAAAGGGTCTCGATGATTTTGTTTTGATCAATCTGGTTGCCACCCAATGCAATAATAACTTTGAGTAACTCCAAAGGCCGTTTTACCGCTTTGCCGGATAGCAGTATAGATTCATCATTGACAATCAGGCGAAATGCCCCCAAGGTCTGGATTTTTACTGCCCAAGGCCAGTTGGTAATATGTAATGGTGGTTTTTGTGGCACCAACTTTTGTACGCGGACAACCTTGCGAACAAACTCTGTCTCGATATTGAGTTCCAGCGCAGTGACGCACATTTCCGGCATTATGGAACTCCACCAGAAAGCATGTGATATCAGTTCCTGTTCACGGGCGATACGGAATCCAGCTTGCAAGGCTTTTGTGCCTCGTGTTTTATTGTCCATATCGAATGCGAATTGCGCCTCTGACATGAGTGCGATAAAAAGCATGTTTTGGGCTCGAATACGTTCGGCAAGGTCAAGAACAATATTGTTTACCGCGACGGCTTTTTCTTTTTGATTCATCTGGAATAACGCTTGTGCATAAGTCGTGCGTAGCAAGGCTTCTGCGTAAGGCGAGCCGGAGGCAATGGCTACTTTCAGTCCGGCCTCGCAATGTTCCAGTGACTCATGGGTTTTACCCCGGTGCAGATAGAGTCGACCGATGGTGTAATGATAATGGGCAACGTCCCAAAGCCGGTCTGGGACTAGCGACTCAGCCGTTAGTTTAAGATATTTTTGTGCCTCCGCTTCATGACCCAAGGAGATAGAGCAGTAAGTGCCACCGGAATACAGCAGGGTATCCCAAATATGATAGTCAGCTTTTTCGCTAAGTTTTAATCCGCTTAGTACTGCCTCAAGACCGGCTTTGGGGTCGCCGGATTTCCACAGAAAAATACCGTCCAGCGCATGCCAAAGTGTATAGGTGGCAGGATCAAGGTCTTTATTGGAGCTGGGTCTGAGCAAATTGGCCAACATATTGGCTTTTGGTAAGTCGCCTGTCCATACGGTGTAATAGAAAAATAATTGATATCCAAGTTTGATCTGCAATTTTTGATCTTTGATATGAATAATGGTATTTCGAAGTTTTTCTTCCCATTCGGGCAAGCTTTTATGGTCGGGTTGTCGGTACATTAGCGCACTAAACATGCCCGCCGAGACTTTTGCTTCGATCTCCTCAGAGGGGAAGCTGGTATTACTCAGCAGCAAAGCATCCATTTCGGCGATCCAGCGATCCAGCGGTTTGAAGTTACCCCATTCAAAGATATAAGTTTCGACTACCCCAATCCAGGAATGAAATAATCCGGAGATATCTTCTGCTTTTTTAAATTCTTCGTAGGCTTTGATCAAATATTTTCGGCTTATTTGCAAATTGAAGGGTTGTTGTGCAATTCCCATCCAGTAATGTAGCCATGGTGACACTTTAAAAATATGGTCAGGAATGCGTTCCAACCAAGTACAGACTGTTTTATAGCGACCGACATTGATCAATTCTTTCCCGTGTTCGGTGACCACCTTGGCGAGCGAGTGCCAGTCTTCTATTTCATTAAACAATTGTACGGACGCTTCAATATGTCCGGTTTCAAACAAAAATATTGCCGACTCTCGAAGCAGTTCCACAACTTCATATTTACCAAGGGACTCATGGGCTTTGTCACATAAAAATTCCTTGAATAAGGGGTGATACTCGTAAGCTGTTTTTACCGTAGCGTGGCGGATTAAAAAATAATTTTTTCGAATTAGTTGGTTCAAAATTTTACTGGCGTTACCAAGCCCGGTCACTTTAATTGCAAGCTCTGGTGTGATGATCGGTAGCAGCGAGGTTTTTAGCAAAAACTCCTGAATTTCTTTTGTGCTGCGTGTAAATACCTCGCCGGCAAAATAATCGAAAACGACCTGGTTTTCCTTTAGTTCACTTATTTCTGGTAACGACTGATCAGTTATTTGATCCAGCATCAATATAAGACCAGCGGTCCAGCCCTTGGTAACTTCATGGGCAACTGATAAATGCTTGTCAGAGATAGGATCTTTGCTATTATTTTTACTTAGCCGTACTTCACAGATATTGCGGCACTCATCTAGCGTCAGGGAAAGATCATTGGGGTTAAACATATAGAAAGTATCGGATGCACGTAGTCGTGCAAATGCTGCTGGTGGATCATTTCTGCTGACAATAAAGACATTGCGTTGATCAGGAATTTCTTCAAAGCCTTGTGATAGTGCCTCGTGTAACAAAGATTCAGCGGGACAGTTCTGATAATTATCGATAACCAGTACGCAGGATTTTTTGATATTGCTAAATAGCTCGCGAAAAAAATTTTTTGCAAATACATTTAACCCGGTTAGGTACTCCGGGCCGAGAATAGGCAAAGATGCCTGCTTATTCTTAAAGTATTTTTTTGCGCCGATGCCCAGATAATAAAAAAACGAGGCAGGATCGGCATCACCTGAATCCATTTGATACCAGATCGGAGGCAGCTTATAGGTGTCCAGGTAACTGGCGATGGTGGTGGTTTTCCCTGCGCCAGCAGGCCCGGATATCCACACGATATTTTTATTCAGCCCGGTTTCAATTGAGTTGAATAGTCGCTTTCGTAAAAAAACATTTGAAAGTTTTGGTGGATTAAGTTTTGCTATTGATGAAAACGCTACTCCCATTTAACGCTGTTCCTTTAGTTATTAAAAGTGAAGTTTCTCTAGCTATATTTTGGTATTATAGTCTGGCAACTGTAATGTGCTGGGGTTATTAATTTACAAAAATTTGTGTGAAATATTCCTTATTGTTAATTAAGTTATACTTATATTACCTAATATGTTTTTTTCTTATATGAGAAGGTTTATTATTCATTATTTACGCTATATATTCATTAAATATAGAAGAAATTATTAGAAAGTGGTGATTCTAGTCCAAGTAAGTGATTGTCACGTTACGGATATTGATTTCTAATCTAAAAGTTATCATACAAACAGTTAAAATACATGCGCTTACTGATGCAGTTAATTATAAATTGTTGCGCTTTTTTAAAAGTAAATTTCTGAGGTAGCTAGAAATATGCCTAAGTATAGATCAAAAACTACCACCGAAGGTAGAAACATGGCGGGGGCGCGCTCTTTGTGGCGGGCAACCGGTATGACCGACGATGATTTTGACAAGCCAATTATTGCCATTGCCAACTCGTTTACTCAATTTGTGCCTGGCCACGTTCATTTAAAAGACCTGGGGCAATTGGTTGCAAGAGAAATCGAAGCGGTGGGCGGGGTCGCCAAGGAGTTTAATACCATTGCCGTTGATGATGGTATTGCCATGGGACACGCGGGAATGCTCTATAGTTTACCTAGCCGGGAAATTATAAGTGACTCGATCGAGTATATGGTCAACGCACATTGTGCCGATGCCCTAGTGTGTATTTCCAACTGTGACAAAATTACCCCGGGAATGTTAAATGCCGCTTTACGTCTGAATGTACCCGTGGTGTTTATATCCGGTGGGCCAATGGAGTCTGGGAAAAGTATCATTGGTGGTAAAGAAGTTCACCTTGATCTTGTTGATGCCATGGTGTCGGCGGCCGATCCAACGGTGAGTGATAGCGACGTTTTAGAAATGGAGCGATCGGCGTGTCCGACCTGCGGCTCCTGTTCGGGAATGTTTACCGCCAATTCAATGAACTGCCTGACCGAAGCGCTGGGGCTGGCATTGCCGGGTAATGGCAGTACTTTGGCGACACATGCGGATCGCAAACAACTATTTTTGCAAGCGGGCCGGATAATCGTCGATATCGCTAAACGTTATTATGAACATGACGATGAAAGCGTGTTGCCAAGAAATATTGCTAATTTCAACGCTTTTGAAAATGCGATGTCACTCGATATTGCCATGGGAGGCTCGACAAACACAATTCTACATTTACTTGCGGCCGCTGAAGAAGCGGGGGCTAATTTTACCATGAGCGATATCGATCGATTATCGAGAAAGGTACCGCATTTATGTAAAGTGGCTCCGAGTACGCAAAAATATCATATGGAAGATGTGCACCGGGCTGGTGGTGTTTTTAGTATTTTGGCTGAACTTAGCAAAGGTGGGCTAATTCATACCGACACCGGTACGATACACAGCGGATCGATGGGCGAGGCACTCAAGCATTGGGATATTGGTCAAAGCAGTGATGCCAAGGTCAAGTCTTTATTTAGCGCCGGTCCGGGTAACGTTAGAACCACCGTGGCTTTTAGTCAGGAAAATCGTTGGCCAAGTCTGGATGTAGATCGCAGTAACGGTTGTATACGTGATATTGAGCATGCTTATAGTCAGGATGGTGGTTTAGCGGTTTTATACGGCAATATCGCCGCCGAGGGTTGTGTTGTTAAAACGGCGGGTGTCGATAAGACTAATTTAATTTTTTCCGGGCCGGCAAAAATATTTGAAAGCCAGGACGATGCGGTCGCCGCCATTCTGGGTGACCAGATAAAAGCCGGTGACGTGGTGATTATTCGCTATGAAGGACCAAAGGGCGGTCCCGGTATGCAGGAAATGCTCTATCCGACCTCTTACCTAAAATCAAAAGGCTTGGGTAAGCAGTGCGCGTTAGTAACTGACGGACGGTTTTCCGGCGGTACGTCCGGACTTTCTATCGGCCATATTTCACCTGAAGCAGCAGAAGGTGGTGATATTGGATTAATCGAGCAAGACGATATTATTAAAATTGATATACCCCATCGATCAATCGAGCTGGATATTTCCAGTGAAGATCTGCAACGACGTAGAGAACTGATGGAGACACGTGGTGAACGTGCTTGGAAGCCCAAGCGTGACCGAAAGGTATCTGCTGCGTTAAAAGCCTATGCGGCTATGACAACATCGGCTTCTCGTGGTGCCATCAGAGACGTCAGCCAGATAGAGAAGTGATCGACGGCGGTTAGGTCAGTTAGTTTACTTAAAAATGGATCCGCGACGGGCGTTGATACGCGTGACCAGAATACCGCTAAAGAAACTGAAAATAGCCAGTACAGCTCCCCAGACAAAAAGGCTCTTGCCTTGCTTGGTGATTGCTGACGAATCGCTTCGATTTTTAATCGCCTCCAGCGTCATTTCTATCTTTTCCAGAATAGACTGACTGCGCTTATTGGTTTCGGTCACCGCAGCCTCGATGGTTGTCAAGGTGGCTGATGGCGGTTGATCATCTGATAAACCTTTTTCCTCGGGGGCGTCGCCAGCACTGCTTTTTTCAGGGTCGGTATCGGTATTGGAACCTTCGGTAGCAGACGGTTGTTTTTTTAGCGCTTCAATTTGACTTTTAAGTTCTTCGATTTCCTTTTTTGCCACCGCCAGTTGTGAGCTTGCCGGTTTTGTTGGAACCAGTGAATTGGTTCTTACCCATCCAGACCGGGTTTTACTATATTGAATAAGTGAGTATCCGGTTTTATTGTCGCTTCTTACCACTGGTATATATGATCCAGGCGAAATCATTTTAATAATTGGGTGTTTAAGGCCGTTTCCAGAGCGAACGGGCACTTTTTGACTGTCACTAATATAGAGGTTTTTTGAGAAAATATTGAGTGAAAGCAGGATGAGTATACATCCAGTGATGATTACAGTAGTTCGCATTTTTAATACCTGACTGATTTTATCCGCTGATGATGAGTTTAGCTATATTTAACAAGTAGATATATGACTGTTCTATTGTGCCATGATCACCGCAATGTTTATAGTTACATAAAGTGATTCCAGCCACACTTCTTAATACTCAAATTATTTATGACTTGCAAATAAAGCTAGCAGATTTTAGTCGAATGTATGCATTAAGATATGGCTGCACAGTATATGTACAAAAATCTACTAAACCGCTAATGGTTATCCCCAAAAAATAGGCGATAGCGGGGGAAAATATAGCTATTCAGGCACTAAAACTGCATTTAAAATTAGCAAAAAGGTAGCGATTATTAAATTTCATGGCTGTGTCGTAAGGCCAATAGCAGCTTATACGTTGGACGAAAAATTGGATGAAAAGGACCTATCATGTTACCTAGAGAAATTGAGCAATTTTTTTTAAAAAATAATATTCAATTTGAAATAGTGACCATTAATCCAAACTTGTCAGTTTGTAATTCAGTGATCGAAGTTGGTATCAATCCTGGCCAAGTGGCGGTAGCCAGTTTGCTTCGCGATAAAAAGGGATCTTTGTTAACGATCTACCCGGCTAATTCGACGCTGGATATTCATAATCTAAATGAAAAACTGCGGCGAAAATTTCAGTTGCTGCCACTAGCAGAAATACAACTAGAGTGGCCGACGTATGGTCACGGCGAATGTATTCCGCTGGCACAGATATACCGTTTGGACGCCGAAGTGTTCGATGATTTTATCTCTGCAAAATCTGTCTATTTTCAGATTAACAAGGGAGAATTGTGTCGGGTTTCGTCAACGGATTTTTGTAAGATGCAAGGCTCGGCAATGTATGATGATTTTTTTGTTAAAAAACCGACTAACCCGGATCGCGATAATAAACGTACTGAGTTTTGTGCCAGCAGAAAGGATGCCATACGCGATCGATTGAAATCGATTAATGCGCTGCCGGCCATGCCGACAATCGCGCAGCGTTTGTTGAGACTTAATATGAAGCAAAATCCAACGGTTAAAGAATTGTCTGATATTGTTGAGCAGGACCCCAGTTTGTGTGCGCAATTGATTCGGTTTTCACGCTCGTCACTTTATCAATACCGAGGAGAGTTAAGATCGATCAAGGATGTTATCGCGCGGGTTTTAGGTTTTAATCTGGTTTTGGATATGGCATTAGGCGTTGCCATAGGGAAGGCATTCAAAAATCCAAGAGAAGGAAAACTGGGTCTAACAGAATATTGGCGCCATGCGATTTACAGTGCCGTGTTGTGTGAAAAATTGTGCCAGGCGGTTGGTAGTGAAATAAAACCTGACCCGGCAACAGCCTATTTATGTGGCTTACTCCATAACTTTGGTTTTTTGGTATTGGGCCATTTGTTTCCTCAGGAATTTACGATGTTGAATCAGGCGGCAACAAAATATCCAGACAGTTCCATTATTGATTTGGAGCATACCATTGTTGGTGTCACCCATATGGAAATGGGGGCTTGGTTAATGCAAGCCTGGAATCTTCCGGAGGAAGTGGTTGTTGTGGTACGTGAACACCATAATGAACATTATCATGATACCCATTCTGTCTATGCTAATCTGGCTGTAATTGCCAACCGGCTGCTGGTTGATTTGGATCTGGGTGATGAGAAAAGCAATGAGTTCCCGACGTCCATCGTCAATGCGCTTGAGCTTGACATCGCACTAGCAAGAAATATTCATGAGAATATCATTGAATCCAGTCAAGGACTGGATTCAATCGCAACGCAACTGGTCGCATAAATATTAGCCACTAAAGGCTGATTAAAATAATAACGCCCTATAATCCCCAAAAGCAAATATCACCGACGGCAACTTGATCGAGGATACGTAGGTGTCGCGATTGTGAAATAGCCGCGCGAATTTTTTCTGATTACGCTAGACTTGTTGTTAATATAAAGCACTATTCTATCAGGGTTTGATAATGGCAGAATTGACAATTAACGACGGCTTATTATCCAATAGCGAATTTCGGGCATCACCCAATTTTAATAAGCGACCACCCGGGACAGACATTGATTGTCTGGTAATACATTGCATCAGCTTGCCAGCAGGTGAATTCGGTCTGCCGTGGATCGATGCGTTATTTCTAAACCGGCTGAAATGTGATGAGCATCCGGATTTTGCTGATTTAAAAGGATTAACGGTATCCAGTCATTTGTTAATTAGAAGAAAGGGTGAGATTATTCAGTATGTGCCTTTTCATTTGCGTGCTTGGCACGCTGGGGTTTCCTGTTTTCGTGAAAGGGAAAATTGTAACGACTATTCAATCGGTATTGAACTTGAAGGCGCTGATGATATTTGCTATGAACCGGAACAGTACCATTCATTGATATCAGTGACCGCCGCGTTAATGCAAACATATCCCGGCATTACGCAGGACCGGGTTGTTGGGCATTGTGATATTGCCGCTGGCCGAAAAACTGATCCGGGACCCGCATTTGACTGGTCTTACTACAGGAATAAAATTCTATGATTTTTATTACAATCATTATCGCATTGGCAATCGAGATCCTGGTTAATCATCCGCAGCGAATGCGCAATATGTCGTGGTTAATGACTTATCGCAATTGGGTTGTTAAATTATTTGGGAAATCAACTAGCTGGAATGGCGCTATCGGTGTTTTAGGTGTCGTGGCCATTCCGCTTGTAATTTTAAAAATAATACAGTCCACATCGACATTTAGCGATTTGATGTATGGGTTTTTTGGGATCTTGCTAGGCGTTTTAGTCTTGATCTATTGCTTAAGGTATCGGGCAATGTACCAGTTGGTTGATGAGTTGTCAGTTGATTCTAAAAACGCTATTACTCAAATGCAACTGAAAACATTAGCGCAAGAACTGTTAGGGGAAACGCAAGTCAGCAAAGATCCAAATCGAACGTTGACCGAGCAAGTGATTATTCAGGCCAACGAAAGATTGTTTGCCGTGATTTTTTGGTTTGTTATTTTCGGTCCGATGGGTGCATTGATGTATCGAATGGCCTGGTATTTAAAGGATAACCCCTTGTCTTTGCCAGATTCGCATTCTGCCGGGGCGGATACCACTGATGAGGCTGAAGATAATTTTAATTCTGCTGCGGTAAAATTATATGCCATTTTATCGTGGATACCTGCCAGGCTGACTGCATTTGCCTACGCACTTGCGGGCGGGTTTGAAGATGCATTTGGAAGCTGGAAAGAACCCGGTTTTTCTGAAGAGTACAATATTATCCAAAGCAATCACTCGATACTAAAAGGCACTGGACTGGGTGCATTGAGACTAAGTCGCTATGAGACAGGGGTAGTACAGTCCGAAGATGATGAAGGTCAAGAACCGCAGAGCATTGTTGAAATAGAAGCGGTTAAAGCGGCGGGGGCACTGGTATTGCGTTCGCTGTTAATGTGGAGCGCTTTGCTTGCCATTATTGTATTAACAGTCTGGTCGAGCTCTTAAATGACTGTTTCAGTTCAACCGAGCGAGCGTTGTGAGGAAGGGTAGGATAATGTGGCACATGTTAACACTCGTCGGTAAGGATCAGGCATGTATTGTCGCTGAGGTTACCCGGGTTCTATATGAGCAGGGTGCTGATCTCGGCGAAGCATCAATGATACGGCTTGGCGGAAATTTTACCATCATGTTGATGGTGAATTTTAACGGTGATGCTGAGCGTTTAAAAGTAATACTGACGCCGACTACCAAGCAGTACCAGTTGACCATGCATATCGATAAATTTGACGGGAAGTTACACGATCATATGCAGGCGGATGTGCAAATTTGCATATATGGGGCTGATCGCTCAGGGATAGTCGCGTCCGCGACCGATGCGCTTTCGGCGGCGGGGCTCTATGTGCTTGAGCTACGTACCGATGTTGCCGGGTCTAGCGATCAGCCGGTATTTATTATGGAGATAGAAGGTTATGCGTCAAAAGGGATTGAAGCGCTTAAACGTGCTGTCGAAGTTTTGGCTGACCTTGAAGTCAGTGTGCAACCCCTGGAAACCTTGATTGGTTAATCGTTGAGGTTAAATTGCAGATGCCTGCGCTTTCTATTCTTACTTATCCAGATCCCCTGTTAAAACAGCCATCAGAAGAAGTGTTTGAATTTGGTGCGGCTTTGAGAATTTTTACCGAAGAGCTTGAGGAAGCTATGCGGGCGGGGCCCGGCGGGGTAGGTATTGCCGCACCACAAGTGGGTAAACATTTGCGCGTCATTATTATTGACGCACCTGAAAAAAACAATACCCCAACGCATGGGAAGCAGATTCTGATCAACCCGATTATTACCAAGTGGAAAGGCATGATCAAGGGACGAGAGGGTTGCCTGTCGGTGCCGGATTATATCGGTAGTGTTATTCGTGCGCAGGTGATCGATATACGCGCACAGGACCTGGAGGCTAAATCGATAGAATTAAAAATGCAGGGTTATGAAGCAAGAATCGTACAACACGAAATAGATCATCTCGATGGGATGTTGTTTCTGGACCGTCTTGTTAGCCGTCATCATGATTTAAAAAAACGCAAATAGCATGGCAGATAAACTCAGTGGATTCGCGCCGATAGTCAATCGCAATGCACGGTTACTTATCCTTGGCTCGATGCCCAGTGTCCAGTCTTTACGTTGTCAGCAATATTATGCTCACCCGCAAAATGCGTTTTGGTATATTATGGGAAAACTTTATGCTGCCGAGCCCGAGCTCGAATATAGCGACAGGATAGACTGTTTGCATAAAAATAACGTAGCTGTATGGGATGTTCTCAAGCATTGTCAACGCCAAGGCAGTTTGGATTCGAATATTAAAAACGAAGAAGTGAACGATTTTCCCGGTTTTATTAGTCAATATCCACAACTCAGAAAAATTGCTTTCAATGGACAAAAGGCATTTCAAATTTTTGATCGGCAGGTGCTAAAGGTAACGGCTAATTTATTTAGTCATCTGGAATTGATTCAGTTGCCGTCGACCAGTCCCGCAAATGCGACATTAAAAAAACAACAAAAATATCGCCGTTGGAAGCAACTACTCAGTTCCAGCTAGTCTTTATAGCATCCCGGACTTCGCGCAGAGACCAGGCAAGTATTAAATAAAAACAAATTTATAAGTAGCCCGGACTTCGCGCAGCGAACGCCGGGGAAAAAAGAATAGGCTTCGAAATTCAATTAAAACACGAGTATGTGCAAGGTGGTCGGTAGCTGATTAAGGCCGGGAAAAATAGGATGTTCGTTCTCCCGGCGTTCGCTGCGCGAAGTCCGGGCTACTTTGCCGTGAGTATTGAGTTTGGTGCTACAATGTTTATCCTTACGTATTAGTGGTCCTGCTATTGTTATTTTTCCAACTGGTTTCCTGAGCATCTGTATCCATATAGGAAAGTACGCGGGCGACCACAAATAACAAGTCGGAGAGTCTATTGATATACGCCAGGGCATGAGCGCCTACTGTCTCTGTTTTTGCCAGTCGAACCATCACCCGCTCAGCGCGACGACATATCGATCTGGCAAGGTGGGTAAAGGATGAAGAAATATTACCGCCCGGCAGGATAAACTCTTTTAAATACGGCAGATCGGCATTTAAATCATCCAGGGCTTTTTCCAGATAGACTATGTGCTTTTCATCAATCATGTCTTGCCCGGGAATACAGAGTTCGCCACCGAGATCAAATAAGTCATGCTGTATGCTGGTTAAACAGATATGAATACTGCTGGCAACATCATGGGCTAATATAATACCAATTGTACTGTTTAATTCATCAACGGTACCCATGGCCTCCACGCGCAAGCTGGATTTGTCAACGCGTTTGCCATTACCAAGTCCCGTGGTGCCGGTATCTCCAGTGCGTGTATAAATTTTAGATAAGCGATGGCCCATAGCGGTTTCCTTGAAAGTATACTAAAGACTAACTAAATCGAAGAGGGTTTGAATATACTATCCACTGTAAGTGTCATGGTGTAGGCTGTCAAGCTTATAATTATCGGGTTATTGCTTGGTAATATTTAAGACGAATTTAGTTAGAAATAACGATTATGCGACTTTTCACGGTGAGTAGCGGGAAAATATGACACCTATAAACGCCAATCTGGTGCGACACTCAGGTAATATAATTACCATCGACACTGAATTTATGCGCCCTGGTTTGGTTGCCAGTCATTTACTGATTAATAATGGCCGGGCATTATTTATTGATGTTGGTGTCAGTAAGACAGTGCCGGTTTTATTACAGGCATTAGCAACGCTTGAAATAGCCAGGGATGCGGTCGAAGCGATTATTATTACTCACGTTCATCTGGATCATGCTGGCGGCGCGGGTCGGTTGATGAGCGAATTGCCTAATGCAAAACTGCTTGTGCATCCAAGCGCCGCCAAACATATGCTTGATCCAAGTAAATTGTCAGCCAGTGCTACCCGTGTTTATGGCGAGGAAAAAATGCGCTCGGTCTTTGGTGCGCTTGAGCCGGTAGAAAAAGCGCGGTTGCTGATCGTCAACGACAACGACAAAATTGAAATAGCCGGTCGGGAGCTGGTTTTTATGGATACACCAGGGCATGCTTATCATCATAATTGTATTTATGATAAAAGTACTAACTCGGTATTTACTGGCGATGCTTTTGGTTTGTCATATCGGGAATTTGATATAGCAGGACAAGCTTATATGATGCCGACCACCACGCCGACGCAATTTAATCCGGCGGCATATCATAAAACAATCGAGCGAATCTTAGCGCTTAATCCCAGTAGATTGTTCTTGACGCATTTTGGTTGTATCCAACCGATAGAGGAATTGGCAACGCAGTTGCACAAAAAAATAGATCAATATGTGGATAGCACATTATCCTGCATGCATGCTGAAAATCGATATGAGTGTTTGCATGGTAAACTGGCGGTTTTGTTAGTCGATACGCTGGTTAACGCCGGTAGCAAACTTTCTGCGGATAGCATTCTGGCATTATTTGCAATGGATTTGGATTTGAATACTCAGGGCCTGCTTTATTGGCTCGACAAAGAACTAAGTAAACAGGAGGGTGGCTGATATGGCCAAATCGGGTGCGACAATTTTCTGGTATGACTATGAGACCACCGGGACTAACCCACAGTCCGATAGAATTGTACAGTTTGCCGGACTACGAACCGATGAAGATTTAAATGTTGTTGATGACCCTGTTAGTCTTTATTGTAAATTATCAGCGGAGTGTTTACCCCATCCAGTCGCTTGTCTGGTGACGGGTATTACCCCGCAAATAGCCAACGCAAAAGGCGTGATAGAAACGGAATTTTGTCAGCGGATACTAAAAGAACTTTCAATGCCAGGTACCTGTACGGCCGGTTATAACAGCATACAATTTGATGACGAGTTTACCCGTTATTTGTTGTATAGAAACTTGCGAGATCCTTATGCACGCGAATGGCAAAACGGAAATAGTCGTTGGGACATTATTGACTTGCTTAGAGGTGCATATGCATTAAGACCCGACGGTATACAGTGGCCCAGGCGTGAGGATGGTCATGCCAGCTTTAAATTACAAGCACTAACAGCGGCAAACAAAATTTCGCATGAACATGCTCACGACGCCTTGTCCGATGTCTATGCCACCATCGAAATGGCCAAACTGGTTCAGCGTTATCAGCCAAAGTTTTATCATTTTGCGTATTCATTAAGAAAAAAAGAGCAAGTTGCACGTTATTTGTCAGTGGACAACGCCAGCCCGGTGATCCATGTTTCCTCGCGTTACCCTGCGCAATACCATAATATGGCGGTGGTTATGCCGGTCGCTGCACATGCGGTTTACAAACACGCTGTCATTGTATTTGACCTTAGACATGATCCGACTGAATTTTTGCAATTGGACATAGAATCCTTGCAGCAACGTCTGTTTACATCGCAAAGTGACTTGCCTGCTGATACTAAACGATTACCCGTGCAGCTAATATATGGAAATAAATGTCCATTGCTAGCGCCGTTAAACACTCTCAATGAAGCAGTTTGCAAGCAAGCTGAATTCGATATCGATACTTGTCAAAAACATGCAGAAACGCTTACCAGCAATCCAGGGTTTGCGCGCAAATTAACCCAGGTTTTTTCGCCGTATAAAGAGTCGGCGCAGGTCGATGCCGAATTTGCGTTATATTCGGGTGGTTTTTTTAATCGTGATGATCGATCGAGTATGGAATACATTCATACTTTATCGCCAGACCAGCTGTCATCCTGTACACCGCATTTTAACGACGAGCGATTAATTGAACTGTTTTTTCGCTATCGGGCTCGGAATTATCCAGATAGCTTAAGCGTCGATGAGCAAGCACAGTGGCGAGAATTTCAAGCCGCACGACTCAGCAATAATTCAGGTCAACCTGAACTGAGTTTGCAGGGCTATAGACAGTTAATTGACGAACTTTTAGCAGACAATCAACTGACGGAAAATGATCGGGAAATACTCGCCCAATTAAAACGCTATGGCCAGGAGGTTGCAGAGTGTTTTCCGGCTTGAAGCGGGAATGCTGTGTGAATACCAGCCGACCCAACGTTTGAGTCTTCTGCACGGGTGTTGACTTTGCTTTCGACCGTTTGCTATCACTGATACTTGTCAGGGTCTTATGTAGCTATAACCTTTTTCTTCTAACTCAATAATTCTTGCCACGCCGGCTGCGACCACTTTAACACCTTCAGTCAAGACTGGCTTCTTCCCCTTTTTCTTGGTAACTTTTTTTATGGTGTTGCCGCAAGCACTAAAGGTGATTTCCTGTACTGCCAGGCTTTCCACACGTTTGCTGTTTTTATTGTTTTTTGTTAACAAGCTCAGTCCGGGTCCATAGGCGACGATTTCAACTTTTACGTTATCAACGCCGTAGTGTTTTTGTAAATTAACCGCGTTATTGAGTGCAATTTTTTGTATCAGCGCATCGGCACTGCTAACCTGGATAACCACTTTGTGGACTGTCGCTGCATGAGAGACTGATGCGATTGAAAATAGAATAGTGGCTAAAGTGAATTGTTTTAGTATTTTATGCATGATGGGTATCCTTTTTGCAACTAATAGAATAGAGAGACAATAATGTCTAGATTAAAAATGTCAGATCTTAAAAATATCAGTTCCTAGTATAGTCAATAATGTGATCAACACTAGCCCACTTGAATAGGCAGAGCGCACTTCCACGCTAGAATATTTATAGTGATTTCTATAGTTATAACACTGACTGTATGGTGCCTGTCTAACCCATAATTGCTTGCCAGGCGTTTAACTACTTACTGCTGTTAATGAAATGTCAGTTTTAACTTAGTGTAAGGATATAACCGCAAATAATGTGTACATTAATCCAGGAAACATAAGCATGTTATTTTGTTCTTTTCGCTATTATAATCAAAAGAATAAATAGTCGGGAAAGATAAAAACCCTTAAAAATATATGAATCGAATTCTAGTGCTCAATCCAAAAGGCGGTTGTGGTAAGACGACTATCGCGACAAACCTTGCCAGTTATTATGCCTGTGAAGGCGTCGTAACGGCGCTGCTGGATTATGATCCTCAAGGATCCAGCGTTCGCTGGGCAGGACAGCGTAGTGGCGACAAACCACCCGTACACTGTGTTAATGCCTGTGAAAAACATAAAACAACAATGACAAAATCCTGGTATTTACGCATCCCAGCAGAAACACAGCAGGTGATTATTGATGCGCCGGCCGGTGTTAGCAGTGCGCAATTGCAAGAGTATTTACGAAACGTCAATTCAATTATTATTCCGGTGATGCCATCATCAATAGACGTACATGCAATGGCGCGTTTTATTGAAGAACTGTTGCTAAAGGGCAAGGTTAAGCAAAGGGGAATCAAGGTAGGTATCGTTGCTAACCGTGTTAAGGCGAAAACCAATTCCTATAAATCGCTAACCAAATTTCTGTCAGCGATTAAATTGCCCTTTGTGACCAGTCTTAGGGACACCCAATATTACGTTGGAGCGGCCGAGCATGGTATCGGAATTCATGAAATCATTACCAACCATGTCGACGTGGACAGGGAAAATTGGAAAAATCTCTATGAGTGGTTACAGACGCCTGAAGCGTTACGTCACTCTACTGGTTAGGTTATTGTGAGGTGCCAAATGACATATCTTCACAATCTGCGGGTTGTGGTAATCCGGCCAGATAACAGGTTCGTTTAACCGGCCCTCCGGGAAACATCTGATATAGCACTTTTCTCGGGTGTGCACTGGTGATGCAAGTTTCCAATAGCTTAAGTACTTCTCTCGCGGCTTTCCAGGGACCATGCTCCTTGTAGTGTGATCTGAGTGTTACTAAGATTTTGATATGTGATTCATCTATTGATAGATTAATATCGTTTGCCAGTTTATATGCAATAGATTCTGACCAGTCGTCAAGATTAAACATATGTCCATTAGGGTCGCGATCACTATATAAAATGTGGTGCATAATTTCAGACATTTATATTTTCCTCAATTAATATGGCTATATAGAAAATATAGCTGAAAATTCTGGATTAGGTAACCCCAACTTCGCGCAGAGACTGGGCAAGTATTAAATAAAAACAAATTTGTGCGTAGCCCGGACTTCGCGTAGCGAACGCCGGGAAAAAGAAAATAGGGTTCAAAATTCAATTAAAACAATCGTATGCGCAAGTTAGTCGGAAGCTGACTAAGACTAAACAGGATGTTCGTTCTCTGTGCGAAGTCTGGGCTATGCGCTTTTAGTCTGATTGCTTGTGCCAGGATGCCAGTTTATCCCAACAGGCGAAACCACCTTTTCTTGCGACTGATATAATATCATCAATATACGATTGATTGTTTTCCCCTGCGCACATATCCCAGCCTGCCAAGTAATACCCATGATAAGCCTCAAGATAATTTTGTGCCGAAACGGCGTTTTTAGCGACCTCAGACCAGTAAGCAGAAAATTGCTGGCCACTTGCATCGAGCAGGCCCTTGATTATTTCCGGATTAGCATTGTCAGTGGAAATCAGGTTTTCGAAGGATGTCAGTTGTGATCTGGACAGCAGGTGTTTGCAGCTCAGCGCGGCCGGTTGTTTATGCAGTGTTTCGATAAATTGCGCGAGTGAATGGTTAAACTGGCTTTGATCAATAACGGATGCTGGCTGTGTCAGTAGCGCAATCAAGTTATGCTTTTGCGTGTAAACAATATTTTCTATCTGACTTTTTTCAGCGTCTGATAAATTAAGTTCTTCATCAACTAAAAATCCAGACAGTTCATGAATGACTGCCTCAGTACAGATCCCATGGTTAAAAAGTACTTCGAGCAGCGCTACGCCTTGCTTTTTTTTGAGTTCGTTAAAGGGAGGTAACGTATCGATTCTGTTGCGTAATAACTTCCAGAAAAACTTTATCTCTTTAAGTAGATCAGCCTGAAATTTCTCCTGGTTTGAATCGGTATCCACCACATGTGAACCGGGGTCGCTAAGCAAGTCTTTGATCGCATGAGTAAACAAGTCTTTCTTACCTTTGCTGTGATCACAGTTTAGGGTGATTGCCTGCTCAATTTTATTGAAATCTGGGTCGGCTGACAGTTTTTTAAAAGCCAGTTTAAGCTTCTTATCTGATTTTTTCTCAGCAATGGTATCGACTAGCCACTGGGCAAAATTTTCGCTTAGCTTTTCCTTGATTGGTTCAGATAAAAGCCTTTGTGCGCTGTTAATAAAATCAGTGTCATATTCGTCAGTCATGTTGCGAAAAGAATCAGCACTTTTTTTGGCCAGGTTTTGAATGGCGTTCGCGAGCACGTCAACAGCATATTCGGGTTCTTTGTTACAGAGTTCCTCCACATCACTAACAATGCCGGAGCCAATATTAATTGCGCAGGCCTTAAGAGAAAGTGGGGCAAGGGATAGCTTGTTATCTGTTTCGGCAGAATGTGAGAACAGGTTTTCCGAACATGCCAAGCTAAGGTGGTAGTAAATTACCGCTTCGATAATGGATTTTCCCAAGGGTTCCCAGCAGTGATTTTGCGGAGTCCAGAGACCGTATTCTTGGAGCGAACCGGTTTCATCAAATCGGGCGCACATTGACCCTTCATTTGCCAGCGATGCCAGAGGCAAAGTGTCAGGCAGTGCGACTGTATGACTACCTAATGTCTTATACAAAATGCCGGGAGGGTGTTCTGCGATCAATTCGCCCTGACTAAATTTTTTCCACCAGTCGTTAAACCATTGGCTGAGTTCATCGTCCATGCGAATTAAAAAATGATCGCTCAAGGTTTTTGCGTGGTTATTTTTTGCCATTAGTTTTCTATTATTTACTTGTAAGCTGTTATTAAAATTATTTATTAAGGATGACGATTAATCCAGTGTAGCACCAATAAAAGCATAATGTCGGCTGTTTAGGGTTAATTTCTCAGGCTGATTTCTTCCCATCCTTTTGATTTTGCGTAGGCGGACAACTTGTCGTCAGGGTCGACAGCCACTGCTGTTGTCACTTTTTCAAGCAACGGAATATCATTGTGGGAGTCTGAGTAAAACCAGGTTGCGTCGCAGGCAACGTTGATGGCGTTAAGCCAGTGATTAAAGCGTTCGACTTTGCCTTGCTGAAAGCAGGGTGTTCCACTTACTTTTCCGGTGTAACGATTATTGACGATTTCAGGTTCGGTTGCGATCAGCGTGTCGATTCCCAATGCGTTTGCGATTGGCCCAGTAACAAAGCTGTTGGTTGCGGTAATGATCATGACAGCGTGATCCTGGGCTTTGTGCTTGTTTATAAGTTCGATGGCTTTGGGTAAAATTATTTTTGAGATTTCCGATTCCATAAATTCATTATGTAACTGATTTAACTCTATCATGGTAAATCGAGTTAGGGGTTCAAGCTGAAAATCTAGAAATTCAAGAATATCCAGCGTACCTTTTTTATATTGGTCGTAGAAAAACTCATTGCGTTGTTGGTAATAGTCGCTATCAACAATTTGTTTTTCTGCCAGAAATTGCCCCCAAAGATAATCGCTATCACCCGCAAGCAGGGTATTGTCCAGGTCAAAGATTGCTAGTTTCATAATGATTCGGTTCTTTTTGATTGCTTAAAATTGTTATCGACGTCCTGCTTGGAATGCGGCAAGCAGTTGGAATCATAATACAGATTTCGCCTGAACTATACGGTTATCAAAAATTTATTCCGTCCGTCAATAAGGCTATTGGTGGATTAACAGTTGAATATTTTGTGGTATTTTTACAAATCGATACGATTATTTTTGTGGTATTTATACAAATCAATCTTTTAACCTACTTAAAAGTTGTGGAAAATAGGCATTAATTTATGGCTGGTGAGAAATATTCAGTTAATTTACAAAATATTTGCTTAATCAGCGCTTTATCGTTTGATTGGATACCCCAATCTGTGAAAAAATAAACTGTCGCATAAGCAAAAGCATTTGGTATATAAGTGATAGATCAAAACGGTTTCAGATCGAACATTGGAATTATATTAAGTAACAGCGATGGCGGGCTGTTATGGGCGCGTCGTGCGGGTCAAGATGCGTGGCAATTCCCACAAGGCGGTGTCGAATCTAGAGAGTCGTTGGAAGAGGCTTTATATCGGGAACTCGGGGAAGAAGTCGGACTGAAGAAACAACATGTAAAAATTTTAGCGCGAACAAATAAATGGTTGCGCTACCGGTTACCGCGAAATCTGCAACGGCATGATAAAAAACCTGTTTGCATCGGGCAAAAGCAAATCTGGTATTTATTGCTGTTGACCGCCTCTGAAAAAAAAGTGGACTTGGAGCTCAGCAAGGAACCAGAGTTTGATCAGTGGCGATGGGTGGATTATTGGCATCCGCTATCGGAGGTGGTTTCATTCAAGTACAATGTGTACCGTAGGGCACTTAAAGAACTTGAACCGTATTTGTCAAAATTAGAAACACCAAGTCTGTAGTACCGAAAAAGATCTTAGAAGGAAGTGATATCGGAAGTTTTCGGGTTGGTAGCAACGGAATGAAACACAGGATTAGTTTAGGAGCTTCGGACTATGCTGGATGTGCTTCGACGGATTGTTCAAGAGGTAAATACAGCGCGTGATTTTAATCAGGTGCTGACAATTGTCGTGGATAAAATTAAAAAGTCCCTTCCAGTTGATGCGGCGTCATTTTATCTAACGGACAGAGAAAACAACCAGCTGGTACTCCGAAAAACTGACGGACTGAACGACGACGCAGCAGAAAATATACGATTTCCCATCGATGAAGGTCTGGTAGGCTATGTTGTATCGACCGCAGAGACTTTAAATATTCCCAGCGCCAAGCTTGATAGCCGCTATAAGTATTTGCCGAACATAGGGGAAGATAAGTATAACGCGTTCCTTGGTGTACCGGTCATCTATCAACGTAAAGTATTAGGTGTTCTGGTCGTACAAAGAACAGAAGAAACACGTTTTCGTGAAGAAAGTGTCGCTTTTCTGATTACCCTCAGTTCCCAGCTCGCGGGCGCGATAGCACACTGGCGACTCTATAATGACACTAACGCAGGCCCGGATCAGGAACATCATAGTGAAAAGTATTTTAGTTGTATCGCCGGTGCTCCCGGTGTCGCAATTGGTACGGCTTATGTGGTTTATTCATCATCCGATTTTGATGCAGTACCCGACCGCAAGATCACCGATATTGATTTTGAAATCAATGTTTTTAAGGAAGCTGTCGAAAAGGTATGTGAAGAATTAAAGCAAATGCGCGAACGTCTGGCCGATATACTCTTAAGCGAAGATCATGCCCTGTTTGATGCTTACGTGTTATTGGCAAGAAGCGAAACACTTGTTAACGGCACAATCGAACGAATTCGCAAAGGCAATTGGGCGCAAGCGGCATTACGCGACACGATTCGCGAGCATACAATAAAATTCGATAAAATACAGGACGAATATATGCGTGAAAGAGCCGATGATATTCGTGAAATCGGGTTGCGCATATTCAGGAAACTGCACTCAGAAAAATCACCGGCCATTAAATATCCCAAACGTACGATTTTGGTCGGCGAGGAAATTGGTGCGACGCAGTTAGCCGAAGTGCCATCAAAGCGAATCGCCGGTATCATTTCTGCCAGAGGATCAAATTCATCGCACGTTGCAATACTGGCGCGAGCCATGGGCATACCGGCAGTGATGGGTGCTAGCAATGTATCACTAGGATGGATGGATCAATGTGAGGTCATTGCCGACGGTTATCAGGGCAGAATTTATGTGCAACCACCGGCGATTGTTAAAACCGAGTATTCCCGTTTAATTAAAGAAGAGTCATTGCTCAAGAAAGAGTTGCGCGGGTTACGAAACCTTCCGGCGGAAACAAGCGATGGTTTTAAAGTGGCGTTGATGGTGAACTCCGGACTATTAGCAGACGAGGCAATATCGCATAGTGAAACAGAAGATGGGGTGGGGCTGTATCGTACCGAGTTTTTATTTATGGTCAGGGAGTCTTTTCCGTCCGAATCAGAGCAACAGGAAATGTACCATAAGATTTTAAAAGCCTATGCTCCCATGTCGGTTAATATTCGTACCATCGATGTTGGCGGTGATAAACCGTTGCCCTATTTGCCGGTGGCAGAGGATAACCCTAGTCTTGGTTGGCGCGGAATTCGAGTCGCACTTGATCATCCTGATATACTGGTGACACAGATTAAGGCGTTACTCAAAGCCTCTTTGGGCTTGAATAATATGAATATTATGTTCCCAATGCTTTCCAATCTTGATGAGCTAGATGAAGCTCAGGCATTGTATGAGAACGCTTTATATGAAGTAAAGCTCAAACACCCTGATATCGCGACGCCCAAAGTGGGCGTCATGATCGAGGTGCCTTCAGCAATGCTATTGGCTGAAAGTTTTGCCAAGCGAGTTGATTTTCTTTCCATTGGCTCCAACGATCTGACGCAATATTTATTGGCAGTGGATCGCAATAATCCTCGTGTCGCCAAGTTATATGATACGTTAAATCCAGCGGTACTCAGAGGGATAAAATTGGTCGTTGACGCCGGTGTCAAGCAAGCCAAGCCCGTTTGTGTTTGTGGTGAAATGGCTGGTGATCCAATCGCGGCCTTGCTACTAGTGGCTATGGGCGTCGGTAGCCTGAGTATGGCCAACAGCAATATTGCCCGAGTGAAATGGGTGATACGCAGTTTTTCTTATAAAAAAGCCCGCTATTTGCTCGAACAGGTTTTAGTGCAGGAGCATTGTCATCAGGTTCGTAGTATTATGTATCATGCTTTTGAAGAAGCTGGACTAGCTAGTCTTTTGCACTCTGGAAAGTAGTTTAAAGCGCCGTTATCCGCACCCGGATTGAGATACCAAGTACTATATTCCTGGGGACATCTAAGTTTCTAAGTTTTAATTTGAAAAAAAATTAACAAAATTTTACATTTTATTGACATTTTTTCTATGGCAATAGGATATCGTAACAAGAAAAATAACGAGGATAACTTAATGAAACTAACATTGCTTGGGAATTATTTTTTATGGCTAACCCTTTTAATGCCGCTAGGACTTATTGCTGCTCCCCATTCAGAAAAATCAGCGAAGAAGCCGCCGACGTCACTGGAAAGTAAAGTAATACAGACACCCAATGAAGTCCGTGCCCAGACTGAAATTTCAGCGGTCACCGTCTATTTGGATCGAGCCCAGGTTACCCGGAAAATGACCCAACATTTTTTACCGGGAAAATATACCGTATTGTTTGATAACCTCCCAAACAGTATTAATCAAAATAGTGTACAGGTAGATGGTACTGGCGCGGTCATACTCAATGATGTGAAATATAAAACCGAATATTATTCAGTGGTCCCCGATGAGAGGATACGTAAACACAAAGCTGAATTGCAAACTCTTCTAGACGTTAAAACCGATATCAACGATAAGATTAGCAATGCCAAGTCGGAAAAGAATTTTGTGACTAATATCAGTAAAAAGCTGACAACCGCAAGTCAAAAATCAACGCATTCGCCGCAACTGGATCCCAATAAATGGATTCGTATGGTCGATTTTTATCGCCAGCGGTTTGCAGCGTTAGATAAGGAACTGCGTCTTGAGCAACGTAAACTTCGAGAGTTGCAAAAGAAAATCGACAAACTGACAAGGGAGCTGGTGGCAATGGGTGGTCAACGCAATAAATCGCGGAAACAAGTTAAAGCGGTGATTATTGTTAAACGACCAGGACCCATTGAACTAAAGCTTTCTTATATTGTAATGGGCCCTGCCTGGTATCCGGTATATGATCTGCGGGTGTTGAGTAATAGCAAGGAAATGGAATTAACCTATAATGCGGTTATCCGTCAGAACACCGGCGAAGATTGGAATGATATTCAAGTACAGTTATCAACCGCGCGACCCAATGTTGGTGGTCAACCGCCAAAAATGAATCCCTGGCGGATCAGTCTAAATAGGGTGCAGCCAATACGAGAACCCGCTACCATCTCTAAATCTGCACCGAGCGAATCTGTGGTGTTAGATAAAAAAAATATGTTTGAGGAGCAAGCTGCAAATAGGAGTGGACTGCGCAACGCAACGAGGCCAAATGATTTGATACGCGGCAGATTAATGGTCAGCAAGGCTCGTGTGGCTACCAAGGCCACGTCCGTCGTGTTTCAAATCAAGGAAAAATATACGGTCAAGAGTGACAATAATTCTCATAAAGTCACCATTATGAATAAAAAATTCAAAGCAAAATTTCGTTATTCGGCAACGCCCAAACAGTCAAAATTTGCCTATTTGAAAGCACAGGTAAAAAATGATACTGGTTATCCGTTTATTAGTGGAAAAACCAATATATTTCTCGATAATAGTTTTGTTGCCCATGCAAAAATAAAAAGTGTGGCACCCAATGAGACTTTCTGGACTTTTTTAGGTGTCGACGAAGGGGTTAAGGTCGAGTATAAATTTATCAAAAAGCATAAAGATAAAGAAGGAGTGTTTAGCAAGTCCAACAAAATTGAGTATGAATATTTGATGGAGATTACCAATAATAAGCAACAAAAACTCGATTTGGTTATTTGGGATCAGTTGCCTATTTCGAATAACGAGAAATTGAAAGTGACACTGATTCAGCCCCGGGTCAAAGGCGATACCAAAAACATTAAGATTAACAAGACCAAATTTGTCGAATGGAAATTTGAGCCTAAACCTGGCGAAAAAATCAAGATACCGTTTAAGTTTAGTGTCGAGTACCCGGACGACAAAAAATTTATTATCTCTGATCCGTCATTTGGGTTAATCAAGTAAGTGCCTATAAAGAAAAAGCCCGGTGCCCAAGGTGAGGTCTGCACCCTAAGCGCCAGGCTTTATTTCTAAGCAAACAGTCAAATAATAAACAGGCCTTCTCAAAACGTAATCGAAAAGGCCTGGTGGAGCCCCCGGTTTAAAACAGTTTAATCATGCTGCGGCCATGGCCTGTTGTCGTGTTAAGAACAGACCGTTTTTAACAAATCCAGATATAATATTGATATCTATTCGTTCCATAACTTCATCGGCTAGTGAGTCAAGCATGTGTATTGGCGCTGGTCGTCCATCAGCAAATCGTGAGACCAGTATTTCACCTGATTCAAGATCATAAAAAGCAGGTTGTAATTTTTGCGTTGCCGCATTCTTTGTGTCGTGCCGATCACTTATTAGGTTTAAGTTACTCATGATCCTACTCCCGATCAGTTATCTGTATTTTTAATCTTGTATAAATGATAACGCTCGGTGGCTGAATACATCCTGAAAAATAACTGAATGTCAGCTGAATCAGTGAATTCTTACTTTAGACTAGGGTATTCACTCTAAGAGTGTTGCTGCAGTCGAAATCCGCATAAACTCGCATAAGTTCAAATAGACAGATAAGCGAACTATATGCGTTGTATTCATAATTTTAATGCCCAAAGGGTAATACTGGAATGCCAATTTTCCTGGTGCCTTACTATAATTAGGTTATACATCAATCTACAGGGTGGACGAGGTATGAATATTGATGAGCGCATTTTAAAACTGGAATCCCAGCTCGGTGATTTAACGTCGCGTATGGATGCGATCAGTGGACTAGCCGGGAAGGTCAGTACTCGAGCCAGGGAGCTATATAATGAAGAGCGAGAGCAAATACTAAAAAAATGTGGCAAGGCCCGTGAACGCCTGAATGAATTAAAATTAAAAAAAGCCCAGTCTTGGGAAGACGAAACGATAGGTGATGCGGTTCTTGAAATATTTGATGAAATCGGCGATCGGCTGGACAAGCTTTTCAGTGATAATTCGCCTGATACCAACAAGCACTAATATCAGGTAATCCCGATTTCGCTACAAGACCGGGCAAATATAAAATAGGTAGCCCAGACTTCGCGACGAGGCCGGGTAAGTATAAAATAGGTAGCCCAGACTTCGCGACGAGGCCGGGTAAGTATAAAATAGGTAGCCCGGACTTCGCGAAGCGAACGCCGGGAAAGCAAACGTGAGCTAATCCAAGTTTTTAGAAGTATGTCTGCTACCTGATTTTACGTAATATAGCGGTTAATAAAACGGTCGCAATCAGTGTTATAAAATAAACTTTTACAGATTTAAAAAGGTGATTTTTGGGAACACCCTGAAATCTAAAGCCCCATCGTGGACTGAACACAGTCATATTTCACATTAGTTTCAGTTTGTTTCGTTAATTTCCAAGTTGTCCCGTTAATTGGCCGCCATATGTTCAAGCAGGGAAAATTGTTGAGCGCTGACTTGTATTCCAGAGGTGGCGGTGCGGGTGGTGTTCCTCGACCACTGGGCGGCGGAGCAGGAAAAGCGGCCATTGCTGGATGTGGGGCCACGAGTTTATGCATTCGACGATCTGGGGAGTTGAGCGAAATCATGGAATGATAGGGTAATACATAATGTGAATAATGTTCTTCACAATTTTATTGAATAACCGCACTAATGTGAATGACCTAAAATTTTCGACATATTATTATGTACAGTCATTAAATTTTTAAAGATGATTTGATATAGCGGTTCTCTTGTAGCGGTGCAACATGTAGCATATAAATATCCAATCTTACTGCCAAAGTTCCCGATACCTTCAATACATTTCTGCGCGTTCTGCGTATGATGATAGATTTCTCTAGTGGTATTTATTATGTCGGTTATCGATATCTGTGCTTCCTTCATATTTGGATTACGGTCGGGTGTGCAGCAAGTTTCAGAAATTGTTGTCAGCGTTTTATTGCAAACTTGTAGTGCGTTTACAGAATCATTTATTAAATCATTATTATTTTCGCTCATGTATCCTCCAGGCTAATTATTTATATGCCACCGATTGGTGACATATATTTGACACCAACTGGTGACAAATGTCAAATGGGTGTATAATTAACTCTGTACTATTTATATCTTATTGGTTTCTATTATTAATTTTAAATATGGGACGACAAAAAGCCTACCAACGAGAAGACCTACTCGAAAAAGCAATGTTTGTTTTTTGGGATAAAGGTTATATAAATACATCCATGTCCGATGTGGCCTCTGCTACGGGCGTCGATAAAAAGTGTTTGTTTCGAGAGTTTGTTAATAAAGAAAGTTTGTTTGAAGAAGTACTAAAGCGATATGCTGCTTGGGACCGGAGTTACTTTGAATCGTTATTTAGCCAAAAACCACTGGGTCTGGATAACGTCAAGAGTTTTTTGCAAGGGATTCAGGAAAGTCACGGTACTAACGTTAAAGGTTGTTTGATAAATAAATCAATAATTCAACGGAATCTCATTACCGATGTACACTTTAACATTATTCAAAAAACGATAGTGCATCTTGAAGATTGTCTGTATAAAAATCTCAAAGCAGCAAGGCGTAACGGTGAACTTAAAAACACGCGTACGGCTAGGGAATTGGCAAAATATTTAATTTATACTACTCAAGGGATATCAACCATGAGTCAATATGAAAATCCTGAAGAAAACGTAGGTATGGTGTTAAATTCAATTTTAGCATCGTTATAAAGAAAGAAATGGCAATAATCTATTTCCTGAATCAGGTTGCTGAGATCCAGAATGTCTCCCAGATAAGCGAACTTGTTTTGTAAAAAGTGCAAAACAAGCGCCAGGTTACTACACCGTTTAGCTTAATATTGAGGCTGTAGAATGTGTTCCGTAGAGGCGCAAGTTTAACAACTAAAGGAATAGTTAGAGAACTTGGCTATAAGATGGTGCATTTAGCAAATCACCCAAAAGATTTTTAGTTTCGTCCGGCCATTACACCACCATCAACATCCCAAATAGCACCAGTTACCCAACTCGATTCATCACTGAGTAGAAAGTTTACCGTATTAGCTACATCTTTTGATGTGCCAATCCGGCCAATAGGATGAAATGCATCAAACGTTGCAAGGGTTTTATCGATTTCGCTTGGTTCAATGAATGACTCATAAATTGGGGTCTTCACAACAGCGGGAGAAACAGCATTTACCCGAATGTTCTTATCAGCCAACTCCATTGCCATGTGTTGCGTGAGAGCATGTAATCCGGCCTTTGCCATTGAATAAGCAGATGAAGGTGTAGCTTTGATAGCTTGTTTTGCCCACATAGAGCCAATAT
This sequence comes from Gammaproteobacteria bacterium, assembly GCA_003233345.1. Lineage (GTDB taxonomy): Bacteria > Pseudomonadota > Gammaproteobacteria > SZUA-21 > SZUA-21 > SZUA-21. The sequence goes on along the minus strand of QILK01000011.1, from coordinate 2,811 downwards.
GCACAATAGAACCGCCACCCTTTTCCAACATGTTTTTGGCCACAGCCTGGGAAATGAAAAATGTAGCACGGTTCAAGTTCTGATAGGTATCGTAGTCCTCCTCCTCATGCTCAAGGAAAGGTGTTGGCTTGAATTTGCCCGCAGCATTGACAAAATACTTGATGTGACGGCTGTGATCTGAAACAAAATTAACCACGCGTCGAATATCGTTGGCTTCGTACAGGTTCGCCTGAAGTGTTTCTACGTGTTCGTTACCAGAAAGATCATACTTTGCGGTTTCCAGTTTGGTTGATGAACTGCCAATAATAACTGTATCGATACCACGTTCGAGCAGCTGCATTGCGGTGGCTAAGCCTATTCCACTGGAGCCGCCCACGATTAAGGCCAAAGGTTTAGTTATATTTTCCATCTGATTATCTCCACAAGGTGTTATTAAGTTGTGGACGTAGTATATAAAACTCAGTAGCCTGTTAAAAAGTAAGCACATTTCGGTGCAGTAGGTACTTATTGGTACATGTTAATGAAAAACCAGGAAAAATTATTTTCGAGAAAATCAGCGCCTGAGCGAAGTGCACGTATGGTTGAATCCATTTATGGCTGTAAATGGTCACTCACTGTGTATCAACTTTTGGCACGTGGTATCAATAGACCGGGGGCAATGGTGAGCAGCGTTGAGGGTTTAACGACCAAGGTGCTTAATGAATGCCTGAAAAGGAACATTAAATTTGGCATTTTAGATCGTGTTACCTACAACGAAGTGCCGCCCCGGGTTGAATATAAAGTCACTCCGTTCGGCACCAAATTCATTTGTATTCTCGATGGACTTGAGAAACTACAAAGTGAGATTGAGAGTGAAATATAACCCGTATGAGCCTCCTGCCTGTCAATAGGCATTACAAAATAATTCGACCACGTTAGTGGGCGAATACTAAATCAATTAACAAAATCGAATACTTCATCTGTCATGGCAGCGGTTAAGTCAGTGGCTTACGTCCGGAGTGAGTTTTGATATACTGTTCGGTATGCCGAACATACTCGCGTACCCCGCTAAGGTTGACATCATAACGAGTTGATTTAGAGATAAAATTATTCCAGAAATGGGAAATTGATTGAGCAGCGATAATACTATCCTTGGGAGAATAGTGGGTTTACGACATTTGTGTCTTCGGGTAAAGTATAGAGCCTGATATGGTACACAATGATCGGACTTATACAGAATTCTGTCTAAGAAGAGTAAAGGCGGAATTCTGTCTAAGATATTGTAGGCATATAAAATAATATGAGTAATCCATTTAAAGAAGGTTGGTCCATAGAAGAAATGGAAGTAGCAATCCAAAATAATAAAGCAGAAGAATTGTTGTATGTACCAATATGGATAACCATGGATCCGCCTGATTGTGAATGGGCACAAAATATATGTATGAAATTATCAAACCATGAAAATTATAATGTCAGGGGTAATGCAATATTGGGCTTTGGCCACTTAGCAAGAACTTGCGGCACTCTAAAAGAAGAATCTATAAAACCAATTATAAAGGCAGCATTAAATGATAAAAATGAGTATGTGCGTGGTCAAGCTCAAGATGCCGCGTCAGATATCGAGCATTATTTACATTGGAAGGTAAGTAATGCCTAACAAAAACAAACGTTCGAGTTTGCGCGTAAAAACATGCGCTGGGACTTCCGCTTCGCTCCAGACCTCAACTTTGGGTTATGGGTAAAAGGAAAAAATAATGGCATGTAGGGGTGTTCATTTCGCTATTGAAAAAGAACAATACGAAAAACTTATGTCGGCGAAAACCGATAAAGATGTTATTGAAATCATTCAAGAAGAAATTGAAGAGGAATGGGATGAAAAGTGGCTTCATGAAACGGATAAGGCGTGGGATGCGATTCACCGATGTTTAACCGATGGTAGACTTGAATGGGACAATGGTAAATTTCCACTAAAAGCAGCGGTAATTGGTGGTGAATTAATACATAAAGGTGAAGATTATATAGTTTCAATTGTAGCACCTGAAAAAGTGCCAGAGGTCGCAATAGCTTTACAAGCAATAGACGAAGAAACTTTAAGAAAAGGTTACAACAAAATTAAGGAATCTAACTACGATGGTGAACTAGGCGAAGAAGACTTTACATACACTAAAAATTGGTTTAAAGGGTTACCTGAATTATTTAGTAAGGCTGCTAATTCAGGCAGAGCCGTTGTGTTTAGTGTTGATCAATAAATTGCATAACGAGGATCAAGCTGACTTCAAAACACGTCATTTTTTTTTGCAAAGAACGTAAACCGCGATGTTCCGAAGCAGCTTAGCTTGGTGTTATATGCTAGGAAAACTATGAGTACTTGGCGAAGAAAGGCAATTGAATTGTTTCCTGAAATTAAAAGGGACATCGAAGAATCTCTCGGCCCTGGTGAAGCATGGATTTATATTGAAGAAAATCTATTGGATGCTTTTTTGAACGGCGACAACAATTACATAAAAAGTGTAAAACAATATTTTTCATGGAGTATAAGCACTCGATCGGATCATTCACCTCACCAAGCTATTATTTGTGGTTTTCTTGTAAATATTGGTCGTGAAAAAGAATATTGGCCATACTTTCCAAAGTTGTTTACCAAACAGCAATTTGAATTATATATCCCTTCATTGAGTTACTCTATTTCAGAAAAGGAAAAGAAAGTAATGGAAAATGCCTTTTATAATAAGTAAGCATATAACAAAATGCTCAAGAGGTGCGTTTTATTGATATTTAATCGTGTCGTCGTTCAGACTGATTATCTTAAAGACGTTAAACAGACATGGTGTA
>QILK01000008.1 GCA_003233345.1 Gammaproteobacteria bacterium | reverse complement strand
CCACAAGATTTTTTTCAGCGCAGACAACTGGGGTTGTAATGACGCTGAAAAAAACTTCTGACTCGCGGATGACGGGCTTCCATTGAATTCAGCTAAAAGCCCCTAAACCATCAACGTAGCCCGCACTTCGCGCAGCGAATGCCGGGGAAAATAACCCGCCTAAATTCAACTAAAATCCCTTATAAAGAAGAATAACAATATCAAATTCACTGGAAGCCCCTCTACGGTCAGTCAGAAGATTTTTTTTCGCGACTGAGCTACGGTGTGGAGTGAAAAAAAAACTTGTGACTGACCGTAGAAAGAGGGGCGTACTAAAAAAGGATAATAGCTCTGAATCCAAATTCAAAAAAAATCCCGCAAAAGCGGGATTTTAGATCAAACATATCAATAGCAGCTATTAAGAAGTAGCAGGCGCCTTTTGGGTATACCCTCTCAAGCTTAGTGCAAAGTCCTGCAACACTTTAATACCTGTCTCTTCAGCGCGGACACACCAGTCCTTTAACGCTTGCACAAGATTGTCATGGTTGGTTGCTGCTCGGTCCCATACCTGCTGGAGCTGAATACGAAAGTTATAAATAGTCTTCAGCATATGGCTATCACCCAAGACCTGATTCAAATCATCTTCAGATTTGACATCCATCATACAATGCTCTTTAACCATTAAAGACTTTACCTTCTTGGCACTGAATTCTCTATCGGATTCGCGTTCGTTGACCGATGATTTAACAATCGGCGCAATCACCTGCTTGGCATAGCTGGCCATGACATTGACTCGATTGACTACGATCGCTTTTATAGTTTCCAGGTCGATCAAATCTTTTTCCGTATCGATACAAACTTTCGGTGCTACCTTTTTGACCTTTACCAGTCTAAAAAACGATAAAATTTTAATATACATCCAGCCAATATCAAATTCCCACCATTTGGTTGAAAATTTTGCCGAACTTGGAAAAGCATGATGGTTATTATGTAACTCTTCACCGCCTATCCAGAATGCGATGGGCAGGATGTTTGTCGATTGATCCGGCGTTTCAAAATTTCGGTAACCCCCATGGTGCGCAGTACCGTTAATCATACCCGCCGCCCAAAACGGTATCCAAATCATCTGCACTGCCCAAAAAACAAGACCAAGTGCACCAAATATTAATACATTAATGACCAGCATTATCGATACACCTAACGTTCGACCTGGCGTATAAACTTTATTTTCGACCCAGTCATCAGGACACCCATGACCATAGCGATCAAGTAGGTCCTGGTCTTTTGCTGAATTTCGATATAACTCCGAGCCGCCCAGTAATAACTTTTTAAGTCCAAAAATTTTAGGGCTGTGAGGGTCTTCCGCTGTTTCACAATTCGCATGGTGCTTACGGTGGATAGCAACCCATTCTTTGGTAATCATGCCGGTCGATAACCACAACCACAATCGCATCGGGTGCGATAACACGGGATGAATATCGATGCTACGATGAGTCTCGCAACGATGTAAATAAAGTGTGACACAGAGAATAGTCGCCTGTACAGAGACTAATAAAATTATCGCCATCACACCTAAACTAAAGTTCGCTAATCCGTTGGCTAGAAAATAAAGAATAGTATCAATCATATAAATGCCTATGTTTCGTTAGCTAAATAAATATTTTTCGTTGCTATACAATAAGTTACGTTTATTTTTATTTATAATGAACCCAATATATAGCATTCAATGGATAGCGTCCAGAAAAATATAGTGGTTAAATAAATAACAGCTCGCTAGCCGTTACCAGTATAGCCTAATTCAATGTTGCCCACCCCAGATGAACTCACTAGTTTTGGCTAGTTTTTGCTGATAACCCGTTTTATTAAAAGGTTGCCGGCCACATCAAGACGACACTGCCAAGCGCGCTCTATCCATATCGTAGCGACTTCCTCTATTATCAATGCTGGCCCATTGATAAAATCACCTACCTTTATCGATTGTCTTTGGTAAACAGGTACCCCGTTCGCGGTTTTAGTTTTATCACTGTCACTAACCCGATTGTGCTTCTTTGGTGATAGCTTTAGGTTTTCAGCCAGCAAATTTTTAGTGGCAGCGGCTGATACCAGGCTCACCCGTATCGTTGCCAATTCCACTTTTCGCTCCAATCTATGCCCATAACGTTGCTGGTGCGCATTATGGAAAGCAATTTCGAGTCCAGAAAGCTCCCGCCAGTCAAGGTTAATAAAATAGGACTGACCCTGGTAGCGCAAATCAGCGCTTTTGTGAATGCTCATTTCCATTTCTTTGACACCGTCCGCGAGCATTTCTTGTTTCCCGGTCTTTATCAGTTGATCAAAAACGGTTTCAATGCCCGGCAAAGTCAATCCATCAAGGTCAACATTAACCGACCGGGATAATTGTCGGGATCGTGGTGACACCAACATACCCAGTGCCGATAAAACACCGGCGTGTACCGGAACCAAGATACTTTGCATATCGAGTGCGTCCGCTAATGCACAGACATGCAATCCACCTGCGCCACCAAAAGAAACCAAGGTAAAAGGCCGTGGATCGATACCACGCTGTACGCTGATTTCTCTTAACGCAGCGACCATATGTTCGTTGGCAATGCTGATAATCCCTTCGGCAGCCTCCTCAATACTGGCATCGAGCTTTTCAGCGACCAACCGAATGGCACTGGTCGCCGCATCATGGTCAAGCATCATCCGGCCGCCGAGAAAATATTCTGCCAGCAACCGGCCGCTGATTAGGTTAGCGTCCGTTACCGTCGCCAGTCCTGAGCCATTTCCGTAACACGCCGGACCCGGTGTCGCACCCGCTGATTCAGGGCCGACATGCAGTAAACCGCCCTGGTCCACAGACGCAATCGAGCCACCACCAGCACCAATAGTATGCATGTCTACCATCGGCATCGCGACCGGGTAATCACCAATTTTACCCTCTGATGTCAGTTTGATATCTTTGTCAATTAAGGCAACATCCGTTGAAGTACCGCCCATGTCCAAGGTCAACAGCCGGGTCTTGTGACTGTTTGCAGCTGTATACTGCGCTCCAACTAACCCGCCTGCCGGGCCTGAAAGCAAAAGGTTTACCGGTTTTTTGCCTAGCTGCTCAACGCTAATAGCACCCCCGCTGCTTTGCATAACCGTTAATCCTGCCGGTAATATTTTGCTTTGCAGTTTTTGTAAATAGGCATTGGCAATAGGTCCGATCCAGGCGTTAAGCCAGGTAACTATTCCGCGTTCAAATTCCCGGCTTTCCGCCAGCAGCTCGGACGAGCAAGATATAAATATCGAATTGGGAAGTCGATCAGCTATTTGCTTTTCGTGGCTGCCATCAATATAGGAAAACAGCAGATTGATCGCCACCGCCCTGGGTTTGCTGTCCATGATCATCCGCACCAGCTTGTCAATTGTTGCTGCTGACAATGGCGTAATTATTTCCCCGTTGGCCGCCACGCGACAATCGGCTTCAAAGCATAATTCAGCGGGTACTGGTGGCTGACATACCGTGGGTTGCAATTGATAAAGCGACTTTCTCGCCTGCCTGCCGATCGATAATAGATCGGCAAAACCGCCGTTACCGATATAAGCTGTACGCACACCTTTGTGTTCCAAAACCGCATTGGTTACCACGGTTGAACCGTGAACAATATCAACATCACTGCCCAGTTTAACACCCATTTGCATAATACCATCAAAAATAGCCTGCTCAGGGGCATCCGGTGTCGACAATACTTTAAGCACACTGACACGACCATGGTCATAATAAACCAGGTCGGTAAACGTTCCACCGGTATCGATCCCGAGAATTTTCATTGGCAAATAACACCAGATTTTTAGTTGGTTAATGAACTATGCAAACACAAGTTTATTTCATTAACAAGCTGAACTGGCATTATTGTTGTAACCCTGTTTAAGCTATGAATACCGATATTGTGTTGCGCATCAATAATCTTACCTATAAATACCCTAATGAAAAGGGTGTTGATAATATTAGCCTGGAATTATCCTGGCGTAATATACTAGGCTTACTCGGGCCCAACGGCTCAGGTAAAAGCAGTCTGTTAAGAATGCTGGCGGGCTTGCAAAAACCGACATCCGGTTCGATTGAAATACTGGGCAAGCATTTTTCTCTCGACTCGCCAAAACTGCGCCGTCACATTGGTTACCAAGCGGATAAAAACCTGCTAAACCCGATTTTAACGGTACATGAAAATCTAGTCTATGCGGCCACTTTATACGGGTTAGACAAATCACAGATCAAAAAAAATGTTTCCTGGGCGAAAGACAAATGTGATCTGTCTGCGGCCAGCAATCGATTGGTAAAAAACTTGTCCAAAGGAATCATGCAAAGAGCCAATATCGCCCAGGCGATACTGCACAAACCCGATATCCTGTTACTTGATGAGCCTAGTGACGGTCTTGATCCCATACAAAACAAAAATATACGCGACCTTATTCTGGAGCTGGGGCAATCGTGCGCGATCGTGCTCTGTAGCCATATATTGTCAGAAATCGAAGCCTGTTGTAATAAAGTTGCCATGCTTAATCATGGTCGGTTGTTATTTTTTGGACCGATAGCCAAAATCAAAAAACATTCTACTCAGGAAAATCTTCTCATACGGTTTACAACAGCGCCCGATAAAAAGTTGTTGCTTAATATTGGCGGTGTCACAGAAGCGCTATGCCTGGATAACGGGTCAGTTAAGTTAACGAGTAATGATCGCAACCAAGTTATAAAAAATGTTTTGAAAAAAGCAGCTGACTTAAACTGGGAAATCGTCGAAATTCGTCCCTTTGAAGATTCTCTCGAGGATATTTTTGGAAAAATGCTCGACAGTGAACACGGTGACATTAACAAAGTTCATTCTGTTGAAAAACTAAGAGCGCTAAAGCAACCATGACCTTAACGATTGCACGCCAGGAAATTGCAACCTTATTTAAAACCCCTGCCGCGTGGATAATACTGGCTATCGTTCAATTGTTACTGGGTTTGTCCTATCTGCTTTTTACGCGAATATACAGCGAAAACGTCAATGACATTGTTAGCTGGCTATTCAAAATATCGCTTTACTTGCTATTGTTTATCGTACCCATACTAAGTGTAAAAACGCTAACGATGGAAAGACAAAACGAAACGCTTATTTTTTTATTAAGCAAACCCATTTCCAGCTGGCAAATTATTTTCGGAAAATTCATCGGTGTAAGTGTTTATTTAACGCTATTACTATCGTTAGCGCTAATGATGGCACTCAGTACCGTACTGGCAAGCTCAGCAGATTACGCCGCCATTATCGCTTACTGGATAGGCACTTTGATTTGCATCATTAGCTTTACCGCTATTTGCTTTTTTATCTGTAGCTTAACAACAATACCGATTCTCGCCATTGGCGGGTCACTGCTGATATTGCTGTTTTTTATGTTTATTGAGCTGTTTACCAATACCGGGATCGCATGGCTTGACCAAATTCTCTTGACCTTCTCCCTGTTTGCACATCTCAATAATTTTATGCGCGGCTTGCTAACATCGACGGATATAATTTTTTATTGTACGGCGACTGGGTTATTTCTATTTCTGTCTCACATTAGCATCAAGCGCATATATGAACAGGGTTAAAGTCATACTTGCCGTGCTGCTGGCTATCGTGCTTGGCTGGACAAGTCACACCGAGTTTTTTTCGATCGACATGACACGGGATAACAAAAATTCCTTATCCACTGCCACGATTAACATTCTAGCGACGATTCCAGAAAACATCACCGTCACTGCCTTCGTCACGCAAGCGAAAAAAGGCGAATCGGCAAACACCCGTGTCGTTCGCGCAAAGATAAAACAGTTTATCCGTAAATTTCAGCGACATAAAAAAAATATTTCACTTGATTTTGTTAACCACGCCGACCAACTCTACCTGGCAAAAAAATACGGTGTTATCGCTACCCAGGAAGTCATTCTTGAACTCGGCGGCCGACACAAAAAATTACGCTTTCTTGACGAAGAGTCCTTTGCCAATAGTTTGCTTCAACTCGTTTATAAGAAAGATATCTGGATTGTGTTTAGCGAAGGGCATGCTGAAAAAAACATATTCAGCAACAGCAGACAGGGCTACTCACAACTGGTCGAACACCTTAAAAAAAGAAACTTCCATGTGCAAGCGCTCGATTTATCTAAAACCGGCTCTATACCGAAAAACACCAGTATCTTTGTCATCGCCGGGGCACGGCGGGACTTTGAGGAAAAGGAAGTCGCTTCGATAAAATCCTATCTCGACAGTGGTGGCAATTTATTATGGTTATATGATCCTGGAACAAAAGAACGACTTTCAGGACTGGCATCCAGACTCGGAATCCGCTTTTTACCCGGGGTGATTGTAAGTCATAGCAATAATAAAAAACCAACGCTTTATGTTCAGCCCATGTTTTCGGGTAATCACCACCCGGTCGCTGCCAATCTAAATGGTTTTCATGCCCTGTTTCCCATCAGCGCGGCCCTGAAAATGATAAAGCAACCACCGTTGGTAGTCACATCAATCGTTAACTCTGCAGTAACTGACTGGAACGAAACCAACCTAAACAGTAAAAACAGTGCCGGGTCATTAAAATATGACAGCAGCTCTACAGATAGCCGCGGGCCTCTCACGATTGCTGTCGCAATCGAAGCACCCAAGCGCAAGAATAAACCCATGCAGCGAATTATTGTTACCGGTGATAGCGACTTTTTGTCCAACGAACATCTATACCTGGGGGCTAACCGTTTTCTTGGTGTTAATATGTTTAACTGGCTCAGCTATCATGAACGTTTGAATACCATTTTGCGCCCGCAAAAATTAGGGACTAATAGTTTCCGTTTATCCAATAGTGGCAAAAATATTTTTGCCTTTATATTTATATTGCTGATTCCCAGTGTTTTTTCCATCGCTGGCTTTTATCGCTGGAGAAGCCGTAACAAGCAATAGTGCGACAACCGTTAAAACTTGTTAAACTAGGGCATGCCCGAATTACCTGAAGTTGAAACCATTCGCCGCGGGATCAAACCGCATATTAATAATCAGAAGTTTCAAAAGATTATTATTCGTAATGCCTCATTGCGCTGGCCCGTCACCGCAGATATAAGCCAATGCCTGCCTGGACAAAAACTGCTGTCGGTCGAGCGCCGGGCAAAATATTTATTATTAAAAACAAATTCACATTGCCTGGTTATTCATCTCGGTATGTCGGGCAGTCTAAAAATTACGGATGCCACCGTGGCAGCAGAAAAACATGACCATGTGGACATCTGTTTTGATAATGGCGTGATCGTTAGATATAACGACCCCCGACGTTTTGGCTCGATCCTGTTAACAGACCAAAATCCACTACAACATAAATTGTTAGCTTGCCTTGGGATCGAACCGTTTGACAAGTTATTCACCGGTAAGTATCTATACGATCTGTCGCGCAACAAAAAACAATGTATCAAATCGTTTATCATGAATGCACAGGTCGTTGCCGGCGTTGGAAATATTTATGCCAATGAAGCTTTGTTCAAATCGGCTATTCATCCACTGCGTTCGGCAGGCCGAATCAGTTGTAGTCGTTATGATAGACTGGCAACGCAAATACAGAAAACGCTCGAACTGGCGATCGAAGCAGGCGGGTCGACCATACGTGATTTTAGCAATTCAGACGGAAAACCAGGCTATTTTTCCCAACAACTTTGTGTTTACGGCCTGGCAGGCAAACCCTGTCGCGTTTGCAATCACCCTATAATCAGTAAGCGTATCAATCAGCGTAACAGTTTCTATTGCGCAACTTGTCAACGATAACCGTTTACAGCTATGATAGGCTTAAATCAGAAGATCAACCGAACAAGTATTAAACAGGATAATAGCGTATGCATAATTCACATGATGAAGGCGGATGTTCTAGTCGGGCACCCTATGCACTGATGGTTCATGGCGACTATATGCAGCCTGAGTTTCTCCATGGTGCCATTATTATTGTTGATCCTGACCACCCGCACACCCACGGCTCTTATGTTGTCGCCGATTACGATGATGATGTTTATTTCCGAAAATTGGAAATTCGCGAACAGCAAGCTTATCTTGTGCCCTTAAACGACCAGCACCCGGAAATTAAACTGATCAATCAGTATCAAATCCGCGGCGTAATCACACAGCAGGCTCGTAACCGCAAACTGGGCGTTAAAAAAGCCAAGCACTATAGCTAGATCCGTCTATCGTCACCTGGTTTACTGATTCACTGATACTTTAGCAGCACCAATACCACGAGGATCACTGGCCGCTTCAATTGTTTTTTTCTGCTTGTCCCAAATAATTATTTGCATATTGCCATAACCACCTTGAATCTGTTTTAACTTATGCCCTTTTTTCTGCAAACTATCTATTTCCTGAACCGTTAATGCGCCGGTTTCATATTGAACAACATCGGGTAGATACTGATGATGGTATCGCTTTTTTGCCACGATTTGTTTGGCATCCAGGTTTTGCTCAAATCCGAATATCGCGTTCATCACCATCGTGATAATCCTACTGCCACCCGGAGTCCCCAAAACGGCAATTCGATCGGCGGTTTCCAAAAATGTTGGCGACATACTTGATAAAGGTCTCTTATTGGCAGCAATTGCGTTCGCTTCAGCACCGACCAAACCATAAGCATTTGGCGATCCAGGTTTACTGGAAAAATCATCCATTTCATCATTTAACAAAATCCCTGTGCCTTTAGCAATAAACCCGGACCCAAAAGGGTAGTTGATCGTTAATGTAGCTGCCACTCGATTGCCGGTGTTGTCAATAATTGAGAAGTGGGTGGTATGCCGTGACTCCTGCTTTGTTGTTGCCGACCCGGAAACCGAGTTAGTCAGGCTGCTACTGGGGGTCGCCCGGCTAGGATTAATTTTTTGTGTCAATGATTTTGCGTATTGTTTACTGATAAGTTTTTTCACAGCAACCTTCACAAAGTCAGCATCACCGAGATACCGCGCCCGGTCTCGATAAGCAAAACGCATGGCTTCAATGATCAGATGCGCCTTTTTCTGTTTTGCCGGCGATAGTATCTCCAGCATATTAAATATCTCGGCGAGCACAATCCCACCCGATGATGGCAAAGATGCCGATGTTACTTTTATACCCCGGTATTGGAAAACGATCGGCTGACGCTCTACGATTTTATAGTTCTTTAAATCTTCAAGTGTCCAGATACCGCCAGCGGATCGAACCGCATCAACAAGTTTTCTGGCAACCGACCCTTGATAAAAACCTTTATGACCTTGTCGACTAATAAGCCTTAAGGTATTTGCCAACTGCCGTTGTCGCAGCAAATAACCGGGGGCCGGGACTTTGCCATTGTCTAACAGAATTTTTTTTGACTCAGTCGAGTTTTGCAAGCTCTTTAGCCTGAAATTTGCCAGGCGAATATAAATCGGGTCTATTCTAAATCCGTTTTCAGCCAATCGAATTGATGCTTGCATGGATTTTGAGAGGGGCAACTTGCCATATTTTTTAGCAATATGCACCAAGGCAGCGACTTGTCCCGGAATACCTGCTGAAAGGACGCCATTGATTGACAACCCTTTTATTAATTGACCTTGCTTGTCCAAATACATGTTTCGTGTCGCCTGGGCTGGTGCTTTTTCGCGCCCATCAACCATAATGGTTTTTCCCGATTTAGCGTGATATAGCAGCCACAAACCACCGCCACCCATGCCAGAGCTATAGGGCTCAACAACCGCAAGCACAGAAGACACAGCCACTGCTGCATCAAAAGCATTTCCGCCCGATGCTAAGACTTTTATACCCGCAGCAGTTGCTAACGGATGCGCACTTGCAACCGCATAGCCGGGGACCTTGTGCTTTTTCGATTTATTTCCAGCATTGGCACACACACTCAAAACTAGAAAAAAAATTACATAAATAAAAACAAAGCACTTACTGTTTTTCTGCTGGAGTATATTTTCTAATAACATTTTTTGTCTCTTACTATATCGACTTTAGCTGATTAGCGGGTACAAACACAAACCGCCCTTTCGGGCGGTTTTTAAAACGCTAAGTGGCTTGCGCTTAATTTTAGCGCCCACACCGATAAACTTTAAATTTTTGTCGGCCTTCCGCTACCCGACCCGCTGGCACAACACTATCGCCACCCATTGACGCTGCATTGTTACGGGCAATGGTTTGAATTTCTTCTGACACTTTGCGCCTGCTACGCTGAACCCCGGCGGCCCCGGTAAAAACCTTACCGCTTACCATACCAAGATATTCACATCCTTTTACATAACGAGGTTTTACAACCGCGACATTTCGAGCAGTTTTATCAAGTTTAACCCAACTGCACCCTGATAATAAAACGGCTGTGGCAGCCAAAGTGAAAATAACTATTCTGTTCATTATTACTTCTCCATAATCATAACTATTATGTTTATATTCATTTTATATAATTGATGGCATCTTGTTCTATAATATCACCGCTAATAATCTCATTTCATCACAAAACTGCAATGATTGCCCATTGTAAGCTAAAACTCACTTAATCTACCACGCTAAAAGAAGATTGTGAACTAAGCTCAATCGTTGCAGCGGCATCCAGCAATTTAACCTTTAGCTTATATTTATTATCTGCCGAACTTCTGGCAAAACGGCCGTTTTCTAGATCGAAAAGTCGCCATGTTTTTTGCCTACTTTCGATAATATTTATTTTTTCGCCCTTTTTTACTAAATCAAAATCAACGATTGGCTCCAGCAAAACAAGTTTCTTGTTATTAGAAACTGCTTTTATACGATACATTAGCTTGATCTTATATTCCTTAAGCCCGGAAATATTGACAATTTCGCTGCCAGCGGGCACAACCGCACCTATATTGACTATTTTCTCCGGTAACGGTAAAAATACCTCATTAATAATCTGGTTTACAATTTTGTGCAACTGCTTATATTGATAAGACAAATTTGCCTGTTTGGCTTTAAGTTTCAACTGGGTAAAATCGCGTTTCTTTATTTCGCCCAGCTCACTTATCGTTAACTTGATAGGCGCCTCTTTTAGTAAACTTAGTACAGCCATATCTGCTGTTTTTGAAAGTCGCTTGTTATCGGAATTAAAATAATGTTGGCCTGTTCCAGAGCTTGAGAAAAAGCGCACACCGGTAATTGCAAATAATACTTCGCCATTATTGTTATTATCAACAGACCTGACCTTATATTCAATATCTGCAGAAATCATTTTAGTTCCGATCTCCCCGGCCTTCCCGGCTTGATTTTCCTGATAACGCTCTCCAAAGCGGGAAAGACTTTTCACAGAAATTTCAACTTTAGCCCTGACACTTTGACCGACAACATACTTGTATCTTAAAGTAACTGGCTGGTCTGAAGTTTCACCCAAGTCGGGCATGACTTGGCGTAGCTCAAGCTCGATACTTTGCTGCTTATCTGACCCACAGGCAGTTAACAACGTTGCCAGCAAGACAAGTTTAAACCAGGTAAAAACCAAATGGCCGTTACTATTCATATCTATATTTCCAGGTAAAATTTGTCAGTAGCCCGGACTTCGCGCAGCGAACGCCGGGAACGAAGATCCTATTCTTCCACGTCTTAGTTAAACATTGACCGCCTTATCCTTACGCTTGTTTTAATTGAATTTTAAACTATTTTCCTTTTCCCCGGCGTTCGCTACGCGAAGTCCGGGCTACTTACTAATTTTTTAATTTAATACTTGCACAGTCTCGCCGCGAACGCCAGGGAAGAACAGCCGTTTAAATTCATTCATAACTGTTCGAATCCATATTATAATCTAAAATTATTGGCCTGTATTTATGTGATATGCAGGCTGGGTAAGATAGTTTTTGCAAATAATTTTAGTCGGTGAAACAACAAATGCCCCCTGCAAACAATTTCAATAATTTTTCGAATACTGACGAACTGCTATTTTTTCCTGGAACGGCCTACCAAGGCCTAGACAGCAACTGGTACGTCGAAATACACGGCTGGATTTATTCTTATCATCATCTCCAACCTATTAGTAAATTTCAGAAGCTAATGCAATCTTTATTTAAAAAAATACCTGGTCAATTTTCCGTTAGCGGTAGCGAATCAGCTTCTTTGCTCAAAACACGGCTGAAATGGTTTGCCACCGGTAATCAATCTGGCCGGGCGTTGACCATTCAACTAAGTGGCTGCGAATACTTACTTGCAGCATCAAATGCTAACGGACATTTTCGCAGCATCATAAAGGTACCGGAAAATGCATTACGATTAAACAGCAATGGCACCTCGATCATACCCTTTAATTTAGTCGCTACCGGGCAAGAACATGCCAGCATAAGTGGCTCGATATACTTTCTCGCACCACATGGTTTAACGATCATCTCTGATATTGACGATACTATCAAGCAAAGTGATGTAAACAATAAATTTAAACTCTTACGCAACACCTTCTCAAAGCCATTCACTGCGGTACCCGGCATGGCCAAGTTATATCAGCAATGGCTAACAAATTATGAAGCCCACTTTCACTATTTGACTGCAAGCCCTTGGCAGCTTTATAAACCAATTGTCGATTTTTTAGCGACCAAAAAATTTCCTGCCGGTACATTTAACATGAAACACTTTCGCTACAAGGATCGCAGCTTCTTTAAAATATTTCAAAATTCCATCACTTTTAAAACACTGGCGATAGAAAATTTTATACAGCGCTACCCCCAAAGATCGTTGCTACTCATCGGTGACTCGGGTGAAAACGACCTGGAAATTTACACCCGGATCGCCAAGAAATTTCCGCTTAATGTCAAAGCAATACTCATTCGCGATACGGGTCATGTTGCATCATCCAACGACAAGCCAAGTTGCCCGGTACATATATTTAGCCATGCCAGTGATTTGCAATCTATGGAAATCGGAGACCTATAATAGACAGGCTATAATATAAGCACTGCATCCATTTCTACACCAACGCCTTTCGGTAACGCGGCAACACCCACCGCTGCGCGTGCCGGATAAGGTTCGTTAAAATATTGTGACATTATTTCATTAAGTAATTGAAAATTCCCCAAATCCGTCAAATAGATATTCAGCTTAACGATATCCGCTAAGGACCCGCCAGATGCTTCAGCGACAGCGGCAAGATTGTTAAATACCTGGTGGATCTGCTGACCAATATCCGCTTCTCCAACGACCTCCATCGTCGCCGGGTCCAAGGCAATCTGACCGGACATATATACCGTATTCCCGGACTTAACCGCTTGCGAGTAGATACCAATTGCGCTTGGCGCTTGTGCTGTGAGGATAATAGATTTAGACATGTTTTTTCCTGTTACTGATTTTAATCAGCTTGAGATTAAGCTTTGCTGAGTTTAGCCTTTGCGGCGAATTATTTTACTGATCGCCTTGATCGTTCTTAATCGCCTGATAATTCTCGCCAGGTGCTGTCGGTTTCTTACTGTCAACATAACATCCATTGTTGTCGTTAACCCATCTTTTTCTGCCATAACAATGTTTTCGATATTCGATTCCATTTCCGATATTGTCGCCGCAATAACGGCCAACACCCCCCTTATATTGGAAACATCAAGGCGTAAATCGACGAAAAAATCCTTGTCCGTCGCCGGCTCCCAAGCGACATCGACCCACTTATCCGGTGTCTTTTTAAAGTCCGCAATATTATTACAATTTTCAATATGGATCACAATTCCTTTGCCAGTAGAGGCAAAACCGACAATGGAATCGCCGGGGATTGGATGACAACATTTCGCAAAACTGACGACCATGCCTTCGGTGCCTTTTATCATGAGCGGTTTTGCGTCCTTGTTTTTACGCCGCTTTACCCGTGCTTCATCGGGAATCAATTTCGCCGCGACTAATGGCGCCAAGCGGTTTCCAAGACCAATCTCGATAAACAAGTGCTTGATATTTTTGTATTTGTACTCCTTAACCAAATACTTTAAATCACGTTTTCTAAAATCTGCCAGCGATGTCGACAGCTTACCCAAGGCTCTGTCCAATAACTGCTGCCCCAAAATAACCGCCTCACCTTTTTGCAAATTTTTCAGGTACGAGCGTATGTTGCTTCTCGCCTTTACTGTCATTACAAAATTCAACCAGACCGGATTAGGCGTTGCCGTTGCTGAGGTGATAATTTCTACTGTCTGTCCGGTATTTAACACTGTCCTCAATGGTGATAACCGCCGATCGATACGACAAGCTATGCAACCATTTCCGACATCAGTATGCACGGCATAAGCATAATCAACGGCGGTCGCGCCCCTGGCCAATACCAGTATTTCACCTTTTGGCGTAAACACATAAACTTCATCTGGAAATAAATCTATTTTAACATTCTCAATAAATTCCAGTGAATTACCCGCACTTTTCTGGATCTCCAATACATTATGCAGCCATTTGCGGGCACTGGCCTCTGGGTTGCTGGCACCTTCAACCCCGGTTTTATACAACCAGTGGGCAGCAATGCCGGATTCGGCGACCTTTTCCATGTCTTCCGTGCGTATCTGTATTTCAATCGGCACACCGTACGGCCCAAATAATACGGTATGCAATGACTGGTAACCATTGGCTTTTGGAATCGCGATATAATCCTTAAATTTTCCTGGAACAGGCTTATAAAGATTGTGCATGGTCCCTAAGACCCGGTAAGTAGTATCGACACGATCGACAATAATTCGAAATGCGTATACGTCAAATACTTCCTGAAAAGCCAATTGCTTGGTTTTCATTTTTTTATAAATACTGTAAATATGTTTTTCGCGACCAAGTACTTCTCCCTTGATCCCTTCCTGGCTCATCCTTCTGCGAATGCTGGTCTCAATTTTCTTGACAACTTCTTTTCGGTTGCCGCGGGCTTTATGTACCGCCTCTTTTAATACCCGTGCACGCGATGGATATAAGGCACTCAGACCCAGGTCTTCCAGCTCCAGACGCAAGGTATTCATACCCAGGCGATTTGCCAATGGCACATAAATTTCTAGCGTTTCTTTGGCAATACGGCGTTTTTTAGCGATTGGCATAACAGCAATAGTGCGCATGTTATGTAGTCGATCTGCCAGCTTTATCATGATTACGCGTATATCGCGTACAATGGCCAACATCATTTTTCGAAAGTTTTCGGCCTGCGCCTCGGCGTCAGAATTAAATTTTATCTGGGTAATTTTGCTGACACCATCGACCAGTTCAGCGACCTCTTCCCCAAACTCCTTGGCAATATTTTCCTTGAGCGTCTCGGTATCTTCAATAACATCATGAAGGACTGCGGCGATAATACTTTGGTAATCCAATTGAAAATCAGCAAGAATTTTCGCCACTGCCAGTGGGTGAGTAATATAAGGTTCGCCAGATTTTCGACTTTGGCCATCGTGCGCTTCTGCACCATAGAGGTAGGCCCGATAAACTTCTTTGACGTGATCCTCGGATAAATAGACTTCCAGCAGACTGCAAAGGTCGCTTACTCGAAAAAAATCAGGATATTTTGAGATCGATTTAACAGTCAATTTTTACACATCGCAAATTATCAGCCCGCAAGCCATTCGCCCGACCTAAATCGCTTCTGTGCAATAATACGCCTAATACCAATGTTGTAATTCAGCGGAAAGCGCTAAACTGTTTGCCTACTGACTTGCAGGTATGGACTCAATAACTTCTTTTAAATCAGGAGCAGACTCGGGGACTGGCTCGTCCTGTGCAGATGAATCTTCATCCAACACTCTCGGCGTTACCAATCCATTTGCAATTTCTCTTAAAGCCATAACAGTGGGCTTGTCGTTCTCCCATGGAAGTTTTGCTTCCTGCCCCAATGCCAGCTGGCGTGCGCGTTTGCTTGCAACCAAGACTAGTTGAAACCGGTTATCAACATTTTCCAGACAATCTTCTACTGTTACACGTGCCATTCCTATCTCCAAAAGCTATTTTCAGTCTCTGCAAACGGTAGTCAAAATGATTACAATATACAGAATATAAACGAATTATTTCCAGCACCCAGGTTTAACAGGCAGTTTCTTGCATTATGCTGTATTAAGACCTGGCTCCACAAGTATCAGCCGGCCAATGATACATCCCTTTATGCCTATTTTAATTTAAAGACACAATAGAGGATTCCTAGAATCAATTCTACTTTAATCTGTTGAATAGTCCATTAAATCTGAAATTAATCTGTGAAGTTTAACCTGCTGCGAAGACAACCTGAGACGATTAGCGGAAAATATTAGCTGTAGCTCCTGGAGTGCCTGTTCAAAGTCGTCATTAACCAGAAGATAGTCGTATTCGTCGTAATGAGAAGTTTCGTTTTGCGCATCTTGCATACGCCGCTTGATCACGTCGTCATGGTCCTGACCCCGGTTTTTTAATCTCGATTCCAGTGCCTGTTTCGACGGTGGTAAAATAAAGACGGAAACAGCCTGCGGGAAAACCTGTCTAACCTGTCGTGCGCCCTGCCAATCTATTTCCAGAATGACGTCCTGACCACAAGCCAGTTGACGATCAACCTGTTTTTTTTCAGTGCCATAGTAATGGTCAAACACCTCGGCATATTCAATAAAAGCCTGTTGGTCTATTTGCTGCTTAAACACTTCTTGCTTGGTAAAAAAATAGTCCTCGCTATCGACTTCTCCGGGCCTTGGTGACCGGGTCGTATGTGACACCGACACAGCGATATCCTGGTCACACGCAAGCAACGCTTTAACCAGACTGGTTTTTCCGGCACCTGATGGGGCAGATATTATATAGAGTAATCCGCTAACCTTACCCGCACTAGACATTATTTCACTCCTTTGTTTCACCTGTAAATCACGAATGCGGGTTATTCGATATTCTGTACCTGTTCCCTAATTTGCTCAATCAACACTTTTAACTCTACCGAGATACCACTGACATCAACGCTCGCCGCTTTAGAGCCTAACGTATTGGCCTCACGATTTAACTCCTGCATCAGAAAATCCAGTCGCCTGCCAACAGAGCCATTGCCCTCCAGGTTCTCGCGAATCTCTTGTATATGGCAACCTAATCGATCCAGTTCTTCATCAACATCGAGTTTTTGCAGCTGAATTGCCAACTCTTGCTCAAGCCTGGCGTCATCGACCTTAACGCTGAGATCCCGCAACCGGATGGATATTTTCTCTGCCAGTAATTTTTTAATGTCCGGCGCCATCTTCTTGGCTTTATCCGTGAGAACCTGCAGTCCGTCACAACGTTCCAGAATTAATTTGCGCAAGCGACTGCCCTCTCTTTCGCGCATTTTGACTAATTCTGCGATTGACACATCCAGTGCTTGCAGCACAACATCGCTTATCGAGGTGACATCCTGTTCTTCTTCTACAATCATACCCGGCCAACGTAGTATATCGATCGCTCTAAGTGGCCCGGCATCACTTTCTATTTCCGCTACCACCATTGCCAACTCATGAAGCTTGTTCGCTAATGGTCGGTTTAGAACCAGATTGGGGGCCTCACCTTTTTTACGCTGAAAACGAAAATTACACTCGATTTTACCTCTTTTTAGGGCCTTACCCAGTTTTTCCCGGGCCGCTATTTCCAATGGCCGCCATTCATCGGGGAGTTTCATATGGACTTCGAGATAACGTGCATTTAAAGATCGTAACTCCCAGGTTATATCACCCATTTCAACTGTGGTTTGACTCCTGGCGTAAGCGGTCATACTGCGGATCATACTAAATCACCTTCTCAATTTGCCGATAGCATTACTAACTCTTTCTTGATTTTGAGTATATCAGGATTAAATACAATTTATATGGTTAACTCTAGAATCGCGCAATCAATATGTCATCATTAAAAAACTGTCTGCCAATACGTACTGATATCGACCGATATACACTAATAAAACCCATTAGTTCGGGCGGCTTCAGTATTGTTTATCTGGCTGTTGATCAGGAGACCAAGCAAAAAGTTGTCATCAAAGAATACTTCCCGGCCTCACTGGCCAAACGCTTACCTGACTACAAGGTGGTTCAAAACTCGGAAAAGACAGCTTATATGCTCCAGTCTGGACGTGGCTTGTTTTTTCAGGAAGCTAAATTTCTGTCCTTACTCAAACACCCAAACATCGTTAATGTCATTAGCTTTTTTCAGGCTAACGATACTGTCTATATGGTAATGGAATATGAGAGTGGTCAAAATTTACAATCTTACATTCAGAAAAGAAAAACAGCACTAAGCGAACTTTTTATTTTAACGGTGTTTCCATCACTGCTTGACGGGCTAAAAAAAATACACGACAGCGGTTACCTGCATCTGGATATTAAACCTGGAAATATACATATCAGACCAGGGGGCCGACCACTATTATTAGATTTTGGTGCAGCACATCGGCGTGAGCTTAGTCGTACGCTGCAACCGGGCCAGGTTTTCACGGTCGGTTATGCTCCCATAGAACAATACCGAAAAACCGGTTATGTCGGACCATGGACTGACCTTTACGCACTCGGCGCAACGATGTATTCCTGTATTACCGGAAAACCACCCAAGGATTCTCGAATTCGACGGGACGACGACAAAGAAATTTCGCTAACGCAAAGCCACCCAAAAAAACATAACCACCTTTTACTTAAGGCAATCGATTGGTGCATGGAAACTAACCCGGAGCTAAGGCCGCAAAGTATTACTGAGTTGCTCGAAAAAAGTCCCATACTCGATGCCACGAGCAATGTAGGTAATCTACAAGACAGCAATAACGGCCTTATTAAAAAACGTCTGGGTGGTAATAAAAGTCGATGAAATATACTACCTCTCAATCTAGCCGTCTGGGAAATCGCGCTGTCAATCAAGATCGTTGTGCCGTATTAAAAAACCACAACGCTGTTTTGCTGTTGCTGGCTGATGGTCTTGGTGGACGATCTAACGGCGAGTTAGCCGCACAACGGTTTATCGATGTCATGAGTGAAATATTTTATAAAACCACCTACCCCATTATCAACGTTAAAAAATACTTGCAACAAAATATTCTCGCCGCTCACCGTGAAATACAAAAAATATCCGATGATAATAACAAGAACCCCTACACAACCTGTGTGTGCGCGTTGGTACACGAACAAAATATCACCTGGGCACATGCGGGCGATAGTCGATTATATCTATATCGAAAAAATAAGTTACTGACCCGGACCCGCGACCATTCCTATATTGAAGAACTCATAAGTCAAAAATTACTTAGCGAAAAAGAGTCGGCACAACACCCCATGCGTAACTGCGTAACGGCTTGTCTGGGACACCAGGGGAAAACGATTCCTATACGCTTCAGCGAAACCAGCAAACTGCAAACAGATGATATCATTCTACTCTGCTCAGACGGTCTTTGGTCTGCGGTTACCGAGGAACAAATCATCCAGTCGCTGTCGTCAGGAAAACTCGGATCGTCTTTGGATACGCTTACCGAATTGGCTGAGAAAAATGCCTACCCGGCAAGCGATAATGTAACTGCCGTCGCTTTTACTGTTGAGCAATTGGCGACGGACTCCATAAATATTAGTAAAAATATTACCCTAAAAAAACACCCGAAAGCCGAATCAGCTCTGGACGTCGCCATAAAAAATATTGAGTCTGCCTATCATCAGTACAAAAAAGAAATCCAAAATAAATAGTGGTGACTTGCTTTCACTTTTTGCCTATAGGCAGGTATACTGGTCGCGATTATTTAGACAAGGAAAAAATGGTGGCAGACAGACCTAGTGGTAGACAAACGGATGAGATGCGCAAGGTAACCATCAGTCGTGGTTATACTAAACACGCTGAAGGTTCGGTATTAATCGAATTTGGTGATACAAAAGTATTGTGCACTGCGTCCATTGATGAAAAAGCTCCCGGTTTTTTGCGCGGCAAAGGAGTCGGCTGGGTAACCGCTGAGTACGGTATGCTCCCCCGGTCTACCGGTAGCCGGATGTATCGGGAGGCTGCTCGAGGCAAGCAAGGTGGACGGACGATGGAGATTCAACGTCTTATCGGGCGCTCGCTCAGGGCAATCGTCGACACCAGCTTGCTAGGCGAACGCACCATTGTACTCGACTGTGATGTTTTACAGGCCGACGGTGGAACCAGAACTGCCTCTATTACTGGTGCTTATGTGGCACTGGCTGATGCAGTGCAACATTTGCTTGATAACAAACTCATATCAAAATCACCCTTACTGGGTCAGGTTGCATCGGTATCGGTCGGAATTTTTAACGACAACGCCATTCTCGACCTCGACTATGCTGAAGACTCCAGCGCAGAAACTGACATGAATGTGGTGATGAATGATAAAAATAAGTTTATAGAAGTCCAAGGTACTGCGGAAGGGCATACCTTTAGCCAGGATGAGTTGAATAAAATGCTTGAATACGCCAAAAAAGGAATTGCTGAACTATTGGCCATGCAGAAAAAGAGCCTGTCAAACTAACCAGGGCCAGTCTTCATTATGTCAACACTCGTTCTCGCTAGCAGTAATAAAGGCAAATTAAAGGAAATAAAAAATATCCTCGCCGATATAAATTTGACGGTGATACCACAGTCAGAATTTAACATCGTCGATGTCGAAGAGACTGGCTTAAGCTTTGTTGAAAATTCAATTCTTAAAGCAAGACACGCCAGCCAAGTCACCGGACTACCCGCGATCGCGGATGACTCAGGACTGGAGGTCGATGCGCTTGATGGCGCACCGGGTATTTATTCTGCACGTTATGCCGGAGAGACCGCGACCGACCAACAAAATGTGGAAAAACTGCTTAACGAACTAAAAGATATTCCGGATCATTTGCGCACTGCCCGCTTTCAATGCTTAATCGTCTTTATGCGCCATGCAAAAGACCCGACACCGGTCATTGCCCAGGGATACTGGGAAGGAAAAATTCTATTGACGGCCAGAGGCACCCGTGGGTTTGGATATGATCCGGTATTCTGGGTTGCGGATCATAAATGTTCTGCCGCAGAATTAACTGCTGAACATAAAAACCGAATTAGCCATCGGGCTAAGGCATTACAAAAGCTATGCGCTACTCTGAAACAACCGTTTCTTTTACCTGAATAAAAGCTTGTGGGTATATCAGTGGATTGCTGCCATGACACCAAAGTGGTTTTTCTTCCATGACCAACTTGAATAATCGACTATTCTGGTGATAGTCAAACCATTGCCATACATGGGGATAAAGTGCTTCTCTAAACCACTCCATACGCACCTGGGTAAATAGATAAACAAATGGAAATATGGCAAAGTCTGCCATTGATACCCGGTCAGCAAATAAAAATCGCGCCTTGGTCAGATGTTGCTCCAAACCAGCAAGGAACAGTTCGCAATCTTTGCGATACTCTTTTTGGGATTTATCCTGATTTTCAGTAGCAAAAACATAACCCATAACATCATGGACAAAGGAGTTATCGTTAATCGTCACCAGCCCTTGGATCTCTTCCAGATCATCAATTTCATAATCAATCCATCCATCAGGGTCACTTTGTAACAATGCCCAGTGCATAATTTCCAGACTGTCAGTTAATACTCGCCCATCAGCCAATTCCAGAACAGGCAGTTTAACCTTTTTTCTTTGTGCCGCTAGCTCGCTTGGCAAGTTTTTACTGTCGATATTGCGTAGTTCAAACGACATCCCCGCATACATAAGCGCCATCCTAGCACGCATTGAATAGGGACATTCTCGTTGCGAATATAACACTGTCATTATAATAGTCCTATATTGTATTAGTCCGGTATTGTTAGCTATACAACTGAAGATTGTTAGCGATACAATAGCGTTTTAGTCGTTAGAGATTTGCTTTCTTCTGATCTGACTGGCGTATCTTAATCTAACCTCTAGGCCCCAACCCCGATTTTATATTGTACAATTGATAGTTAAGAAAACAACCACTAACTTAGTAATCAATATTCGGGCCATAACCGGTATCATAATCTCTGAAAATTCTATCAATGAAGATATCCTCACAAATCCCTCCCACAGCACTCTATATCCATATTCCATGGTGTGTAAAAAAATGTCCTTACTGTGATTTTAATTCGCACCCTAAAAACCATGGTTTTCAAGAAACCGAATATACTAACGCACTTATCAAGGATATTCGCGCTTTTGCTACCGAGCACAATCCAGTTTGCTTGCAATCGATTTTTTTTGGTGGTGGCACGCCCAGCTTATTTTCAGGCAAGTCGATTGACCGCATCTTAAATGCCACTCACAAGTATTTTCGTGTTGTCGATACTGCCGAGATATCGCTTGAATCCAATCCAGGCACTTACGATTGTGGTCATTATCGGGAATATTTTCAATCAGGTATCAATCGTCTTTCTATCGGCGCACAAAGCTTTAACGATTCTGCGCTAACTAAACTAGGTCGAATTCACTCCGCAAATGAAATACGCGAAGCAACCGTAGCTGCTTTTGATAGTGGTTTTACCAATATCAATCTCGACCTGATGTATGGACTACCGGGCCAATCGGTGGCACAGGCCGCCAATGATCTTTATGAAGCCATTAAACTTTCAGTGACACATATTTCATGGTACCAATTAACACTGGAACCCAATACCCACTTTTATCAACAACCCCCTATACTACCTGCGGATGATTTGCTTGCAGAAATCAGCTTACAAGGATTAAAAATACTCGAAAATAATGGTTATAAGCGCTACGAAATATCCGCCTATGCACGTGATGATTTGCTGTGCCGACACAATATCAATTATTGGCGTTATGGTGACTATATTGGACTCGGCGCAGGCGCACACAGCAAGTTAAGCGTTATCGAACCGTGGGCAATCGTCCGGCAACAACGATTAAAACATCCCAAAGACTATATGCAGCATAGCGGCAGCCATCAAGTTTATACCGAGACCCGAATAGAGAACCCAAAAGAAATTATTTTTGAGTTTCTTATGAATAACTTCAGGCTTGATAAAGTGGTTTCATTTATTGATTTTTCCCGGTTCACCGGTCTCAGTCACCAAGCTTTGCTCGAAGCATCTACTGGCGCCATTAAAAACGAGCTGGTAAAAATCAACAAAAATAGTCTTGAATTAACCCAGACCGGAAAACGCTTTCTAAATAATACACTTCTGTCCTATATGCCCGACACCCAGCGATCTAGCTTGAAACCCGACGAAGCAGGTAAGTAGCCCGGACTTCGCACAGCGAACGCCGGGAGAACGAACATCCTATTCTTCCGCGTCTTAGTCAGCGACCGACTATCTTGCGCATACTCGTGTTTTAATTGAATTTCGAACCCTATTTTTTTCCCCGGCGTTCGCTACGCGAAGTCCGGGCTACACTATATTATATGCAGCCGTTTAAGCGGCTTTAGCAATAACGGGCTCAGTACTTTGCCCACGGGTGTAAACCATACCAGCGCCTTTGATTTTAACGGTGTGCAATATAGCCAGGCGATCCCTACTAATACAACACTGACCCCGCCCACATAATTGTCGGTAAACCAGTGTGCACCCGCCACCAGGCGCGGGGTGGAAAGCAAAATGGCAATTAATAGCGCCAACAAACCTCTTTTGATTCCTATAAATATCAGAAAAAATCCGGAAAACATAAATAATACAATCGCATGGTCTCCCGGAAAACTTCCTCCGGTACTATCCTTGGCTTTTATATCTGGAACTAGCTGAGACAGCAGATGCGCCGGTGTTAGCACCCGAGATGGGCTAAGCCGTAGTTCGTTTGCTTGTCCGTTATAACCGTCATAACCCTGCTGACCGAGACTACTAAACAGGATATGTGATAACTGCACAACAATAACCACAAAAAAGGCTAAAAAGAAAAATAGCCCTATTCGTTCATTAATATATTTCTGGCGGTCAGAGAAAATAAAATGCAGATAGATAAGGGCGAACAATGTCATTGCCACCAGGTCAAATGCACGGTGATTTGCCACCGCCCAAAAACGTTGCGCAGAAGGGCTGTCTGCTAACAAACCATTTAGCGTAAAAAAAACCACTTCATCCAGTTGTTGCCATAAACCCCTAGTAAGATCCCCGTCGATCCACCAACTAAAAAACAATGCCAGCGCGAGTATATGAAATAAAATAAGCCTTTTAATATTGTGTGCAGATAAAAAATTCATTAGTCACTATTTAAAATAGGGGTAAATAAAATCAACTGCGTATTTTGATCGCAGCGTAATTTTAATTCATATCGGCCGGTTTTTTAATCTTTGCGGGCTGTAGCAACTTCAATTAATTCAAACATATACACAGCCACCAAAAAAACCACATGAAAAACTTGGAATAATTATACCCGGTTTATGCTTATGAAGCTGAAATCTATATCTCGTTGTTTTATCTATAATTTAAAATACTTTTCTACAATTAACGCTGTATTTTTTAAGCAATTCTTATTAAAAATAGGCCAATCAGGAATTTAGAAGCCCTTTATTTATAACTTTATTCACACAGTTATCCACAGCAAAACAGCGTAAAACCTAATTTTTAATTGCTATAAAACACAGTTTATATATGTACAATAAGTAGACCATTTTGCACGCTAGCCATTTCTGTGATCATTAACGCGACATAGATTTCCTTTTATGTTAGTGTCACTTTTATAAATAACAACATGGGAAGCTTACCTTATTAAAGGTAATCTTTATGATTTAAATATGGAAAATAATAATAATTTTGATTTTGAGAAATGGTCTAGATTGGCAAACACTGATCCAGAAGCTTTTGAACAGCACCGGGCACAAGTGATTAATGACTTTATTCAAGATTTGCCAGAAGAAAGACAGCAGCGCATTCGTTGCCTACAATGGCGCGTAGACGGTATAAGACGTACCTCTAAAACACCGATGGCCGCGTGTATTGAAATATCGAGAATGATGTGGGATTCAGTAAAAGGGGAAAATGGCCTACTGAACGCCCTCTACCACCTCCAGAGTGTCACTGGCTATACGCCAGTTGAGAATGACGATGATTTTAATATCAGTTTCCCTACAAAAAGCGCAACTATACTAACCTTTCCCAAGTTAGACCTGATTAACTAATCATCGCTATCGGTAAACCGGTATACATTCAAGCATTTGGTGAACTATACTGATCGTTCGCCTTTTGCTGATTGTTGGCGTAGCAAAAATCACCGATTTTACTTGAAGAAAATCAATTTTCACCTTACTATATACGCCCTTTTGCGCGCAGGAAAATCTGCCCCTTTTAGAGATATAGCCATGAAACAAGCTTTACATCCAGAATATACTGAATTGGACGTTACCTGCAGCTGTGGTAACAAATTCTCTACTCGATCGACGTTGAAAGATGCGAATTTGAGCATTGAAGTATGTGCCAAATGCCATCCTTTTTTTACCGGTAAACAAAAAATACTGGATACGGGCGGCCGGGTTGATAGATTTCGCAAGAAATATGGTATGAAAAAGTAATGCGATAAGCCCTAATCACAGATGATAATAAGGGGTGTATTCACCCCTTTTATTTAGCTTTATTTTTTCGGGATTTTTTCGGGATTTAACCCGAGCATTTAATACTGGAATCATCTGTGCGCATAGCCACTCATTATCGTTATATTTTTATTTATACACTCGTCTTAGGTATTTGCGCTACTAACACCGGTTTTTCTGCCTCTCTATACTCCCATAATCAATGTAATAAACCTGCTCATGCCATTCGTGTCAGTGTGCAGAGGGTTTACGATGGCGACACAGTAAAACTTAACAGCGGGCAATCCGTACGCTTGGTGGGGATTAATACAGCGGAAATTGCCTATGCCAATCAGCGCCGCAGACGTCGACCAGTAGCCCATCTACAACCATTGGCACGGCTGGCAAGAAAAACACTAGGCCAACTACTCAAGCAATCTAACAATCAAGTCTATCTGGTCTATGGAAAGCAACGGCGCGATCGATATGGACGATTACTAGCACACCTATTTGCCGGTGATACTAACGTACAAGCATTTTTATTGACCAGAGGACTTGCTTATAACCTACCCTTTCCACCTAATCTGGCTTACCAAAAGTGTTACTTCCGCGCTCAAAAAAAAGCAATGAAAAATAAAATCAATCTATGGAGTCAACAATTTTACGCGCCGGGATCCGCAAAATTTTTTACCGGTAACACTCGCAGCGGGTACCTATTGATTCACGGAAAAGTCACTAATGCTTACCGAGGCAAAAAATCGGTTTGGCTAAACTTCAAACACCAAAAAATATCTGTGCGAATTGTTAATGCCGATTTACCCTATTTTTTTAAAAAGAACCCACTTGGTTTACTCGGTAAAAATATTCTGATTGGCGGGTATGTTACCAAAAACCGCCTAAAAAAATCTTATTATATTAGAATCAGGCATCCAAATTCGATTCACATTATTCACTAAGGCCTGCCAAGTTAAAAAGATTAGATTAACACTCATAATAGATGCAATATACTGGGTAAGGTTTAAACTTCAGAGATGATTTATTAACATAATTTTAAGGAAAGTCAATGTCCGAAGACCTGAAAAAAGCAGCACTGGCCTATCATAGTCAACCAACGCCAGGAAAAATTAGCGTCAATGTATCAAAATCCTGCCAGACTCAACGCGACCTCTCACTAGCCTATACTCCTGGTGTTGCCGAGCCTGTGAGAGAAATTGCAGCAGATCCGCAAAATGCTTATCGGTATACTATAAAAGGTAACTTGGTCGCAGTAATTACTAATGGCACGGCTGTATTGGGTTTAGGCAATGTAGGTGCTTTAGCCAGCAAGCCCGTCATGGAGGGTAAAGGCGTATTGTTCAAACGCTTTGCCGACATTGATGTCTTCGATATCGAAATTGATGAAAGCGATCCTGATAAGTTTATTGACACGGTTGTCCGAATCGCACCTACTTTTGGCGGCATCAATCTGGAAGATATCAAAGCACCTGAATGCTTTTATATTGAACGTGAATTAATAAAACGCCTTGATATCCCGGTCTTCCACGATGATCAACATGGTACCGCGATCATCATTTGTGCCGGCATGTTAAACGCTCTGGAAATCAGCCAAAAAAAAATTGCAGACGCAAAAATTGTCTGTATCGGCGCAGGTGCTGCGGGTATTGCCTCGATGAAACTATTAATCGCATTGGGTGCCAATAAAAATAATATTTTTATGCTCGACCGCAAAGGCGTGATCCACACAGAACGCGAAAATCTGAATGAATATAAACAGGCATTTGCTGTGAATACAAAACAGCGGACATTATCCGATGCCATGCAAGATGCCGATGTTGTGATCGGGGTATCCGGGCCCGATATTATTACCCCGGCCATGGTTAAGACGATGGCCCATGACCCAGTCGTCTTTGCCTTGTCCAACCCTGATCCCGAAATCCGACCGGCACTGGCACTGGCAAGTCGGTCGGATCTGATTATGGCTACAGGTCGCAGTGACTATCCCAACCAGGTAAATAACGTGCTTGGTTTTCCGTTTATTTTCCGCGGCGCACTCGACTCTCGTGCCAGTTGTATCAATACAGAAATGGAAATCGCAGCAGTGCATGCACTAAAAGAACTTGCTAAAGAACCTATTCCAGAAATCGTTTTAAAAGCTTATAACAGAACTCATCTAGAGTTCGGAAAAGAATATATCATCCCTAAGCCGCTAGACCCGCGGTTAATCGATACTATCCCAAAAGCCATCATCCAGGCCGCAGAAAAAACCGGCGTCGCACAAAGTAGCCCGGACTTCGCGCAGCGAACGCCGGGGAAGCGAACATGAATATTTAAGCTTTTTCACAAGATTTTTGCTGTCGGTAAGTTGCAGGGCTTTTATTGAATTTAAAACGGCTATTCTTTTCCCCGGCGTTCGCTGCGCGAAGTCCGGGCTACTGGTGATATTGCGGGCTTAGCTCTTTGACGGCATCTATCAGTGCGCCCATGTGATCAGGGTTCACACCTGGGTGTATACCATGGCCAAGGTTAAATACATGGCCACTGCCATGACCAAAATCTTTTAGTATCGCCGCAACTTCTTCTTTGATTCGCTCAGGCGATGCATAGAGTACACAAGGATCCATATTTCCCTGCAACGCTACTTTATCGCCTACTCTTTTTCTCGCCGTACCAATATCAATCGTCCAGTCCAGACCGATCGCATCACATCCGCTGGCCGCCATCATTTCCAGCCACTGACCACCACCTTTGGTGAATAACACGATGGGTACTTTACTCTCTTCACTTTGTCTGGTGACCCGATCAAGTATCTGCTGCATATAGGCAAGTGAAAAATCCTGGTAATCCCGGGTTGTTAACATGCCCCCCCAAGTATCAAATATCATTAATGCCTGTGCCCCAGCCTCGACTTGAGCATTTAGGTAAGCAACAATTGCATCGGTATTTTTTTGCAATAATTTATGCATTAAATCCGGCCGATCATACATAAGCGCTTTGGTATTGGAAAAATATTTTGCACTGCCCCCTTCAACCATATAAGTCGCAATAGTCCAGGGACTGCCGGTAAAGCCTATGAGTGGTACACGCCCGTCTAATTCTTTTCTAATGAGACTTACCGCATCGATAACATACTTTAACTCGACGCCCGGATCAGGCACCGTTAATTTTTCTATATCGGCTTCACTGGTGACCGGTCGTTTGAACTTCGGACCTTCTCCTTCGATAAAATATAAACCCAATCCCATCGCATCGGGGATAGTGAGTATATCTGAAAACAATATGGCTGCATCCAGCGGATAACGCTCCAATGGCTGTAATGTTACCTCACAAGCTAATTCAGGTGATTGACACAAATTCATAAAACTGCCAGCCTTCTCACGTATTTGCCTATACTCCGGTAAATACCGTCCAGCCTGTCGCATAACCCATACGGGTGTCCGGTCTACTGCCTCCCCTAACAGGGCTTTAATAAAGCGATCATTCTTAAGTGAAGACATAATATCCCAGTGTTTAGTTTGCTTAGTAGGTTATATTAAACCTGATTCGGACTGCCGCTGTTTATAGCCTAGCATTGGCTCTAACGATAACACGATTTTTTGCTTCTCGTTGTACATAATATAAGTTCCTGACCATCGGCCGATCACGGCGCACATCATCGGGCAATTTACGCAGGTGTGCTTTGGCCTCGCTTTTGGTGCGGAACACGCCATACACTAATACCTGCCATTGCTTGCCCTTAAAACTTACCTTGTAATTGCCGGTACGCTGAGCTAATCGGTGTGTGTTTACATAACGTTTAATCGTTCGTTTTTTTCTTACGCTTAATAGTTGAATCGTAAAATAGCTGGGCTCCTGATCCATCACCCAGCGTCTGTTGCCCAAAGAGGCTTTCACGTTTGACTTTATTAATGCAGGGGGCGTTAATGTTTTTCGTTTTTTGCTTTTGGCAACAGATAATAACTGGGCTTTACCTTTTATAACGACAATTTTTTGGGTCACCGGTTTTTTTATCACCAGCACAGTTTTGCCAGTCGACTTTTCCTGTGGACGGCTTGGAATAAGATTCTCTGGTTTTTTTAACGTCCCATTTAAGGTAGCTTTTTCACTCTTTACCACCCGCTCTACTGGTCGATTATCCATAAAATGAGTGTAAACACCCCACCCCAAACCGGCAACCAGTCCAACACTTATGAGGACTGCGATCAACCCACTGACCCAGCGCAATCTCGGTATCAGTATTTTAGTCTCGACTTCATTCCCCAGCATTCGACTCAAGCCAATGATGAACTGACGGGAAATAAATAGCCGTTTAGCTTTTATGTTAATCTCGCCTGGCAAGCCACCTGAGTCTCGATAAATACTGGATAAATCAACATCAGTAAGACTAAACGGTATACACAATCCGACAGCGTGCAAACGATTTTCGATATACGCTGCGGTTTGAACCTGACTAAGTGGGCGTAAATGCAGGATATGTGCATTGCCACCCGGGATAATCCGACTTTGACGCTGGTTCAAATACTTATTGATACTCGGGTTCGCCAACAATATTGGCCGTAATAAACCATTGCTTTCTTCATTAAGTGTGACCAGTAAATCCAAACAGGATGCGGACAAATCATGTGCATCATCGATTAACAAAACTCTGGGCACATTGTCAGCGACAAGTCTGGCAACCAGCGATTTCTGGCTATCACTCTCTATCGCCAGGCAGGCGCTAATAGCGGATCGTAAAGATTCCAGTTGAAAATAGACACCGGTCTGTGCTGGTAAAACCGCTGGGCCGTTCTGCAAACATTGTGCTAACCGGGCAAGAAACGTTGTCTTACCACTGCCTGGCGCACCCACAATCACTGACATTTGCCGGGTGTTTTCAACCAGGCTGGTCACTAAGTTTTGATTATCGAGAGACTCGTCACTTTGATAATAAGACTTGTTATTGACACCATCGGCAAACGGATCTGCATTCAGTCCCAGTAACTGAATAAAAGACATGGCGCGATGCGATGCATCCAGATTGGCCACCTTATCTGACATATAACAATAAATTCCGTACGAGTTAAATAGGTGAAAAACTAAGAAATTTTTCCAGGATTAAAGAATGATAGTATTATCCAAATCCCTGATTTTTCTAGTTACAATTGATCTTAGGGCAATATATCCCATCCGTTGCCACACCTCAAGTTTTAGCCTATCGGGCTGTTTTTTATATATTTATCCCTGGCTTTCCCCCTGGGCAAAAACCACTCTAAATCCTTTGTCGATATAAGCACCACGGACCTCTACCAAAGCTTCCAGCGCACTCTGATGGTCACCATAATGCATTTTAACCACTTTGCCGTATGACCCCTGAATACCGCTTTCCCGAACCAGGCTCCAGCCTCCCAGCAGATCCTCTTGCAAATGCAGCGAACAAAATTTGGGTGGTTTGTTATCAGTCATCCCCAGTTGCATATAAATACGCATATCAGCTTAACTGGAGTGTGACGGATTAAATAGCTTTGCATGCTCTTCTATTGCATATCTGTCTGTCATACCGGCGATATAATCGGCAACAACCCTGGCGCAGCCAATCGCATCCTGCTCATGCATACAAGCCTTTGCACTAGCGCCAAATTCTTCCGGTAACAACTCTGGGTGGTGAAAAAACAAGGAAAACATTTCTTTAATAACGGTATCGGCCTTGGTCGACATTCTCAATACTTTATAATGTGTATATAAATTTTTGCGCAAAAACTGTTTTAATTCCAGATTCTGTTCTCGCATCTTATCGGTATACTGGATAAGGGGTGATTTAAATTTTCTAACTTCCTCAATGTCCTTTACGTCGCTTTCCTTTATCAGGCTCATACTATTTTCAATTAAGTCGACTACCTGGGCATTTATCAAACGGCGCACAATTTCATGAATGACCTTGCGTTGCCCGAGATCCGGGTATTTACTGATGACTTTGTTATATTGCTTTTCAAATAAAACAACCTCATTGAGTTGCGACATCGTGATAAGTCCTGCACGCAATCCATCGTCAACATCGTGGCTGTTGTAAGCTATTTCATCCGCCAAATTGACAAGCTGTGCTTCCAGGCTCGGGTTTTGTTTCTTAATAAATCGTTTACCTATTGCCCCTAGTTTCTTTGCATTGGTGTTTGAACAGTGCTTGAGAACCCCCTCCCGGCTTTCGAAGGTTAAGTTCAGGCCGGAAAAATCAGCATACTTCTCTTCCAACTCGTCGACAACCCTCAATGACTGCAAATTATGTTCAAAACCACCATAGTCATGCATGCATGCGTTAAGCGCATCCTGTCCGGCATGCCCAAAAGGAGTATGTCCAAGGTCATGTGCCAAGGCAATGGATTCTGTCAGGTCCTCATTTAATCTCATCGCCCTGGCAATTGAGCGTGCTATCTGTGCCACTTCGATCGAGTGTGTCAATCTTGTTCGATAAAGATCACCTTCATGATTGACAAAAACTTGTGTTTTATATTCCAGGCGACGAAAAGCCGCCGAATGAATAACGCGATCTCTGTCGCGCTGAAACTCACTTCGGTGTGCGGGTGATTTTTCGGGATGAATTCGACCGCGTGAGTTTTTGTCCGATGCGGCATAAGATGCCAGGGTTTTCTTCATTACCTCACCCACTCCTTTTCGCTGATTCGCTCAATACTATCCAGCAGTTTTTCAAGCACCGGCATACCAAAAGAATCTGTAACAACTGCACTACCAAGTGCTTTGAGTAAAACCAATCTAAGTTTATTATCCAACACCTTTTTATCCACCGACATTAACGCCAGAAATTTCTCGGTAGTAATATTTTGTGGTGGCCTGACGGGCAAATTGGCGGCCAATAACTGATTTTCCGCCCATTTAACATCCGCCTCATTAATCCATCCAAGGTCACAAGATAACCGTGCTGCCATAAACATACCCGCCGCAATCGCTTCACCATGCAACCAACTTTTGTAGTGGGTGGCAGTCTCGATAGCATGGCCAAATGTATGCCCCAGATTCAGCAATGCTCTTTGGCCTTTTTCTTTTTCATCATCGGCGACAACTGCCGCCTTGTTTTCACATGATCTTCTAACCGCCGTCATAAGACTAGGCGCATCCAGATCGAGTAATTTTTGCATATGATCCTGCAGCCATTGTGAAAACGAATAATCACGTATCAAACCATACTTAATGACCTCAGCCAAACCTGAACTAAACTGCCTTGGCTCCAGGGTTTTTAAAGTACTGATATCGGCGACGACACATTTCGGTTGATAAAATGCGCCTATCATATTTTTACCAAGCGAATGATTTACGCCCGTTTTACCCCCGACCGAAGAATCGACTTGCGACAGTAGTGTCGTTGGTACCTGGATAAAATTAACACCCCTTTGATAAGTAGCGGCAACAAAACCGGTGATATCACCGATAACGCCGCCACCGAGCGCGATCAATGTAATCGTTCTATTAGCCTTTAGCTGCAGTAACCGGGTATAAACCTGGTTGGCCGTCTCTAGTGTTTTGTACTGCTCGCCATCGGCTAATACAATTGTTTCTGGCTGATAGTGCTTAAGGGTCGCCATCAACTTGTGCAGATATAAAGGAGCAACAGTTTCATTGGTGACGATAACAATTTGTGAAGCAGATATATAAGGGTCAAAGCAAGAAGGCTTTTGCAATAAGTTTTCACCAATAAATATCGGATAACTACGATCACCAAGATTGACTATAAGTTGATCATTCATAGCAGATATTATCCCGCAATTAGTGGGTGCGTGCTACCTGTTCGCAAGTAGTGTACACCGTGTTTATGGATCAATTAGTCTTACCAATACTATCGACGATCTCGTCTGCCACCGTGGTAGCATTTTTATTATCTGTTTCAATGGTATAGTGAGCTACCTGCTGATACAGGGACTCACGCTGCTGCATCAAATTTTGCAGCGTTTTTCGTGGATTCTCCGTTTGCAATAATGGGCGATTTTTATCCCGACTGGTTCTCTCAAGAATAGCCTCCACAGAGGTCTTTAAATAAATCACTAAACCGGTATTATTAAGCAAATGACGGTTTTTTGCGCTTAAAATAGACCCGCCGCCAGTTGCCAGTACAAATCCCGTCTTTTTGGTCAATGTACGAATGGCGCTTTCTTCCCGCTTCCTGAATCCCACCTCTCCCTCCACATCAAAAATATGGTTAATTGAGACGCCGGTTTTCTGCTCTATTTCCCGATCACTATCGACAAATTCATATTCAAGAACCTGCGCGAGCCGTTTACCAACCGTTGATTTTCCTGATCCCATAGGCCCAACTAAATAAATATTGCCTGGCAGATCATGATTGTCAAATTCGCTCATCTGTTCGCCATCATAACGTCAACATCGGGTTATCTATTTTAGTGGACTAATTAAAAAAACCGCAAGGAGTATAACTCACTTGCGGTTTTTTCTTAAGGGTAGATTTTTTATTTAATTGATTGCTTTACTAAATCCATCCTTGATTATTTTTGGCGTTACAAAAATCAATAACTCTGATTTTTTGTTGACAATGGCCTTATCACGAAATAGCGCCCCCAGTATTGGGATTTTGCCTAATACTGGAACCCGGGTGATATCTTTCTCAGTGGTCGCTTCGTAAATTCCACCGAGTACGATGGTTTCGCCATTATTGACAAGTACCTGGGTTTTAATTTCCCGCGTATCGATTCCAGGCACGCCGTCTTTAAACGTGGTACTAAAATTTGCCGCATCTTTTTTGACGTTTAAGTCCAGTATAATACGGTCATCCGGCGTAATTTGTGGTGTAACCTTTAGTGATAATACCGCTTTTTTGAATTGTATCGAAGCCGCCCCACTTGAAGTCGATTGCGTGTACGGAATTTCAAGGCCTTGCTCGATAAAAGCTTGCTTCTTATTCGCTGTCACCAACCTGGGGCTGGAAACTATTTCACCTTTACCTTCGGCCTGCAGGGCAGAAAGTTCCAGTTGTAACAAATAATCACCCAACCTGCCCATGGTAAAGCCAAACCTGCCTGCTTTTGGCGTATTCACACCCATGTCAACCATTAGATTGTTACTCAAGGTGCCATCGGTATTTTGCCGGCCACCTGC
Source organism: Gammaproteobacteria bacterium (assembly GCA_003233345.1). Lineage (GTDB taxonomy): Bacteria > Pseudomonadota > Gammaproteobacteria > SZUA-21 > SZUA-21 > SZUA-21. The sequence continues at coordinate 19,591 of QILK01000008.1, read as the reverse complement.
GGTAATAAAATCGCGTCCGTTGTTAATGGTGTTGCGACCCGCCAGCCCCAGTCTAACCCCGATATTTTTGGAAAAATCAGTGCTGGCGATAACGATACGTGCTTCTATTAACACCTGTCTAACAGGGATATCCAGGCGTTTGATAAGACCGCGTATTTCGTTAAGTTTGTCTGTGGTTTCATGAATCATAAGCGTATTTGTGCGTTTATCAACGACGGCAGATCCACGCGCTGATAATAAAGACGCGTTCTTGTTTTTAATTGTTTTGGCAATATCCTCTGCATTGGCAAAATTAATCTGGAACCACTCAGTATGCATGGGCGCCAGTTCGATCGCTTTTCGACGTGCGGTTAATTCGGCTTGTTCTATTTGCGATATTTCTTCGGTTGGCGCGATACGGATCACATTCAGCTCGCTGCGCATTGCCAGGCCCTTACTCTTAAGAATAATGTCCAGCGCTTGATCCCATGGAACATTCTTTAACCTTAAAGTCAGACTGCCTTTTACACTGTCGCTGACGATAATATTTTTCTTGGTGAAGTCAGCCAGCACTTGTAACACGGCGCGTACCTTAATATTTTGGAAATTCAATGTTAATTTGTCGCCGGTATAAACACCCTTTCCACCACCTGGGCGTTTTAGGGCTTTCTTTTTTATCGGTCTGATTTCAATCGTATATACGTTATTGGATTGATAGGCCAAATGCTCGTATTTACCCAAGGGGGTAATCTCCATTCGCGCACCACTGCCCTTTTTGTAAGTATCAATAATCTTGACGGGGGTAGCAAAATCGAGGACGTCAAGACGTCTTTCCAGCTTTGCCGGCAAGCGTGTATTGCCAAAATCTACCACGATTTTTCCGCCACGATCGCTTATATCGATTGCCGTGGACGATCGATCCAGTGTCACAATGACACGTCCTTCTCCTTTTTCACCGCGTCGAAACTTGATAGAACGTATTCCGTGATTACTCACCGTTTGTCGCGGGCGTATATAAGACTGTGTTGAAGAAGAAACAGTTTCCGTACCGTTACCCAACGTCACATATATTTTATTGCCATCGGTACGCATATTATGCGCAACCAATTTGGCGAGATTAATCACCATGCGTGTTCTACCTTTGGCCTCAATGACTTTTACATCCCTGACCAGTCCAATAGCCACACGGTGACTGCGCTTGAGCAAACGGTTTCGGGTACCAATAAAATCCATGACTATTCCCGCTGGATTGTCCATGGTAAATGATACCGGGTTAGTAGCCGTTTTTGCCATGACCAGAGTGATCAACACTCTTTCGCCTGGCAATGATGATACTTGCAGATCCCTTAGCTCATTAGAAGCCGCGATTGCTGACAAAGTACTCACTAGTAACAAAAAGCCAGTAAATGTTCGCATGATATTTTTCCGTTTCGCTGTTTTAGTTGATCTAGTCGTCAAAGCATCCATTGCATCGTTTGCTATGGCATGAAGAATATTAGATAGCATTGCTCGTCCCCTTGATGGTTTATCTGCTCAGCGCCAATGTCGCTTTACGTATCCTGTATGGACATTCATCTTCTTCATATTCAATGCCCTTGTTTTCCACAATTTCGCTGACGAGTACCTCAGAACCGGTAATCCCCACGATCTTCCCGTGATTTTGACCGATATAATTTGCCGCACGAACCCGATGAACTGTTCCACTTTTAGTTTGCAATAACGCCCACATAACCCCTTTTATTCTGACCACACCCACCATACGCAAGGTATCGAGTGGGAATGATTCCAGTAATTCTCTACTGCGGTTGAGCAATTTCGTCGGCCCATTACAACGCTTGGCATTTTGCGAATTAATCGGCCCTGGCCGTTTCGGCCTAGTTGCGACAAAAGGATCTCGTATTGTCGCTTTATATATATAAGGTTCTATCTGCACATACTTCGGCGCCGCCTTAATATCATGCCCTTTGGTTTCTTTGACGATGGTATTAATTTTTGTCTGCAAGCCGGACATATCGTGACTGCATGCGGTCAATAACATCATTACCGGCAAGACAATAATAAATCGCTGTAATAACCCGCTAACTTTTTCGCTGATCATGGTTACCTGTACCCCTAGTCCTGGTATTTGTACGTTTTAGCCAAGACAGTCATCTCCAATAAAGAGCCCGTTTTTTTTAATGGCCGGATATTAATATCATGTAACGTTACAATTCGATGTAATTCAGAAATTTCGCTCACAAATCGGCCTAGCTGGTGATAATAGCCAACAACCTGGATTTTTATCGGTATCTCTACAAAATCCTGTTGCACTATATCCTTTAGCGGATCATATAATTTAAACTCAAGCCCGGCAGCCCGGCCCTTTTGCGAAATATTTTCTAGCAAGACCGCCACTTGCGTATCTGTCGGCAATCGTAATCGCATTTTTTTAAAGTCACGATTCATTTGCTTGAGCAACACCTTTAAATGCACGAGTTCTGCGGCACGACCGGCGCGTATTTTTAGAACCTTTATTTTCTCATGCTCTTTAGTCACCAACTTATCCCGCGTCTCTAGCTGAGGCATGGTATCCAGATAAAATGCAGCGCCGACAATAATGGCACAGACTAAAGCGATGACTACCGCCTTGGCCGCCATTGGCCAACCACCAATATTACTCAGGTCTAGTTCTCTAATATCATCCAAGTTCATCGCCGGCCTACCTCTACTTTTTGATGTTCATCTTTCGGTGACTTCTGGACCGCAGTCACCACAAATTCACCCACACGTTTTTTGCGTTGCGCACCCTTGCCAATGTGTTTAACCACATCCAGATCGAGCCCTTCCAACCAGTCTGAAGATGCCAGATTAGTGATATACGTGGAAATATCATTGTTATCATTTGATACACCTCGAAGGGTAATACCCTTATCTTTTTGTTTAACGGCCGTCAAGTAAACACCTGCAGGCAATCGTTTGGATATTTCATCAAACAAGTGCACGATTTCAGCACGATTCCTCTCAAGATCCCGCACTTTTTCAATTCGTTTTCTGAGATTTTCTCTGGTTTTCTCGATCCGCTTTATTTGCGCAATTTGCTTGTCGAGCTGGCGTATACTATTTTCAATATAGGCAATTCGCTTTTTCTGGTAAGTCGTTCGATCAACATGATAAAAATGAACCGAGCCCATCGTGATACCAGTGACCAGTACCGCCAAGCCCAACATGACCAGAAATTCGAATTGCATTGCCTTGCGTTTCTTTTCGCGCCAAGGTAACAGGTTTATATGTGCCATTTTAATCAAAACTCCTTAAGGCTAGTCCACACGCTATCATCAGTGCCGGCGCATCATTTTCTAGTGTTTGCGGCTTAATACGCGAAGACAGAGACATGTTGGAAAATGGATTTGCGATAGACGTAACCGTCTCACTGCTTTGTTCAATAAGCTCTTCAATCCCGGGAATGGATGCACTTCCGCCGGCCAAGACAATATGATCGACATAGTTGTGCTGGCCACCGGCAAAGAAAAACTGTAGTGAACGCGATACCTGCTGCGCCATGGCTTCTTTAAAGGGGTCGAGCACTTCGGGGATATAGTTATCGGGTAAACCGCCCTGGCGCTTAGCCATGCTGGCTTCTTCATATGACAATCCATATCGTCTCATGATTTCTTCCGTTAATTGCTTGCCACCAAATACCTGCTCGCGGGTATAAATAATTTGTTGGTCATGCAACACATTAAGCGTTGTCATGGTCGCCCCAACATCGACCACCGCCACTGTTTGATCACGTCCTTCATTGGGTAACTGGGCGGCAATCAAACCAAATGCGTTTTCAAGTGCGTACGCTTCGACATCGACAATCTGCGCATCAAGATTAGAATCCTCAAGAGCCTCGACACGCATATCAACATTTTCGCTACGACAAGCTGCTAGCAATACCTGCACGAGTTCTGGATTGTCTTCAACATGCCCAATGACTTCAAAATCCAGGTTAACTTCTTCTAGCGGGTACGGTATGTACTGATCTGCCTCAAGTTCGATTTGTGATTCCATTTCACTGTCTGACATATCAGCACTCATGGTAATCACTTTGGTAATCACTGAAGAGCCGGAGACAGCAACCGCTGCATTTCTTACCCGGGTACGTGAACGTTTAATTGCCTTTTTTAGACTGTCGCTAACGGCCTCTACATCAGCGATGTTTTTTTCGACGACTGAATTTTGTGGAAGCGGTTCTACAGCATAACTCTCAACTTTAAATTTACCGCCACTGTGACTTAGCTCAAGCAATTTGACAGCCGTTGAGCTAATATCTATCCCCAATAAAGGAGGTCTTTTTTTGCTAAGCAATCCCACTATCCATTTCCTTCTTTTTCGGTTAAAGTTGCAAAATCAGCTAAATACGACAAAAATATGCTCGAATTCACAACTGTCAATGTAAATGTATACTTGTAATTCACCGTATACGGATATAGTCTTTATAAGCTGACACATATCGAATATGTTCAATGTCAGTTATCGGTCAACTATTGAAAGTACTTTAGGCAATGAATCCATTAGTAACTATAATATTAAGGGTTTTCGGTTTCTTCTCACTGGTAGCAGTGCTGGTGACGAGTCTGGCCCTTATAATCGGCAGCAGTGTTTACATTTATTTTTTATCCGAAATCCCATCCATAAAAAATATAAGTAATATAAAATCCGACGAACCTTTGCGGGTTTATACCGTGGAAGGCGAACTGATTCAGGAATTTGGTGATAAAAGACGAATTCCGCTACCTTACGCAAAATTTCCAAAAACCTTAGTCAATGCTTTTATCTCTGCTGAAGATGACCGCTTTTTTGAACATAGCGGTGTTGACTATAAGGGCATGAGTCGGGCGTTTATCAATATGGTAAGAACGGGAACACGCGGCCAGGGTGGCAGTACGATCACCATGCAGTTGGCGCGTAATCTGTTTTTAACCAAAAAGAAGACCTTTAAGCGCAAACTGCTGGAAATATTTCTGGCGTTCAAGATCGAACGTGAATTGACCAAACCACAGATTATGGAACGTTACCTTAACTATATTTATTTAGGTAACCGATCCTACGGTGTGCAAGCGGCCTCCAATGTCTATTACGGTGTCAACCTGTCACAGCTGTCCCTGGCACAAATCGCGATGATCGCTGGATTACCAAAAGCACCATCCCGGTACAACCCGGTGATTAACCCCAAGCGTGCGCTATTAAGACGAAACTATGTGTTAGGCCGGATGCTCGATCTTGGGCATGTCACCAAAGAGCAATACCAAAAAGCCAAGGATGAAGAAATCAGCTCGGATCGACATTCGTTGCTGGTTAATGTCGAGGGCCACTATATTGCTGAAATGGTACGTCAGAAAGCAAAAAAAATGTATAAACGTCGCACCTATAGTGATGGCTATAACATTTACACCACCATCATATCAAAACACCAGAAAGCACTGACAAGAGCATTACGTAAAGGCATTATGCAATATGACCGGCGTCACGGTTATCGTGGACCGGTGCTCAGAAAAGCAATGCCGGTTAATCCCAGTCTAAAATATATCGAAAATCGCCTGGTAGACTACCAGGATATTGGCGGACTGGAATCTGGGGTAGTCACTTCCGTACAAGGCAAAACGGTCAATGCATCGCTGAAAGACGGAATCGATATCGTTATCCCCTGGAAAGGGATTGTTTGGGCTAGAAAATACGAAGGTGAGCTGCGGTTGGGTCCAAGAATAAAATCAGCCAAAGAAGTCTTACAACGCGGTGATGTCATTTATGTTGAAACTATGGAAAATAACCAGCGCTGGTTAGCGCAGATTCCTAATGTTTCTGCTGCCGCTGTTGCCGTTAACCCGAAAAATGGTGCCATCACAGCGTTAGTTGGTGGATTTGATTATTTTTTAAGTAAATTTAATCGCGTCACCCAGGCCTATCGACAACCAGGCTCAAGTTTTAAACCCTTTATCTATGCCTCTGCACTGGAAAAAGGCTATACACCCGCCAGCCTTTTTAACGATGCACCACTGGTTTTAAAATCAGACTATCTTGAAAGTGATTGGAAACCTGGCAATGATGATGGGCGCACACTGGGCTTATTAAGAATGCGTAGAGCACTCTATTTATCCCGAAACCTGGTAGCGATCAGAATTTTACAAACAGTTACGGTGGGTTTTGCCCACAAGTTTGCTGAAAAATTTGGGTTTCCGCGAAAGCAACTGGAGCGAAACCTATCTTTTGCACTGGGTACCTCTGTCGTCTCGCCATTGCAACTGGCAACCGGTTACGCCTCGTTTGCTAATGGCGGCTTTAAAGTGAAAGCACATTTTATTACCAAAATTGTGCAAAAAACGCGAAATAAGGAAGGCATTGCTAGTGTTGTTCGTTTTCAGGAAAAACCGTTAACTGCCTGCCCAAAATGTGATCCGGCAACAGGAAATAAACAACTAAAGGACGCAATCCCGGCAAAACGAATCATCAGTGAGCAAATCGCCTATCAAATGACCTCGATGCTCAAGGATGTCATTAAAAAAGGCACTGGCAGGGGAGCCAAAGTACTGGGAAGACCTGATATTGCTGGTAAAACCGGTACCACAAATAAGCAAAAAGACGCCTGGTTTTCCGGGTATAGTAAAAATATGGTGGTCACAGTCTGGGTCGGGTTTGACCAGGTTAAAACACTTGGGTATAAAGAATATGGTGGAACAGCGGCCCTACCGATCTGGGTCGAATTTATGAAAGTGATATTAAAAAACCAGCCCGTATGGGAACCTCGACTGCCTAAAGATATGGTTATACTGAGTATCGATAAAAAAACCGGTGACCTTGCTGCGCCCTATTCCAAAGAACGCATCATGGAATCATTCCGCACCCAATATCAGCCGACTAAAATAAGTCAGGTTGATTCAGATGATACCGGGCAGGATAATCCGTATGAAGACGATAACCATGATTTAGAGACCAATACCAGCAAAAAGCCTAACACTAAAAAAACCGCTGAAGATCAAACAACACCTTCAAGACCCAGTAGTGATAACCATGACAAAGATATTGTTGCCCGGACACTAAAAGAAGATCCCATTGACAGGCATACCAAACCTGAAAACAAAAAAAGAGGTTTTCGTCCGTCACAAGAAGAAGATAATCCTTACGAAGATCTGGAAGATGATTTTTAGTAGGCCTGATTACACATAAATTAATGCCCAAACAGTCAATACGATCAAAACAGCTAAGACAGCAAATAGCCGATTATGCCGCGAAACTAATTTATGAATCAGGTATTCGTGATTACCAGCTCGCGAAACAAAAAGCAGCCAATGCACTGGGGGTTTCCGATGCCAAGTGCCTGCCTACAAACCAGGAACTCGAAGCTGCGCTATTAGCGCATATTAATCTCTTTGACTCAGCAGACCAGCCTAAAAAGTTAGTTCAGCTGCGTAAAATCGCTATCAGAGCAATGCAGTATCTACAGCAATTTAACCCAAGATTAGTTGGCAATGTTTTGTCCGGTACTGCTAGCAAGCATGACAGTGTCGTGCTGCATTTATTTTGCGATATCACTGAGCAGGTTGGCTTGTACCTAAATGATACGGGCGTGCCTTTTGAGGAAAAACAACGCAGAATCCGCTTAAGCCAAAACGAATATACACAACAACCTATGGTGAAATTTATAGCTGATGCAACACCCGTTGAACTGATATTATTTTCACAGGACGATATTCGCCAAAGCCCTTTAAGCCCGATAGATAGCAAACCAATGCAGCGTGCTGCGTTGGCTGAGGTTGAATCGCTAATTCAATAACGTTTTAGCAGTCGCCGGCCTCTGATTATTTTTTCGGCAACTACCGGCAAATGGGTAATACCTTATCATTTTCTGGTCGCATCGTTTTCCATTGATGATTAATTATGCTACGATATTTCGTAAGCAGCAGTTTTAAATCATTTTTCTGCTGATTTTCAGGAAATCCCCTGATTCAAACAAATAGCAAATCGGAAGACTGCGTATATGAAGTCTAAAGTCCAATCTTTAATGACAGCTGCAAGAATAGGTTTGAAAAATGTCTTTCATCTGGCGGACTATCGCAACAATCAAAAATCTACTGAACAGAAACTGATCCAAGCTATTCACGATCAAGACTATAAAATGATCAAGCGACTGATTCTTCGCGAATCACGAGTAAGCAATTCAAGTTACGCACTCGGCTGGTTTCTACACACAGCCTACCGGGTAACAGACGGTGACACAGATATAATTGGCTACTTTATTGATCAGGGTGTTAATATAAAGTTCCGGGATTCCTATGGCGCAACGCTACTGGATACCGCTGTCATCGAAGGAAAAATCAAAGTATGTGAGTGTCTTTTGCTTAAAGGGCTCACGTTACATGCAATCGAGCAAAATGGTTATACGACGCCGGTAGAAAAGGCTATTCAGTATCACCAATTACCCATACTGGAAATATTTTTAAACTATTTTAGAAATTTGGACGACTTGGATAAAATCAGTGATACGCTATATCTAGCCGTGAAGTTAAATAAAATTGACAGCATTGAAACTATTCTTAAGTTTCCATTAAACCGTGAAAAACTTTTCGACAAAGGCATACCGTTAATACATTTTTGCACCTCCATTGAAGTGCTCCATGCTTTACACAATGCTAAGTTAGATATCAATGAACCGGACGGTAACGGCTTTACACTATTATCTAAATGGATCGCTCAAGACAAGGAAACACTGGCGATGGCCCTAACTCAGTTAGAACCCAATATTTTTCGTGATAAAGAAGGGTTCACTTCTATGATAAAAACGGTGATACGCAATAAAAGTCTGCCATTAATGCAAGCGTTAACAAACCTGGAGCTGATACAAGCCAATACCGAAAATATTACGCCATCAAATTTTGGTGACTGGATACTCTGCTACGCTATCGAAGAAAAATCCGATCTGGAAACCTTGAAGTTCCTGGTAGACTATGGTGCAAATATTAACGGCTATAATCATGCTAATCAAACACCGCTAATGCTGGCAGCGCAAAAAAACAACCCTTACTACCTGTTGTATCTTATTAGCCTCAATGCAGATCCAAACCTAAAAGACGGCTATGGTCGTACCGCTTTATTAAATGCAATTAAACATCGTAGTGAAAAATGCATTAGTGCTTTGCTAGGTGCTTCGACTAACCTCGAGCATAAAGATAAACTGGGATTTGATATCGCCTTGCATTGTGCTGTATCGGGAACTAAAAAAATAGCTAAGACATTAGCACGCCATAAGATCGATTTACTAAGAACCTATTCCGATGGTAAAACAACGCTTATCTATTCGGCCATGTCGGGCAATGTAGAAATGGTACAAACCCTGATTGAAGCAGGTGCTGACATTGATGCCCGTGATGAACATCAATTAACAGCACTAATCTACAGTAGTACCAACGGCCACTATATAACAACCGCGCATCTAATTAAGGCCGGCGCTAATGTAACCCTAAAAGACCCGGAAGGGAAAACCGCAGCCGACCGCGCAAAATCTTCTGATGTTGCGTCGTTATTCGATGATAATATTATTAATTTCCACAAGGTCGGCAATGACAATCCAGACGGTAATAATTCTATTTTTTCGTAACCGGATTTAGTAGTGGCGCTAGTTTTTTCCAAATATTATTGTTGATTTTAGGCTGCCCTTCGCTATTTGCGTGGATACCATCATCTTGCATATAGTTTTTGTATCCCGCCACCCCCTCTAATAAAAAACCCAACAAATGAACTTTGTGAATACGCGCGAGATCTTGGTAAATCATCTGGAATGTTTGCGTATAGACAGGCCCATAATTAGGCGGTAAGCGTATACCGACTAGCAATATTTTGATATCTTTCGATTTGAGTATTTTTAACATACGATTCAGATTTTTCTTTGTTTGTTCGATCGGCAGTCCTCTAAGCCCGTCATTACCACCCAGCTCCAGAACAACGATTTCCGGCTTGTGGACCACAAGCGCTGTGGGTAATCGCGATAAACCGCTGCTGCTGGTATCACCGCTAATACTTGCATTAACAACTTTATAACGATATTTATTTTTCTCCAGTCTGGCTTGTAACAAACTCACCCAACTTTTCTTTAATGGTATCCCGTATCCAGCGCTTAAACTATCCCCAAATACCATAATGACAGGCTTGTCAGCCTTCACTTGAACTGGCATTATTAAGCAAACTATTATCAGGAAATTTTTATACATGGGTAATGCATCCTCTAATGCTATTGTGCACACAATCAATCTTGGCAAGCAAGTCATCAGCCCTGAGGGTGAGCTTATTATACTTAAAGATATCAATATCACTATATCTAAAGGTAAGTCAGTCGCAATTGTTGGCGCTTCCGGGTCGGGAAAATCTACACTGCTGGGCATAATGGCAGGCCTTGATACCAGCACCTCTGGTGAAGTCTATCTTTTATCGGAAAAACTTGAAAGCCTAGATGAAGACGAACGCGCTAGCTTGCGTGCGGGAAATGTCGGCTTTGTATTCCAGTCGTTCCAGTTATTACCACACCTCACTGCGCTTGAAAATGTCATGTTGCCCCTGGAGCTGGCCAGAGAAAAGGATGCTGGTAATAAAGCCCGCCAGGCGCTGATCAATGTTGGGTTGAAATCACGAACCAAGCATATGCCTAGTCAATTATCAGGCGGTGAGCAACAGCGCGTTGCTATTGCTCGTGCCTATGCCGTACAACCAAAAATATTATTCGCTGACGAGCCTACCGGCAATCTAGATCAAGTGACTGGAAAACATATTATCGACCTACTATTTGATTTAAATAAAAGACACAATACCACGCTGGTAATGGTGACACACGACACCGAGCTAAGCTCACACTGCGATAGCAGTTTTAAGCTCAATGAAGGCCAGCTTTGTGAATAAACCCCTGATTCGACCCATTCGAAACCTGCTACGGGATTGGCGCGGCGGTGAAATTCGCATACTGTTTTTTGCGATTGTTATTTCTGTTAGCAGCGTTACCGGTATAGGCTTTTTTGTCGAACGGGTTAGTAAAAATATGGCGTACCACGCCGCTGATTTACTCGCAGCCGACATGGCGGTTCAATCCAGCGAGAGTATCTCCAGCGCCAGCCGTAGAAAAGCTGAAAACCTCGGACTTAAATCGACACGTATTTTAACTTTTCCGAGTGTAATTATCGCCAATAATAAATCTCGGCTGGTATCCATTAAAGCCGTAGAATCACTCTATCCTCTAAGGGGCTCATTAAAAATTAGAAATAAAGCAACGGCACTATCCGTGGCAACTAAGAAAAGACCTGGCCGTGGAAAAGCCTGGATTGCACCTGAATTATTAGGCGATTTAAGACTAAAAATTGGCGAGTCGATAAAAATTGGCTACAAAACTTTTGAAGTCGAAAAAATTATTGTCTTCGAACCGGATCAAGCCGGCGAGTTTTTTAATATCGCCCCACGAGTACTAATCGCCTTTGAGGATATAGCCGCAACAAAATTGATTGCACCAGGCAGTCGCATTAAATACAAACTATTATTGGCAGGAAAATATTCCCAACTTAACGCTTTTCGAGATTGGTTTTTAGCGAACAAGACCTCCAACCAAAAATTGCTAAGTCTGGAAAGCTCTCGCCCTGCATTCAAATCTGCGTTGGAACAGAGTAAACGCTACCTTGGGTTGTCAGCGCTTATTAGCGTTTTATTGGCGGGTGTTGCGATTGCCATCGCCGCAAAACGATATGCCAGAAAGCAATTCGACTATTGTGCACTATTACGATGTCTCGGTGCCCAAAAAAATGCTATTTTATCTTTATACCTTCGTCAGTTGCTTTTTTTAGGCATTATAGCAGGGGTATTTGGCTGTTTACTTGGCTACCTGGCACAATATTTACTGGAATTTATCCTTCGGGACTGGTTCCCCCAATCGCTCCCGCAACCGGGAATCGTACCGTTAATATCGGGAATGTTAACAGGTGTATTAATACTGTTTGCATTTGCTTTACCGCCGATAATGCGTTTACAGACCGTCTCCCCCCTAAGAGTGATAAGACGTAACCTGGAACCAATATCCACAAATATTTATCTTGCTTATGCCACTGGCTTAAGCTTGATTACGATTATGCTTTTTTCTATCGCTGGCGACTTTCAATTAGCCTGGAGACTATTGCTTGTTGTTAGTGTGGCTGCGTTTATTCTGTTATTGGCTTCCTGGTTACTGGTCACCCTTGCTAACATTACCGGCTATATGAGTACCGGCGCATGGAAACATGGTATCAAGTCCATTGGCAGGCACCCGCTGAATACAGCGATACAAATTTCGGGTTTTGGAATAGCCATCATGGCACTCATGTTAGTTTCAATCGTTCGTGGTGACCTGATCGAGCAATGGCAATCGCGTATCCCCAAAAATGCGCCTAACCAATTTGCAATAAACATACAAAGTAACCAGCTGGATCTTATCAGAAAGCACTTCCAGACCCTCAACCTCGCTAAACCTAAATTCTATTCTATGACCCGTGCTCGCCTGGTTAAGATTAACCAGCGCTCAGTCAGCGCTAATAGCTATACCTCTGACCGCGCCAAACGCTTAATTGCTCGTGAATTTAACTTATCATCGGCGAGCAAGCTACAACATAGAAATACCATCATTAAAGGTAAATTTTGGCATGCTACTGTTAATCCTGTCCATCAGTTTTCGGTTGAATCTGGCCTGGCAAAAACTCTGGGCATTCGCCTGGGGGATTCCCTAACCTATACTGTCGCTGGACAATCGGTGTCCGGAAACGTCACTAGCATACGCAAAGTCGCTTGGGACACAATGCGACCGAATTTTTTTGTCGTCGCGCCGCCTGATATGTTGCAGCGCTATCCGCAAACGTGGATAAGTAGTTTTCATATTCCCAGTGACGATAATAGCTTAGTCACGAAGATTGTCAGGCATTTTCCGAACCTGACAATCATTAATATTAGATCTGCGGTCGAGCAAATAAATAGTATTATTAAAAAGGTAGCAGCCACTATTGAATATGTATTTGTTTTTACGCTATTTTCAGGTCTTATTGTATTGTTTGCGACAATCCAGTCTACCAGTATAGAACGCGGACGTGAAAACAGTTTGCTACGCGCACTAGGTGCAAAAAAATTATTTTTGCTGGCTTCCGGATTTTTCGAATATTTTATAATCGGGCTTTTGGCTGGCCTACTAGCGGCATTGGGTGCGACTGTCGCAGCCTATGTCGTCAGCACCCATGTACTGAACATCACTTTTACACCAAATCTTGGCTTATGGCTCAGCGGTGCTGTGCTTGGCGGTCTCGGGGTTGGTGCTGCGGGCATAATAGGAATAAGACAATCTATCACAGGCGCGCCGATCAATAAGTTACGCAGCTGATTTTCCTCTGTTTTATTCACGCAATTTTGTGTAGACTGGTTCTTATAATTTAGGCTATTGGATAACCGTTTTCCTTTTTTCGTATACACGCAAACTATGCCCGTTATCGCTATCATCATTTTTTCACTGCAGTTTCTTGTAGCCGCACATGCGCTCAAACACGGGCACGGCTGGAATTGGGTATTTTTGGTATTATTCGTTCCTATCATTGGCGTGTTACTTTATATCTATGTTATTTACCTGCCCACCAGTAAGCGCGGGCGAAAATTTAGTCGCACCACGGGTAAATTGTTCCGACCACAAGACCCCAGGTCAAGCCTAAAAGGTATTATTGATAAACTAGACGACTCAGACTCAATTGAATACCGGATCGGTCTTGCAAAAAAATTGATTGCAGAGGATTTACCACACGATGCACTATTAATATTTCACAAATCACTATTAGGCGAAAACAGAACGAATCCGCAGTTGCTACAGGGACTGGCAGAAGCCTATTTCATGGTGGGTAAGTTCCAAAACGCCTGTAACTCTCTCGAAAAACTTATTCAGACAAACCCTGCATTCAAATCGCAAGAGGGACACTTGCTTTATGCCCGTAGCCTCGAGAAACTGGCTGAGTACACTAAAGCATTGGAAGAATACCAAATACTGGCTGACTACTATAATGGTGCTGAAGCAAAATATCGCTACGCGCGACTACTCAACCGGCTTGGCAAAACAGGTAACGCCAAAAACCTCTTTGAAAAAATTATCGATGAAAATAACGGCGATCCTGAGTTCACGCAGCAGCGTAATAAAATGTGGGTCGAGAAGGCAAAAACAGAACTACAAAATACTGGGAGGGCAAGCTAATGCACCTAACGGAATTCACTGATTACTCCATAAGGGTCTTGATCTACTTACACCTCAACAATAATAAAAAAGCCACCATAAAAAGTATCGCGGAGTATTACGATATCTCCCGTAATCACCTTGTCAAGGTCGTGCATAATTTATCAACCCTTGGTTACATTAAGTCAGAAAAAGGAAAAGGCGGTGGTATTCGCTTAGGGAAAGCGCCCAACGAAATTAATATCGGCGAACTAGTCGTACAAGTCGAGCCTAATTTCAACTTGGTTGGCTGCTTTAATTCATCGGGACCACAATGTAAAATCGAGGGCGTTTGCTCGCTAAAAATGATATTACGCAAAGCCACCACAAATTTCATCAACGAATTAAAACAATATAGCCTTGCTGACGCCGTTCGCAATGATAAACTTGACACATGGCCTGATAATTACTTTGTAAAAAATCAGAACGCTCAATAGCTCTAGCCCTGCAACGTATAAAAGAGAAAGAATACTACTTTCACCAACAATTTAAATCTCCAAGAGACGGTCAGAAATTTTTTTGAGTGGTAACACTCAAAAAAATCTTGTGACCGGCTAATTCCAACAAACGTTGCTGCTAATAAGCATCTGTTTTATACCTTATTGATAATAACATCCGCAGTAATCGAACATTTTTATGCCAGAATCCCATTCTAACATTACCAATAGAATCGGAAATTCTAAAAATTTCCAATCATTACTTGGAGATACGCAATGTTATATATTGCTTACTATTTTTTTCAGTTTATTATTATAAACCCCGGCTTAACTTTTTCAAATTCACAGCAGCAAGATTACAATAACTATGCAACCCCCGGTTATCATGTCCATGACTTTACCGTAGGCCATCTCAATAAAGATAACCACAAAGATGTCATTCTAGTCCTTAAAAAAGATAACGAAAAATCCCGACAATATTCGCACCGCGTTGTAAAAATACTAATCGGAAGCGGGCAAAACCAGTTTTTTGTTGTCGCACAAAATAAAAATCTCGTGGTTCCACACGATGCTATTAATAGATCGTTTAGTGAATACGGAGGTATAGAGATAACAGAGAAAGGCGTTTTTTCTATCTACCATACTGGCGGTGTATCAGATTTGTGGGAACTTGGCACAACGTTTAAATATTCAGAAAAACTAAAAGGTTGGTTTTTTTATTCAGAGACACTATCAAAAAATACTGAAATAAATACGAAGATCGAGACTAAGACTAGAACGGTCTTTGCAAAGCAATTACCTAAACTAGCAAGCTTTGAAAAATATACGATTTTGCACTAAGAAAACTTCGATTAAAATCTAGAGCAAGGAGCAAACCTATCACCCCCAGCTCTAGGTCCACTAAACTTATTAATGATGGCCTAGCCGATGGTGTATCTCATCATGCAAACGGCGGAATTTATGTCGCATTGAGCGAATATCGGCGCTAACATGGCGAGAATGGTGTAAACGATGTGAACGATTTACACTATGCATTAAACGATTATACTTAGTACGAATATGCCGAAAATCTCTATTCAAGTGGTGGTAATTTGCACCATTATGAATTGAACGTTTGAAATGACGAACTTCACGAGCAAATCTTTTCGCATCACCATGTGCATGGCTGTAACCACTACGGTGACGAATCGTATGTGCAAGGCGGTACGCCGCACGTTCCAATGAATTCGCTTTAAACGAAAGACCACGGTCATAAGAAAATGCTGATCCGGCTACCATCAGTAACAATAATGGAAGTGTTTTTACCAATCTCATTTTTAAATCTCCTGAAAGTTTATGAATTAAGAGCTCCTAAACGCTGAACTAGTGCTGAACACTTTTAGTTTTGTCCCTGAACAGTCCGGCAATTTATTATGTATAACTATACGCAACCCTAACTGAATTAAGGCTGAACGAGATTCACGATAGTTGCTTGATTTTTACCTATAAAAACAAATTATTTCTGGTGAATATTACTTGCTAAATAGATGAAATATTAACTGAACCCCCGCTGAACAATAATAACAAAATATTGGCAACATTACATAACTTAGTTGTGCAAAAACAGTGGCGTTGCCAACACATTAATAAACGTAAATTAGTTTATGGTTATTAAGTTATTCTAAACAAGTGCTATTTTAATTAATTTTTTGATGATGTTCAAGCAAGCAAAAAGGATATTCTCATTTAAAACACATGTATAATTCCACCATCAGGCCAGATTGGATAAAACCTTGACATAGCAATGCCCTTTTTTCACGCGGCGACTATAGAGTACTGATGTTATTTTCAGGGCCATGATAGCTGTTTCTGAACTGCTCAAGTTCTATAATTTTACGCCTAAGCTGCTCCATTATAATGCGAACCCTATTTATTTCTAACAAATTATGGGCATTTTTAGCGCTTCTTTGCAAATCAGAGTAGCTAAGTAACAAACTTAAATATTCGTTACGATAGAGCTGTTCTCGGTTACTGATTAGAATCGCTCCCCGATAATGGCGAAGTTTTAGCAGTAGACGTTTACTCGACGCAAATACATTGGCGTCCGCTTGGCTAGATATTTTGGCGAGTTTGCTGACGTTCATTTCTAGCGTAGTAAATAAGTTATCAATATTAATCGACGATTTTTCGCCATGCGCGAATGACACAAACAATAAACACATAAGGGATAAGGCCTTAAGGCAGGTAAAAACAGATTGATGTGTTTGTTGTAGCATGAGCGCACTATAGATAGTTGATACTGAACATCGCCTGAACCGGGTATAAAGTTAATAACAGCTGTTTGAATGAAAACGATAGATCTATATGGCGGGAATTAAAAAACCGATGATTGAGCAAGCTAGGCTAGGCTTGGAACGTTTAGGAGAGTGCGCCCAACCATCGGTGTACAACAAACTTAAAAAATCTAGTGCGGTGCTACTGCATGCCCATGACCTCTACCGTGTCTCTGGCCATGCTGATTGCCATGAGTATGACCCTGCGGTAGTTGGTGCTGTGGACGGTAAGGGACACCTTGAATAGAGGCCCTTAATGCAAAAAACTTTGCCTGTAAGGCTCTAAAATCAGATTGCTCGTGCAGTCTATGGTGTGCATAATGCGCATTTGTGAATGAACCGAACACATGTTTGTACAGCGACTCGACCTGATGAAAATCTCTGTCAATAACATTTTTAAAATCACCACGGCGAGCCGAAAATTTTAGCACACTGGCGGCACGGGCTAATCGGCGAACATCGCTTGTTAATCTAGCGTCTCCGACACGGCGCGCAATCATATCAACCATATGCCACGAACTTGTCTCTAGTTGCTTAGCTCTCGACTCCGTCTGTCTATCATAACTGAATGCAGTAGTTGCAAACAATATTAATAGTAATGGAAAATATTTTAACGTGTTCATCTGACTTCTCCTTGTATTACCAGTCTGGTATTTTGATTCAGATCCAGCTATACAATTATTATGGCTGTCTTTACAATGCGATGCTCTGCCTTGCGAATGCCTCGATATAGTGTGTACTATAGTGACATTAACCTGAATTTAAGCTGAATCGATTTAATAAAAATCTGTTACTTATAAGTCGTGGTTATTCTAATAAAGGTTCAAACACCAAACACACAAAAAACTGGCTGAAAAGTATGATGCTATTCATATTATTTCTTTGATTCCAGACTATCGAATATCAATAGTCCTTTCATTCTCATACCGTTATAATTGTAATATAGTTTACAGTCCGTCTTTTAATATCCCTATATTAACTCCCCACGAATACCCCAAATATAGCATAGTTAAATCATTTAGCTGATATTTTGATCTATCATAAATACTTTCAGCCAGACAATCTATATATATTTATACGCTGCGATTTCACTTACCTCGCATTGCCGCAGCTTATAACTTTTGTATGCTAGTATTCCTTTATACTTACACAATAAATATATGGAAATAGACGTATAATCTTGCGCCCAAATTCACAGGCAAAAAAAAGGCCGCTGCTGCGGCCTTTTCGTGCTTACCTTGCCAGGTCGTTACTTGCTAACACCAGCCTGTTTTAACATATACTCTACGACTTGTTTAATTTCCGCGTCACTTAAAGTTGTACCGCCTTTAGGAGGCATACCCTTTTTACCTTTAATAACGGTTTTAACCATAGCATCAACATCGCTTTTCTTTGCGCGTGCTGCCCAGTCTTCTTTGCTGGTCAGCTTGGGCGCTTGGGCGGCTCCTGTTTTATGGCAAGCTAAACATGCCACACCTAATTCTTCAGGTGTCTTGGCGCGAGGCATTACTTTTGCAGCAACATTAACTACCGGTTTTTTTTCTTTAGCAACAACATCGACATCACTTACGCGAACAATATTAGCATCGGAAACTTTTCTGGGTAATTTATCTTTCTCTGACACGCTTTGTGCCAAAACATAAACACCAACTGATATAACTATAAGAACCGATAAAACTATCGAAAAATTTCTGAAAAAAGAACTATCTGAGTCTCCCACAATACTAACCTCATTAATTATTTAAAGTTAAAATCTGTGCTGCGTGAAACACCAGACTTTCTCTAGTAAATCACACTGCGATGAAAAGTTTTATGTAATTAGCAAGAAGTAATTACTAATGTACGAACAAATTATACCTGCAATTGCAAGTCAGTTGAATACTGTAAGCAAAATAAAATTATACCTTATTTTTCAATGGGTTGAAAAAAAACCCCCTTTAGAAAAGCAGGATACACCCGTATCCTGCTTAGCGGACTAACGAGATTACCAGTTAGTCTTTATTTCTTAATATTTTTCGGCTATTTTTATCCTGTAATGGCCGTACATTTTGACCAAATTCAAGTGTGACCTTATCTGCAGTCTGTACCGATACTTTACTTGTGTGATTAAGGAGCAACCAGGTGACAATCTCATTACAACTGGAATCGTTAACGAACCCTGATAAGTAAAGAAGTCATCGGTATCGTCTGGCAATAAATCCTTTGGATCATATTTAACACTATCGACACTAATTTCTGAACCTTTAACCTTAGGCCAAAATTTTTGTAATTTGTCTAACAGTTTTTTACCTTTTTCAGACTTTTTTAAAAGCACAGCGATAACGTCAAGTTTACCGCTATTATAGCGTCGCGCGATTGTAACAAAATAACAATTCGCACCTGTTAATCAGCAGACGATTATAGAATACAGCTGTCACAATATTTAGAAAATATTGAAAAATTAGATTATTATACGAACACTTATTACGATTTGTTAATGTTATTATCCAAACACCACCAGCATCATTGATTGCCAGGAATTAGCCTTGTTCACAGCGATTACGACCAAGATTTTTTGCCGCGTATAATGCCTTGTCAGCACGTTCAAATACATTTTCAGGCGT
>QILK01000244.1 GCA_003233345.1 Gammaproteobacteria bacterium | reverse complement strand
TACTGGATTGTTGTTCTAAAAAATTGTTACGCAGGTGCTTGAGTTCCAAATTGTCTTTTTCAAATGCTTCTTTTTCGGCAAGAATAACCGTTAATCGTTCTTGTAATTCCCGATATTCGTCTCTGCTGCGAGACAATTCTTCGCTGACCAGATCAATTTTACTGGAAGCATTTTCTTGGTCACCCGATAATTTTCGATTGAGCCCGTTCAATGATTGTTTTAGATCCTGGTTTTCATTTTCCATGGCCCCCAGCCGGGCTTGCGTCGACGATAACTCCTGTTCCAATTTCGATATACTGTCATTAGTATTACCTTGTAAAGTAATGCTCTGCTTACGGGCACCCACCGCCTCTTTTTCAAGTGATGTCCGCGAGACATTACTGGCCTTTAACTCCTGCTTAATACTTTTCAGTTCGCCACGTAATCCGTCAGCCTTATCCGAAACCTTTTGTAATTTGCCTACCTCTTTCTCTAATTGCTTGCGTTCCAGTTCATGCTCGTACTGCATTTCCTCTAACTGATCGTGCAGTTCGTCAACCGTTTCCTGAGTAGACTGTTCACTGCCTAATTTTTCCGAAAGTCGGTTAAATTGGCGGGATATTTTTTCTTTTTCCTCGCTCACGACTGAAAGTTCGGTTTCTTTTTGTTTTAATATTTTTTTTGCCGACTTCAATTCACCATTCAAGCTATTAATTTGTGCCTCGGTTGCCTTCTGGTCAATCATCATGTCTTCAAATAATTGCTTGTCAACGGCACTGCTTTTCATTTTATCGATCTGAGTTCTGGAAATTTCGTGCTCGCCTAACACTTTTACTTTCTTAGATGACGATTTTGCCTTTTTCTCTTTTCCTCTTATGCTGACCTTGGGTTTTTCTTTTTGTGGAACCGATGCAGGGAATTGCGGTACAGGTGTGGTTGCCTGATTCGCATTTAATCTGATAATTTCAGCGCTGGTATCGGCAACAGGTGTCACTGCCTCGATGCTGGCACGAGGAATCGCATTCAACCCACCATCCAGGGCGACGGCGGCATAACCCATCTGACCTAATAAAAACACGGCATTGGCACTTTGTCTTCCATCTGCGCAAAAGACAACATAGGTATCGTTAATATTTAGCTTATCGGTACTGTTACGAATCCCCTGGTAAGGAATATTAAGACAATGAGGAATAGAACGTTTAAGACTATCACCCGGCAGCTGCACATCCAGCCACAGCGCTCCCGCCTGAACCAGCGCGCAGGCATCGGAAAAACTCGCCTTGTTTACCAATACGTCCTGTACCAGTCCGGAAAAATCCTGTTTCGACAACCTCATTAATGAACCGTTGGTAATCATGGTCACAGTCGCATTACGCCGCCCATCACTGACTAATGCTTCTTCGCCAAAACTGTCTCCGTCTCTTAATTCGGCAATTAAAACGGGCTTGCTGTCTTTAGACGTTTGCCTGGAGACGACACATTGACCCTTTTTAACGACATAATAACAATCGCCTTCCTCGTGCTGATTAATGACCGTTGATCCTTTCTTAACCCTCACTTCTTTCATCCGCATGATTATATTTTGTATGTTTTCTGCCGGAATATGGGCAAACAACTCCGACTTCAACATTTTTGTCATCCAGTCTTCATCTGCGTTTGCCTGGATTTCTGACACTTCGTATTTTGCTGACTGATCCCAATCGAGCAAAACATCCAACAAACTGGTGTCAATGCGCATGATGGTTGTTTTAGAATTGGTGCGTACGCTAAAGGGTCGCGGCTGGCCGGGGACCAGTGGACGTTTGGCCTCGACGGCGCCGCTACGAATAGTGCCAACGATATGGCGACCATCGATAATTGAAACCTCACCCGACAACAAGTAATAGGTTTCAGAATCACGTTTACCTTTTCGCAGCAAAAACTGTCCCGCAGGAACTTCCTGTATAGTGGCTTTCTTTGTCACTTCTTTTAAGTGTACAGCCGATAAATTATTGAGTGGAAAAAGGCCTTTTAGTAGCTTTTTATCCAAGAGCTCTCTAGCAGCGCTCATATAATATTTAACCTTAAGATTTAAATTGTGACTAAACTATTGCCCCACCAACCAGCATTAGCGCTTAACAACATGCACCTATTATATAGACTATGCGTAAGCTTTTGTTAATGCAACCTTTGTGCACAACTTCACAATTACAATTTGTGGACGATCAA
This sequence comes from Gammaproteobacteria bacterium, assembly GCA_003233345.1. GTDB lineage: Bacteria > Pseudomonadota > Gammaproteobacteria > SZUA-21 > SZUA-21 > SZUA-21. Next base: position 73,886 of record QILK01000244.1, on the reverse strand, counting down.
AACCAATTACTCACTTCTTATATGGAAATCAAATATTTCCTTGTTTTTTAATTGTTTTATTTTTTTTTAGCTAATGACTATCGCTTATAATACAATAGAAATCCGTGAATTTGATTATATTTCTGTAGTTTTGGCAGAAAAAACAGGGTTTTTATTGTCTGTTAAAACACCATTTTTTAAATTTGGCTTTAATAAATCGTGCTTATTGATCAGCAATATCATATTGAATTGTTAGTGGTGCATGATCAGAAAATCGTTTTCGTTTATAAATTGACGCGCGACTAATTTTTGACTTTAAACCCGGTGTAACCACCTGATAATCTATTCGCCATCCGACATTGTTATCCCAGGCTTGGCCACGGTTTGACCACCAGGTATATTGATGCGGTTTTTGATTGACGACCCGAAAGCTATCCTGGTAACCCCACTGACCAAACAAACTGTCCATCCAGGCTCTTTCTTCAGGAAGAAAACCTGAATTTTTTTGATTGCCACGCCAGTTTTTAATATCGATATTTTTGTGTGCAATATTCCAATCACCGCAAAGGATATATTCCCGTCGTCGTCGTCGCAATTTTTTTAAATAGTGTTCAAAAAATTCCAACACTTCAAACTTGAAATCTTGTCGTACGTCACCGGACGAACCCGAAGGCAGGTATAATGACGCTATGCTTAATTTTCCAAAATCATACTGTAAATACCGTCCTTCACTATCAAAGGGCTCAAAGCCTATGTGATCGATTACGCGATCCGGCTTACGTCGGCTTAAAATGGCGACGCCGCTATAGCCCTTCTTGCTGGCTTGGCGGTAACAAACATGATAGTTCCTGGGCCAAAAGACCGGTGCATCGAGCTGATCGACCCAAGCTCTAATTTCCTGAATACAAATAACATCCGCTTTTTGATTCTTTAACCAATCAAAAAAACCCTTTTTTGCAGCCGAGCGAATTCCATTCACATTGACACTGATAACTTTTAGCATAGAGACTCAATTTTAAGTGACCAACAGGCAGCTATTTTACCCGAGAATAGCTATTTGATACACTGCCATTATCGCCAGCCTGGATAGAAAATAATATGCAAAAATATCAAACAGACTTTCTTAATCTAGCTATTGCTACCAAGGCACTTTGCTTTGGAGAGTACACTTTGAAATCGGGACGAAACAGCCCTTATTTCTTTAACAGCGGCCTTTTTTACACTGGCAATAGCCTGGCACAGCTGGGACAAGCATACGCACATGCGATTATTCAATCAGGATTAGCGTTTGACGGCCTGTACGGTCCTGCGTATAAAGGCATCCCATTGGTTGCCGCCGTTGCCATCGCCCTAAACGATCAGTGTAGCCTTAACGTGCCCTACACGTTTAACCGCAAAGAAATCAAAGACCACGGTGAAGGCGGTGTGCTGGTTGGCGCGCCCTTAAAAGGCAAGGTCTTAATTATTGATGATGTCATCTCTGCGGGCACGTCGGTAAGAGAATCTATCAGTATTATCAAGCAACATAATGCGACACCCGCAGCGGTGGCAATATCGCTTGACCGTCAGGAAAAAGGAACTGGTGATACATCGGCCATACAGGAAGTCGAAAAAAATTATGGCCTAACGGTTATCAATATCGTTTGTCTACAGGATCTGGTCGATTACTTGTCAACCACCGATAACATGACAGAGCTGCTGGAGAAAATCAAAACCTATCGACAGCAATACGGCGCATAGTCTGAACTGAAACCAGCTTATCCTATGATTAATTTAATGCCTATTATCAGGGTTGCCACTTCGAATACCCGCTTAATAATTTTATTGTTGGCAACGATAGACAAATGGGCACCGGCATAACCACCGATTAGCGAACCCAATAGCAAGGCTGGTAGATAAGACCATTTTACTGGCGTTTGCAACCCAAGTGTTATCGCCCCAACTCCGTTCCAGAACAAACCAACCAGCACAAGAGTATAAGCAACCGCTCTTTTGTAATCCAGACCAAACCAGGTTACCAGCCATAAAGTAACAAATAAGCCGGTACCCGACGTCAAAGATCCATTGAGAACGCCAATAAAAAATAACCCGAGCCCTCCCAGCAGATAACCTTGTCGGTTGCGCCGCTTCGGATTGTTGACGACACCCAGCGTTTTATTTAGCACCGAAAAAAGTCCTAGCCCGGCGGTTAACAACCCCAGGGCAACTTCCGCATGTCGGTCCTCGATGTTTAAAATTAATAATGCACCAAATACGACACCCGGCAGACCAGCCACGAGTATAAATAGAGAAAACTGCCGGTCCAGATGGCTTTCGCGCCAATGCCGTAGCGTGGCACCAATCCCTAATGCAACGCTGGCAATTTTATGTGTCGCCAACGCAGTCGAAAAACTCAAACTAAAAAATATCAGTGCCGGCAGTTGAAACAGCCCCGCACCACCGCCGGAGAAAGCTGAAAACATATTGGCAATCAACGACACAATAAAAAGCGTTATCTGACTTATGAGTTCCATTCTGCCAGTCTGTTTTTTAAGTTTGTTGGATTAGACCCACTCACAACGATTTTTATCCCTATTTTTGTTCAATTGAGATATTAATTCAATTATCGCTATCAAGAAACCCTCCATTCTGGTCGAATAAGTAGTTATCAATAATACCTGATTATAACAGTGGCCACATTTAAATCGTGGTGTCTAGCTCGATAAACACTGCTGTGTTAATCGAAATAGTTTTGATATTAGGGGAGTAAACGTGGGATACGCAAAGATTGTAGGCAACAACAACGCTAACATAGTCGTTGCTATTTTTGTATTTACAATGCTGAGCTTGGCACCTAATGATGCTAACGCAGAAAAACTTTATAAGTGGACCGATGCTGACGGCCATGTTAGATATAGCGACATTCTGCCGCCTGAAGCCTCGAAAAAGAAACGTACGGTACTCGATCACCAGGGTTATACCGTTGGTCGAGTAGCGCGCGAAAAAACAACAGAAGAATTAGCCGCCCAAAAAAAACAGCATAGCGAAAAGTTAGTGCGCGAGCGACTCACAAGTGCTCAAGCAAAACGAGATAAACAAATATTACATAGTTATAGCAACGAATCCCAGATCATCGCAGCAAGGAATAGAAAACTAGAAAGCATTCGCAACAATATTTCACTGGAACAGCAAACGTTAAAAGATGAGCAGCTTAAACTGTCGTCTTTACGGCGCAAAGCTATCGACTTTTCCCGCGCAAAACAGAAACCGCCAAAAAAACTATTACTGCAAATGAAACGGGTGCGGCAAAACATCAAACGCTCCAGAAACACCATCCAAAGTAAGCAAACAAAAATTAGAAGCTTAAACGATCAGTATAATACGATTGTCGTTCGCTACCGAAGCCTAAGAAAAAAACCCCAACAGGAAACTGGTATTCCGCCCAATTAATTTTTCACTTGGTTAATTTAGCGAGTAGTCCAGGCTACATATTTTATACTTGCCCGGTCTCTGTGCGAAATCCGGGTGATGCGTTTATAGGGCATTATTTATCTTATGCACTTTTTGCATCATCCAGATTATTAGATTGCTTAAAATGCTTTAGTCCATCCTGGATACGCTTGATAATACTCGCCACTTCAGCAATCAATTCGGGTAACGCGCCCGCATTTTTTCCGTCTGCCTTGTTTTCGATCTGCTCGGCAATAGAATAAATTTCGGCGTAGCCAAAATTACCACCAGTGCCTTTTAAATCATGCGCAGCATGCCGCAATTTTCCCATATCTCCCGCCTTATTAGCCGCCGTGATCTTCTGCAGCATTTCCGGTAACCTGGATATAAATTTTTCCACAACGGCCAGCAAATCGGGTTCTTCATATAGCAAACTGGAAATAATCGGCAAATCGACGTTTGCCTCTCCCGGTTTAATAACAAGATATTCGTTGAATAATCTTAGAAATTTTACCCGGTCGATTGGTTTAGATAAATGCTCATCACACCCCGCTTGTGTTGATGCATCGATATCTGTTTTCATGGCATTAGCCGTTAAAGCGATAATCGGACCGGTAAATCCTCTTTCGCGAATTTCTCGCGTCGCATCAAGACCATTCATATTGGGCATTTGCAAGTCCATTAAAATTAAGTCGTAATTTTTTCTCGAAGTCATCTCTATCGCCTGCACGCCATCTGAGGCGATATCAACCTTGGCACCCGTCTTTTGTATAAACATGGAAATCAAACGCTGATTATCTTCGTTATCTTCAACCAGTAAAACATGCCCCTCGACATGGGTTGACATCGAATTTTTTGATCGCTCGCCTGAGGTATCAAAATCAGTACCCTCTTCCAGCATTTTCACACCATCAAGATTCCCGGTATCAATTTCCACAGTGAGCCTGCTGCCGGCACCCTCTTCACTTTCCACAGCTAAAGAACCCCCAAGTTTGCCCGCCAGTATTCTCGACAAATGCAGCCCTAAGCCTGTGCCGCCATACTCTCTTGTCGTTGAAGAGTCTGCTTGTGAAAAAGGTTGAAACAACTTTTCAAGTTGATCTTCATTGATCCCTATTCCAGTGTCAATTACCGCAAAAATAATTTTCTGGCTCTCGACGATACAGCGAATTTCTATTAACACATATCCCTCTTTGGTAAATTTAATGGCATTGTTACAAAGATTAATCAATATTTGCTTTAAACGTAGCGTGTCAGTATTAATGGTTTCGGGCATCGGGTACATAAAATCCACTCTAAACAACAGTCCTTTTTCTTCTGCCATTAAAGCCACCAGTGAGTAAACATCTTCGATAAGATCAAAAGGATTAGTAGGCAGCCTGTCGATCTCTAACCTGTCGGCTTCAATTTTTGAGAAATCCAGTATGTCATTAATTATTCGCAACAGATCTTTACTTGAGCGTATCACTATTTTAATAAGCTGTTGTTGATCGGCTACGGGTAAACGCCCATCGGCGATGGCTTCTGAAAATCCAATAATGGCTGTCAACGGTGTACGAATTTCGTGGCTCATATTCGCTAAAAATGCACTTTTGCTCCTGTTGGCACTTATTGCCTGATCACGCGCAATTGCCAGTTCCAGGGTTCGCTCAACCACCCTGTCTTCCAGGTCATCTTTAATTCGCCTAAGCACTTCCATATTTTCTGAAACATTTTCTGCCATACTGTTAAATGCTCGACCAAGTATCGCCACCTCATCACCGCCTTTAAGGTTGGTTCTAACCTCGAACTCACCTTTCGCAAATCTTTGCGCGGTATAAGTCAACTCTTCGAGCCGCCGGGTCAGCAAGTAACCGATCAAATAACCAATAACGGCGATCACAACCATGCTTGTTAACGCAATTGTAATCCCTGAATTTCTAACTTTTTGATTGGTTGAAATTAAATTCTCGTATGAAAACAGCATGGCGACTGTACCAATGACACCGTTGCTATTGTTTATTTTTCTAGTCCGCCAGCGCTTTTCACCGTCACTCGATTCCAATACACGTAGTTCTCGGCCTATATAAACATGCCGGCTACTGACCACAATCCGGTTTTTGTAATCAGCTAGATGAACGGCAGCAATATTCGGGTCCTGTACTATCTGATCGATATAAGGTTGCAAATCATCGTATTCCGCTGTTAACAACGCGATGCGGCTAAGATCAGACAACAGATTCATCATCACCTTTTCGTTGATTCTGAGCTGCTTGCGATTTTCGTTTAGCGAGTCGGACAGCGTTACACTTAGCACCACTGCCATCATAAAACCTTCGAGCACAAAAATAATTACCGCAATGCGATATTTAAGTGAATGACGAATCTTGGGTAGTACAGTCAACCCTGCTTTCCTTATTGATCGTTTTCTTGCGATAGCGTTAACCTAAAAACCATACTGATTATCGAGCAATGGGCACTCAACACTAGCGTTTTCATTAATTAACCCTAATCGTTTTAACGATATGCAACGCGAACCTTTACCATCATGATCGGGGTCAATAAAAAATAGCTAGTGAAATTAATGTAGTACAACCGTAAAACTTTAACTGTATGAAACTATGCAATAATCATTCTAATTTTTGAACTCACGCACTCTAGCATTTGGTAAATTCGCCGATAAAATTTACATAACAATCTAGACTGAGTGACAAATTATTCCAATGAAAATTAACTCTCTTGAAAATACGCCAGCAAACAGCCCTGTCTCCATTCTGGTCATAGACGACAACCTCTCAAACCGGGAACTCCTGACCCATCGACTAAGCAAAGAAAGCTACCACACGTGTGCGGCAGGTTCGGCAGAAGAAGCTTTTAGCATTATGGATATACAAAAATTTGACTGTATATTGCTAGATCTGAACATGCCGGGCATGGATGGATTTGAATTTCTGATGCGCGTTAAATCGAATCCAGTGACCGAACATATTCCGGTACTTGTCGTTACCGGCATTAAGGACAGAGATGCCGTTCTTACCTGCCTGGATTATGGTGCGGCCGATTACCTGTTAAAACCCTATGACTTCAAAAAAATCAACTCAAGAGTATGGCAATGCCTAAAGGACAAAAAACAGTTTGACTGGTCGAATAGCGGAGAAATGACCAAAAATGACAACTACAACATCCTTATCATTGACGACAATGATTTAAATTACGAGATTTTATCGATGCGCTTAAAAAAGCTTGGGTTTCGATCCGATTATGCGAGCAATAGCCAAGATGGAATCCAGCGCTTAAAAGTAAAACCAATTGATTTATTATTTCTCGATATTATGATGCCTAACATCGACGGTATCGAAACATTAAAGCAAATCCGTGAGTATCCGCCGTTTAATGACCTCTATATCGTCATGATTTCCTCAATCGATAACGAGGAGGTGATACAACAATGCCTTGATCTTGGCGCTGAAGATTATATCACCAAACCTTTTCACCCAGGATTATTGAAAAATACATTGAAGCGCATTATTTTAAATGACAAACAGTCCAAATAGTAACGGCCTGATACTGAACGCTCCCCACAAAATTCATCCACCGCGCTTATTGAATCGATATATGAATTTCAATTATTTAATCTGACTGACGCATACTGAAGCTAAAAAAGAAGTACATAATAACCAGCAAATAGGGTAAACCAAAATTAGCCAAGTAATAGGAAACGTTAAACAGACTGTTCTCACCTACAAATAGAAAATAATGCCATAAAAAATCTATCAGTGTCCCCAATACCGTTAAAAATACAATGGTCACCGCACTACGCTTGTTGGAAAAAAAACCTACAAATAGATACAGTCCGATATAACAAAAAATAGCTTTGCTACCAATGTAAGTCAGGGTATAAGGGTGAAGTAGAACCAGTATTTCCAATTCGGTTGGCAAGATATCAATATTGCTGGGTCGTGACTCACTGACTATTTCAGGATAATAAACGTAGTAAGTTATATTCAACAACAAAATAGAACTGACCAGGTAAATTACCGCATAGATTACAGCTTTGCTCGGTTTAGTCTTCATCACCTTTGCCCAAAAAATTCAGCTTTTGAATATTTTCCTATACAAATTGGCAAACGGCAAGCAATATAACAAGCAAACATTATGGTAGTTCTTATGTTCATCATTGGTGAGACCCATAACCAATTTTTCTGGTTTTACGGGCATATAAAGCGAGCAAAATAAGCCATCCCAAAAGGAAAAAATTCCACCAAAATTTTTATCTTTATGTTTTTGATCGCAACTGTGATGTATTTGATGATGCGCCGGGCTTATAAACAACAGATTGAAGTACTTGCCGTACGATATCCATATTTCCATATGCCTAAAATGTCCACCAGCAACGATAAATAAAAACCCGGTTATCCAAACAGCGCCTGAGAATCTAACCGGGGTTGCTGTAAAATAATCAAACAGCCCCAAGACCAGTCCGGTCGCAATGCCGGCAAAAGCACCATTAACAAGTTGATCAACTGGATGTTCCCGGAATAATGTCAAGGGATTAAGCACTTCCGCAGAATGATGAACTTTATGAAATTCCCATAAAAAACCAATTTTATGCAGCAAACGATGGGCAAGATAGAAAGACAAATCATAAGCGACAACAAAGAAAAAAGTTAAATATATAACCACTAGCTCGCTGGGAAAGACAGGGTTCGCAAATTCTCCAAAGACAGCATTTAAAGCTTTAGTCAGTTGGTCACCAACCTGCACACCATAGACTATAAAAGGTGTAATAATTAGAAATCGAAGCAAGGTATCTACGATAAAATAATAAACATCGGTTCTGCTTGATTGATTTTTATATATTCTTGCTGGAAAAATAAAGTCTTTTAGCTGTATCAACGAATAGCTATTTTGCTTGCGAAACTGAAACAAATATATAATGGCCGCAATAACAACGGTTAACAGCAAAAATATCCAGTTGAGCTTTTCCTCAGGTGCAAAACGATTTATAAACGGCGTTATAAAATAGGTTTGTATAAACTCTTGCAAACTACTGTCCTGTTCATGGCAGACTTGACTGACACAACACTTATCGCAGTCTGGTTTGTCGTCAGCCCAATTAATTTTTTCACTTAGTCAATTGTACCAGTCGCCCGGACTTCGCGAAGCGAACGCCGGGAGAACGAACATTCTGTTTTTCTCTGCTACCAACTACCTTGCGCATACGCCTGTTTTAACTGAATTTTGAACCCTGCTCCTTTTTCCCCGGCATTCGCTGCGCGAAGTCCGGGCTACGGATATAGGCACTTTGCGTGAAAAATTAATTGGGCGGAGCACTAGTCCTGATCGGATTTTATTTCATAACAAAAACTATTTCCTGTAAAGCATTTGCCTTTATCTCAATTTCTTTTTCAACTTTCTTATCGGCATATTGCACTTGGATATGATATTTCCCTGCCTTTAGAACCACAACTGTCTTATTGCCCTTATAACGTTGCTGATTGACCAGTTTTCGCTTGCCGTGAATATCCTTGTCAGGGAGATAGATATAGTAATGCATGTTTTTTGCGATTGCCACCCCACCCTCCTTTTCAACGCCGGAAAAGGCAACCGCGCCGGTATTCATATCAAAGGACTGTTCGACCAATTGATTGGGCTTGATTTCTATCTGCTTTTCCGCCAAGCCATTGATACCATAGTTTGCACGCAAATAGTATTTACCTGATTTTAAGGTAACCACGGTTTTGTTACCTTTATAACGCTGCTGGCTAACCAATTTTCTTTTTCCATGCAGGTCTTTATTGGGATCATAGATATAGAAATGTAGATTTTTCTCGATTAATCCTGCCCCCGGTGCTTGCGCAGCGGACAAAGCAATATTGCCCACATCCATATTAAACGAATTCTCAACCAGCTGATTGGCTTTGATCTCTACTTCTGACTCTGCAATCGCATTGACACCGTAGTTAGCAACGACATGATATTTACCCGCCTTTAGTGTCACCAGGGTTTTGTTACCTTTATAACGCTGTTGATTAATGAGCTTACGCTTACCGTGTAAATCCTTCTCCGGGTGATAAATAGAGTAGTGCACATTCTTATCTAGCAGCTTGCTGTCTTTGTCTGCGGTCGCCGATAAAGCCATCGTCCCGACATTCATATTGAAGGTATGATCCACTAACTGCTTGGCTTTAATTTCGATATCCGCCTCAACGATCGAATTAACCCCATAGTGCGCTTGCAGATGATATTTGCCCGCCTTTAGTATCACCAGGGTTTTATTGCCCTTATATCGTTGCTGACTAACCAGCTTGCGCTTTCCGTTCAAGTCTTTTTCCGGCAGATAAATACTAAAGTGTACATTCTTATCGATTAGTTTTGAATCCTTGGCCGCCGTTGCCGACAACGCCAGACTGCCGACATTCATATCAAAAATATATTCGGTGAGTTGCTTGTCCTTCACTTCCAGTTCTGCTTCAACGATTGAATTGATGCCATAATGAGCGACAACAACAACCTTACCTGGCGCTAATTTTATAACCGTTTTCCTACCTTTATAACGATGCTGACTGATTCGCTTACGTTTGCCATGAATATCTTTTTGCGGCTCATAAACATTATAATGGACATTTTTTTCGATCGCTGTTGCCCCTTTGGTGATTACCGCAGATAACAATAAACCCGGTCCCAGATCGGGTTGAGCTTTGGGTTTGGGTTTGGGTTTAGCTTTAACAACGATAGGCTTAGCCTTTGCCACTAGCTTGACTGTTGTCGCCATCGCCGTTTTTAAACCGGCAGCATCTTTAGCCGCAAAATAATTGCCACCCGTCTTCTTCGCTAGGCACTGCAACTGTTTGACAGCACTTCGTGTGCGGATATCAAATCCGATAACATGCGTTTTAAAGTCTACGCCACTTTTCTTTAGCTTGCTCGCAAGTTTACACAGATCCATTCCGCAAGTATCAATACCATCACTGACCAAAATGACCGTGGCACTTTCTTCGGTATATTTTAGGGTTTCAGCCGCTTTAAGTACCGCAGCTCCAATCGGGGTCTTTCCTTTTGGACTCACGGCATTCAAGATTTTCATAAAATTCTTTACGTTGACTTTCGACACTGGAATTAATGTTTCTATATCTTTGCAACTACCTTTTACCCTATGTCCGTAGGCAATTAAGCCAAGCTCTGTATTGTTATCCCAGGTATTCAATAGTTCCTTGACCACACTCCTGGCAATCACTATTTTTGCTTTGCCCTTTAATTTTCCCCACATACTTCCCGATGCATCGAGCACAAGAATAACTTTTTTTCCTGGCTGATCTGCTGAATATGAGATCGAAAATGGCGATAATAAAGCGACCAGCGTATAAACCAGTATTGATATCATTTTCATTTTTTTCGTCACCTATTTCGGAAGCTAAACTATAGTCGGTATTGTAATACCGCGAACAGTCGCATACGCGCTGCACCAGCGCACTTAACCCCGCTTAACCCTGAAGTATAGACACTAATAGATCCTTTATTATGTGCCCAAGATAGTTTTTGTTGACCCTGATAAACAGATGAATATTTGTACACTGGCCATCCGTGGGTTCATTTTTTCCATTAACAATAAAGACCTAGCCGCACAGACATCAAGCCAGTATAATCTCTTGCACCGTTAGTAAAATATGATATTCAGAGAATATTGATCTTTTTAATATTAGAAAACCCTTCTTTGTTTGGTTGGGAGCATTGATTAGATGAAACTTGTAATCGCAGTCGTAAAACCATTTAAATTGGATGATGTACGCGAGGCATTGGGTAGTGCCGGCGTACAGGGCATCACTGTGACCGAGGTTAAAGGTTATGGCAGACAAAAAGGGCATACAGAAATATACCGTGGCGCAGAGTATGTGATCGACTTTATCCCTAAAGCCAAACTGGAAATTGCAGTTGAAGATGAAATGGTAGATACCGTAGTAGATGCGATCACCAATGCCGCCAGAACAGGCCAAATAGGCGATGGCAAGATATTTGTTATCAACCTTGAGCAGGCAGTCCGTATTCGCACCGGCGAATCAGGCAATGAAGCTTTGTAAAATATTTACTTATAGCAAAATAGGCAATAGCACCTATGATATAAGCGACCCTGGTATTATTTCCCCGCACAACACTGGCGACTCAGACAAGATAAATGGATATCGTACTTTACCATGGCTATGAACTAACGGGCTCTGGAAGCAATGAGTATAACCGTTACCTCGCGCGTTCTTTTTTGAACCTGGGTCATCGAGTCCATATTATTTGCCGCGAATCCAACCCGGAAAATATTGGCTATATAGGCGAATACTGGGTTTGGGACAAAGAAGCTGACTGCACGGTCACGGTCATTAACAAAGCCTACGCAGATCAATGTCTGCTTCACTATATTCCAGCCGGTGAGATATATCCGGTTTACCTAACCGACAAACAAAGGCCCGGGCATGTTAAGAGTTTTGTCGAACTAAGCGATACCGAGCTCGATAAATTTATCGCTATAAATGAACGGGTCTTGAATGAAATATTAGATGTTATTGCGCCTGATATCGTCTTTGCCAACCATATTGTCATGCAACCTTATATGGCGTTAATGCCCTGCCACCAACATAAGGTACCGTTAGTTATTTTTCTTCACGGCAGCGCTATCGAGTATACGGTTAAGAAAGATTCAAGGTACTATGACAAGGCCCGTGACGCGCTGATCGCTTGCGACCAAATCATCACTGGCAACCATGAGGTTCGAAATAGAATTATTGAATTGTTCGCCGATATCAAAACAGACATTATTGCAAAAACCAGCATCGTCGGTATCGGCGTTGATACCAGCCTATTTCATCCTGTTAATAAGGCTGATCGAAAAAGCAAAATAGCCGACTTTTTGAATTCCGGGGTCATTAAACTCAACCGTGGAAAGTCTCCCGATCAACTGCAAAAACTTTACCACAAGCTGGAATCCGGCCAGCTTCAGTCGGTCACTCAAATGTTTGATGAATATAATGAAAATGCGATGGATATGGATATCGTCGAAAAAATTGGCCGCATTGACTTAACGGGGCCAATACTATTATTTGTTGGTGCGCTAACAGCAGGCAAAGGACTGCAATCACTAATCGTTTCCTTACCGGCAATATTAGCCAAGCATGCAAATAGCCAATTACTCATCGTTGGTTCCGGGGCCTATAGAGAAACACTGGAAGCACTTGTCTATGCGATCACATCCGCTGACAACGCGCTATTACTGGCACTGGCTGAGCAAGGATTTGACCTCGACCGCAGCCACGAAAGTGGTCCCTGGAAAGATGTGCTTTCTTATCTTCAGGTCGATGGCAATATCGATAAAATGTTTGCACACGGCCGCACACTCGATCAACACTGCCTGTTTCTGGGGCGCATGGACCATCGCCCGTTATCCTATCTATTCCCATGCGCGGACATCGCTATTTTTCCCTCGGTTGTACCAGAAGCCTACGGATTGGTCTTAATGGAAGCATTGGCCAATGGTGTCGCACCAGTGGCCAGTTATTTTAGTGGTTTCAAGGATGGCATTGATGAACTTGATCAGTACCTGGACCCGGAACTCGTTAATTATTTTAAAATTTCCGCTGACCCGGCTCAAAGAATTCCGTCGATCACAAGCAATATCATCGCGCTACTCGATCGTTATTTATCAGACACCCTATCAACAAAGCTTGCAGGTATCGCAAAGCGTCAATACGACTGGTCACATCGAGCACAATTAATGATTAAGACGTTTGAAAAATTACTGTCAAAACCCACGGACTGACCGATTTTCCGCAAACCGCAAAATAGGCGGTTAAAGCGAATATTAATTCGGTCCTGCTAAACCTTGATAGTATTGTGACAATGATGGTGAGAGTATAAAAAACAGCAAAAGCACGATAGCATTTGATGTTCATACCTGATAAAATTACTCAGGTATTTTGATCTTAGGAGTAAACCCGAATGCAGACAGAAGTCAATGGCCAGACAATTCAGCTCAGCGAGGCTGGTTGGCTGGAAAATTTAGAAGAATGGTCGGAAGATCTGGCAGCAAAAATTGCCGTCAATGAACAGGTACCCGAATTATCACCGGAACACTGGGATATCATTACAATGGCGAGAGAACACTTTAATGAATATGGCGTTGTGGCAGAGCCAAGAGTATTCTCAAAAATGATGAAAAAAAAATTTGGCGCGGACAGGAGCAGCCAAAAATACATTTATTCGCTATTCCCAACCGGTTTAATCAAATGCGCAAACAAAATCGCTGGATTGCCGCGACCAAAAGGCTGTAGCTAGCCGGTTTTGTTACCCGCTGTTCCGGACAATGCCAGGATGATAGATGAGCCGGAACAGATATCTTTATAGTCGATATTACTACTAATTGCGGCGTTTTTGACGTAATCTAATGGCTGTTAATAATAGCGGTTATAGTAATACATAAAACCAACAATCACCGTGTCACCAGCAAAAAACACTACCCATTTAAAAGCAGATATTATTGTCTCTCTGGTTTCCGACCGTCCAGCTGCCAATATAACACCGGTACTCGATCCTCAATTTAGGCCGGACAAGATCGTCTTGGTACAGCATCAACAATCGCGGCAAACTGCCCGCCATCTTGCAACAACGATAAAGCCCACCGGTGTCAAAGTAGAGTTTCTCGACCTTAATGATCCGTGGAATATTGAAGCCATCCGCAATCAGTTAATCGACCTGCTGGCAAAATACGAAGATAAAAATTTAATACTAAATCTTTCTGGCGGAAATAAGCTGTTATCGATTGCCGCCTATGACGTTTTTCGTGCCGAGAACAAGCCGATATTCTATGTTCACCCGGAAAAAGACGAAATAGCCTGGATTAATCCAGAAAACCAGGCAGCGCATGCAATCGCCGACAAAATCAAGCTACGTGCATTCCTGTCAGCCCACGGCGCTAAGCTGGAAGCAATCAAAACCGATAGCATCGATGCTAGCCACCAAAAAACCACTGTCGATCTGGTTAACAAAGTAAGCCAATTACAGGGGCCACTTAGAGCTCTGAACTGGTATGCGCACCAGGCCGAACGTCTGGTTTCACCACCGTTACAAGATCGGCATCTGCGTGGTAATCCAGAATTTGATTATCTTTTATCGAAGTTCGAGAACAACCGGTTTTTATCAATAGAAAATGGCAGAATTGTGTTCGCAGGTGAAGATGAACGTTTTTATGTAAACGGTGGCTGGCTTGAAGAACATGTCTATGCCGTGATAAATACATTGCGCAAGCAAGTCCCGATGATACAGGATGTCGGCCGCAGTGTGGAAATCACTCGCGGAACGGGTAACCCTGTTGTCCGTAACGAAATTGATGTCGCGTTTCTTGCAAACAATAAACTTTATATCATTGAATGCAAAACCAAGCACTTCGGACGCTCGAACGGCCAGTCAGGTTCAGGAGCCGAAGCCATTTACAAGCTCGATACGCTAAAAGATCTGTTAGGCGGACTCCATGGTCAAGCAATGTTAGTCAGTTACGGTGAATTAAATCGATTTGACCGGCAACGCGCAGCCGACCTACAAGTCGAAATCTGTAATGGCACTGATATTCAATCCCTGTCTTCGCGTATTCGCCAGTGGATAGGTGGTTAGCCTATGTTAATTTGGGACAGCGCAAACATTGGTTCACAAATTGATAGCTACAAGCAGGTACCTGCTTTTGAAAATGGCTTTCATTTTCATCACAGCCAGGGAAAGCACTATGCCGATGATGGCTATTACTATGGCCAAAAATGGCAGTGTGTAGAATATATAAAACGCTTTTATCGACTTGCCAAGTCACACGAAATGCCCAATATCTGGGGTCACGCCCGGGACTTCTTTGATGCAAACCTAGCTGACAATACCCTGAACCCGGCGCGTGGTCTTATTCAATTCAATAATCATGGCCCTATGCGCCCGGCCCGTGATGATATCCTGGTATTTCATGACTCTCAATATGGTCATTTAGGCATAGTCACTTCAGTCAGTGATGGCCAGGTAGAAATTATCCAGCAAAATATATTCGGAAAACCACGACAAATATTTTCGCTAGAATATAACAACAATGCCTATTCTATATTACAGCCCAGGGTCGCTGTCGGCTGGATGCGCAAAGCCTAGCCTGACTACTTCCTTATATAAAAACCAGCCAGTTTCTACTTCTGGCAACGGCAACGATATAGAAAAAGACCAGAATGGCGGCTAGCCACAATATAACTTTCCGTTTTTTCTCTGACCTGGATCGAAAAGCCATAATCCCCAGAAAAATATATAACAATAATGCACTGACTTTTGCTGTTAACCAGCCCTGCTGAAGGGGATATGATCCAGACGTTACCGCCAACATAACCGCTGTTACCAGCAATAACGTATCGTTAACATGAGGTAAAACCCGAACCCAGATATTTTTTAATAATCTGGACCCGCGTATCATCCAAACACCACGCAATATAAATCCGCTTATCGACAATATTGCAGTAACGATGTGTATAATTTTGACCATACAATTTGCCCTTATAATGTCATTTATGGTTGCCAATATGTAGCCCGTACTTCGCGCAGCGAACGCCGGGAAACGAACATTATAACAACTGCAAAGCCAGATGTACCCGATATGCTCTGGCAGAAGGGTTGCAGGTTTTTGATTGAAATTAAGATCATTTTTTTCCCGGCGTTCGCTACGCGAAGTCCGGGCTACTAGTAGTTGCACATACTATAAGTGTATTCCTTTGCAAGTTGCAGCGTAACCGTAAGTCGACCATAATAGCGGCCATGCTAGCTGCTAAAAAACTATTTTCTTACCGTCCCTACTGGGCCAAGCGATTTGGCATTGCCCCGGTCTTGCCCATGTCGCGTGCAGAGATGGATCAGCTTGGGTGGGACAGTTGCGATATTATCATCGTCACCGGCGATGCCTATGTCGATCACCCAAGCTTTGGCATGGCCCTGGTAGGACGCCTGCTGGAATCACAAGGTTTCCGCGTAGGGATCATTGCCCAACCCGACTTTCAATCAAAAACGGCGTTTATGGAACTTGGTAAACCCAATCTTTTTTTTGGTATTACCGCTGGCAATATGGACTCAATGATAAACCGTTATACTTCGGATCGTAAAATTCGCACCGACGATTCTTATACGCCCCACGGCGTTGGTGGTAAACGTCCTGATCGTTCTGTTATCGTTTATTCACAACGCATCAGGGAAGCCTATAAAAACGTTGCGGTAATTATTGGTGGTATTGAAGCCAGCCTACGCCGTATCGCCCATTATGATTATTGGTCCGATAAGGTCAGACGATCCATTCTGCCTGACTCAAAAGCGGACCTGCTGGTGTTCGGTAACGCCGAACGGGCGATTACCGAGATCGCACATAGATTGGCCAATGGCGAGACTATCGATAAACTAATCGATATTCGCGGCACCGCTTTTATGAATAAAGGCCCGCTCGACAACTGGACAATTATCGATTCTACTAACGTAGACAAACTCGGGCGAATAGAAAATCCCCCTGACCCGTATGCCTGGAACAAAGATTGTCGCGTAGATGAAAATACCAATAAACCGGTGAATCAACCCGATAGTGGGCAGGTCGTAAAATTCGTCCCTAACAGAAATAAGACGGTTATCCGCCTTCCCCCGTATGACCGGGTTGTCGCCGATCCAATACTATATGCACATACTTCGCGTGTATTTCACATGGAAACAAATCCGGGTAACGCACGTGCGCTAATGCAGCGCCATGATAAACGCTATATTTGGCTCAACCCGCCGCCATACCCCTTGGCCACGGAAGAGCTGGATAAACTCTACGAGCTGCCTTATACCCGTAAACCGCACCCCAGTTATAAAGACGCAAAACTACCAGCCTGGGAAATGATTCGCTTCTCTATCAGTATCATGCGCGGCTGTTTTGGCGGTTGCACCTTTTGCTCGATAACAGAGCATGAAGGTCGAATAATCCAGAGCCGATCTGAAGATTCTGTTATTCGTGAAATTGAAACGATCCGCGATACGGTTCCAGGGTTTACCGGCAATATTTCCGATCTGGGTGGCCCCACGGCCAACATGTATAAGTTAACCTGCAAGAGCGAAAAAATAGAAGCGTCCTGCCGACGCTTATCGTGCGTATTTCCGGGTATTTGTAAAAACCTTATCACTAACCACGACCCCTTGATCGCTCTCTACCGGCGTGCACGAAAAATAAAGGGTATTAAGCGGATATTTGTTGCCTCGGGACTTAGATACGATCTAGCGTAGCGCTGCGCTCACCGGAATATATCAAAGAACTGGTCACCCATCATGTCGGTGGCTATCTTAAAATCGCCCCCGAACATACCGAGCAAGGCCCGTTGAATAAAATGATGAAACCGGGCATTGGGGCCTACAATGAATTTAAGCAACTCTTCGAAAAATATTCTGCCGAAGCAGGTAAGGAGCAATACCTGATTCCTTATTTTATTTCCGCACATCCAGGAACAACGGATAATGATATGCTTAATCTTGCGCTATGGTTAAAACACAATCGCTTTCGACCCGACCAGGTGCAAGGTTTTTTACCATCACCACTCGCGGTTGCGACGGCAATGTATCATTCAGAAAAAAACCCACTGAAACGGGTGACAAAAGACTCAGAGAATGTCTATACCGTCAAGGGCGAAAAAAATCGCAAGCTGCATAAAGCTTTTTTACGCTATCATGACCCCAAGAACTGGCCCATCTTACGTGATGCCCTGAAAAAAATGGGGCGGTCTGACTTGATCGGTAGCGGTAAACACCAGCTGGTGCCGAACTCGCAGCCAAGCCACGGCAAGCCGCGACCTAAACAGAAAAAGCATAGGCAAAGTCGGCGCAATTAAGCCTAATAAAACCAGGGCTAATATTATCTGAAGATATCTCGCTAAATTTCCGGGAAATTAGGCTCGCTTGCTTATTTCTTAAATAATTTGGATTTTGGGCTGTTATTCTTTTTTAGTACGGTCAGTCACAAGTTTTTTTTTCACTCCACACCGTGGCTCAGTCGCGAAAAAAAATCTTCTGACTGACCGTAGAGGGGCTTCCAGTGAATTTGACTTTGGTATTTTTTTTATAAGATATTTCACTCGCTTTCCCGTCATTCTGGACTTGTTCCGGAATCCAGTATTTTCAACAACTTCCTGAATGCCAGAACAAGTCCGGAATGACGATTTGAAGTTAACAAAACAGCAGTGAAGATATTTAGGTTTTCCCTAAATTCAATGGAAGCCCGTCATCCGCGAAGTTTTTTTCAGCGTCATTACAACCCCAGTTGTCTGCGCTGAAAAAAATCTTGTGGCTCGCGGATGTAAAGGGCGCTGCTGAAAAAGGATAGTAACCCTGAATCCACTAAATTCCCAAACAACCGAAAATATAACAACTAACAACACAAAAAATTACTAATAAGCCTTTGATTAAACGTTATCATTGCAGATAGTCGGTTCATCATTTATGACATATTCAGGTTAGCTATTCATCTGACCATCAAGGTTTAGCCTGATTGACCGATATATTCACGGATACCTATTGATTTATTTCCGTTCATTACTATGGGTTACTATCACGTGGAATCAAAAGTAAAAATAGCTAACCTCAAGGTTGGAATGTATGTATCCAGACTCGACAGACCTTGGCTGGAAACGCCCTTTTTGTTCCAAGGTTTTTATATTCGCACGACGAGCGAAGTCGATACGCTAAGTAAGTATTGCCTTTATGTCTTTATTGATCACGACAAAGCACCCTATCAAAGTCAACTGCAAAATATTCCCGCCGCTGGCCAAAAAACTAATCGAATAGCAGACCTACCAAAAGCAATCATACGTTACCAGGATACCAAGCTGGTCGAGGATGAAATTAAATTCGCAAAAGAATGTCATTCCAGCCTGATAACCCAGGTCGAGCAAATGATGCAAGACGCTGGAAATGATAAAGCGCTGGAAATATCAAAAATGAAATTGCTGGTCAAAGACATGGTTACCAGCATTGTTCGGAATCCAGATGCGTTTCTTTGGTTAACCAAATTAAAATGTATTGACACTTATGCCTACAAGCATTCTATTGACTCGGCTACGCTGGCGGTCGCCTTTGGCCGCCATCTTGGGTTGAGTGTCAACGAATTAAACCACTTGGCAGTCGGCGTCATGCTTTGCGATATTGGTAAAACTAAACTTCCCCGCGGTCTATTATCAAAACCAGGCCGCCTTAGCGAAGAAGAGTTTGAATTAGTTAAAACGCATGTAGAACACAGCGTGTCGATTATGCAACAAAGCGGAAATATGAGTACCAAGTCAATCGAAATTGCAATGCATCATCACGAAAGGGCGAACGGCAGTGGCTATCCACAAGGACTCAAAGGATCGCAGATACCGGTTTTTTCCCGTATTGCTGCTATTGTCGATTGCTATGATGCAATCACTACCGAACGATCCTACTGCAAAGCTTTGTCACCTCTAAATGCCATTCGCTGTTTATATGAATGGCGCGATATTGAATTTCAAAGTGAACTGGTAGAAGAATTTATCCAGTGTTTAGGGATATTTCCTACTGGTAGTATTGTCGAACTGTCTTCTGGTGAAATCGGAATAGTCTTAAGTCAGAATCGCACACGACGGCTGCGCCCACGAGTCATGCTCGTTCTCGACCACAAGCATGTGATGATCCACGCCCTGCCTGTCATCGACCTGGCTCTGGTAGAAACCGATGCAGAATCTAAACCACTGGAGATAGTCACCACACACGAGCCTTGGGCGTTTGGTATAGATCCTGGAGCATTTTTCATTTGAACCCTGAAAATATACCTGCACATTCCAGTCGTCTCGAACTCATTCAGAACCTGGATAGACGCCTGAACATCAATGCCAGGCAAGCCTTTAAAAAATCTTTGTTATTAGTCGAGATTAATAATTTTCTAACGATCGATAAGCAATATGGCGTAGCAACCGGCATTCGCTTTTGCTCGAAAGTTGTCACCAACCTAAAATCAATCCTAAGAAACGATGATCTTTTTTTTGTTCTGCAGGAAAATAGAATCGCGATTTTTCTTGACCCGATCGCATCAGAAGATATCGTTTTGCTGGCGATAGACAAGCTTATACGAATAACGGATGAAGGCTTGTGTATTGATAAAACAAAAATAAAAGCCCGTCTAAAAATCGGCGCGGTGATTTTTCCAGATACAGCTAATACCGGCACGCGATTACTGCAATGTGCGGAAAAAGCATTGGAATACACAATAGACCGTGGGCAAACCTATTCGTTTTTTGACCCTTCGTTTGATCAAGCATTTGAAAAAGAATACTTGCTTGCAGAAGATTTAGCAGAATCAATAAAAAGGAATGAGCTGTTTTTATTATATCAACCACAACTTTGTCTGCAAACCCAGTCAATATCTGGATTTGAAGTATTGGCGCGATGGCACAACCATAAACACGGGTTTATCTCGCCAGAAATATTTTTTCCAATAGCTGAAAAAACAGACACCACTCGGGTGCTCTCGGAATGGGTTGTTAATACAGCCCTTAGACAATCCCGTGAATTGTTAGAGCAACACCCTGATATTTCGGTCTCGATCAACGTTTCATCTTCGTTATTGGATGATTACCAATTTGTAGAATTCATTGGGCGGGCAATAAAGTTGTGGAGTATACCTGCTTCAAATTTAGTACTTGAGATAACCGAAAGTGTCATGATGAATAATGTTGACCATACTATCGGAATACTTAATACATTAAAGAACATCGGCGCTAAAATTTCGATCGATGATTTTGGAACTGGGTTTTCTTCACTCAATTACTTAAACAGGTTGCCTATTGATGAACTTAAAATCGATAAATCTTTTCTGATGGGACTAAGCGTCGGCAGCGAAAACTGGAACATCGTTCAACTTGTCGCGGACTTGGCACACCGCTTTAAGCTTGAAGTAGTAGGTGAAGGTGTCGAGTCCGAAGCGATACTCACAAACATCAAAAAACTCGGGGTAAACCGTGCCCAAGGTTATCAAATTGGCAAAGCCATGCCCATTAACGATCTAATTAGTATTATCGAAAAATATAAAAATCATTAAGTCAACTCCATGTTAGCGCTGTCAAACTTACACTATTTTTGCAATGTTGAAATATAATTGTGATCATGAAACACTTTAATCGATACCCAATAACTAGTTCCCTTGAGGTGATTCTTGAATAAATGCAGCTATTGTGATAGCCCAGTTTTACTAGGAGGTATTAGAGATGGAGAAAAACATTTTTGCAGTGCCCACTGCGAAAAGTGTTCGCCCTATGTCGATTTTGCAAAAAATATCCCGCAAGATCTAGTTTATAAAAGTACGCTCAATATTTTTAAATCCCCCTGCCCAAAGTGCCATTCAGACAAACATGTCGATGTCCATTTTTCCTATACCATCTGGTCAGCGATAGTCGTTACCTCATGGAGAAGTAATCCGTACATTTGTTGTAGCGCCTGTGGCCTTAAATATAGATTAAAAGGAATTGCCTATTCAATGATGTTTGGATGGTGGTCTCTTCCATGGGGGATACTCATGACCCCTGTACAGATTTTTAAAAACCTTTTCGACCCGAGATTATTTAGAAAAAAATCAGCCCCTTCGCGACAATTAACCCAACTTGTTAGAATTCATCTGGCCACTAAATTTGCTAATGAAAATATTGAGCTGGAGCCCTTAAACCATATCGAGGATTCAGTTAGCGAACCTATTGACGAATCCGATTCCTATAAAAATAAAACGGCCTAGCCAATGATCGGCATGATCCTTGCGATTATCCAAACTGACACCCGTTCTAGCCAAATTATTTTTCACTCAATTATGAGGCCGCATTATGCCAGCAAAAAATATAACCGTAAAATCCTTATCTTTGCTAGCTATCCTAACAATTTTTATTGATTGCCATGCGCGAAATTTAATCAATCGCTCTCATAATAGTAATACGCTAGTAGAATTCAAAGGCGACGAAAATTACGGTTTGGTCATGGCAACACTGACGCAAAAGGGCGCTATCAGCGCAAAAATTCGTATTACAATTAAAGATATCAATGGCAGAATCGCCGGCTATATCGACGCCAATCTACTACAAAATAACGCACACCTTAAAATGAACGGGTCAGCAATTGATTTTCTAAAGTTAAAACCGGGGATATATTCCATTTCCAGCTATCATGGAGAAATGCTAAAAAAAGGACTGTTTGGTACCAAGCTCTACCATTTTCATCAATATAATACCTCATTCCGTTTCCGCGTGAATCCTGGGCTTACTGCTTACCTGGGTAATATCAAATTTGATTTCAGTCGTCGTCGCTCAACAAAGGTATCCGTTAGCGACATGATCGTCAGAGATATTAGCTGGGTACAAAAATTACAGCCCAAACTAAATCACCTGACACTGGACCGTCAGGTAATTGATCCGCGAAGATCACTCAGACGGCGAAAATTTGGTAACTAATCCGCGACCAACGAATCCTTTCTACATAGAATGTAGATCCGTAGCCCGGACTTCGCGCAGCGAACGCCGGGGAAAAGGAATAGAGTTCGAGATTCAATTGAAACAAGCGTATGCGCAAGGTAGTTGGTAGCTGACTAAAGCACGGAAGAGGAGGATGTTCGTTCTCCCGGCGTTCGCTACGCGAAGTCCGGGCTACTTGTTCAATTAACTAAGTAAAAAAACTAATAAAGACAAATCAATACCTTGTCAATATTGTTGTAATATTCATATCGAAATTTTGTAATTCGGTTTAATTTTTAAACTATATTTTATCTTATGTACCACAAACCCCGTGACACCAGGATTGTTGAAATGCCTAGATCTAATCGTTTTGCCTTGGCTCCTTTAATATTAAGCCTCCTAGTCGTTAGCTTAGCCAGCTTTCCAAAAAACCCTTACAGTTACTCACCTGATAGCTGTAACGAAATTCGATCGCAATTACCCCTACCCCCAGACATTCCGAAAGTGCAAATACCAAGTCTTTCGTACCAGCCCCTAAAAGTTTTTAATACGCGTGCTAATTTGGGTATTGGGCATTTGTCACCGGACGAACTTAATTCCAAAGGTGATTGGAAAAAACAGGTACGACTGCCGATTTTCAATAAACCCGGCAGTCAACCTATTGCCTGGATTATTAATGGCTGGTTTATCAATAGCAGTAAAACCAAAGTCACACCTTTCAACTCCAATGGCATGGTGGAAACTGGTTATGAGTCTCCTACCTTTATTGCTTACCAGATAAGAAAAGATGGCTGGATAAAATTCCGCCATTCAGAAGGGCCGACAGGTATCGCCTGGACACATCAATGCCTTATTTCATCAGGGACAATAAAATTATCTTTCAAAAGCTGGGAACAACATTTTAGCAAAAAATCGCCTATGTATTTCCGCTCCAGAGTAAGGCATTCACTAAGAGAGGAACCCAGTATCGCTTCAAAGCGCCTTAAATGGGTTCCTGCGTACCGAGAAAACTACCACTTCAATATCCTCGAGATTAGAGACGACTGGATGCGAATCGAAATGACCCAGCCTTCTGATTATTGCTCGAACAAGCAAGTCGTTAACGCAACGAAGTATCAAGGCTGGGTTAAATGGAAAGACGAAAAAACTGGCCCATGGATCTGGTACAATACGCGCGGATGCTAAACTGACGACAACATACAACTCGACACGGTTAGTTACTTTTGGCGCTTCGGTTGATTCTTGAGCATACTAATACGTTTTTGTATGGCGACAGTTTTTGGATGCTGCTTTCCCAGGTGTTTGCTGCGTATAGTCACCACTTTTTGATAAGTGGAAATCGCCTTTTTTATATTGCCACTACGCCGATATATTGCCGCTAAATCACTGTAGCGATTGGCTACCACACTGTGATGATCGCCATGCTCTTTTTGTTCCAACACCAATGCCAAGGAATAATATTCTATCGACTTAGGCGCATTACCATCCAGCCGGAATAGCAACCCTAAGTTGGCATACCTTTTTGTCAACTGATAATGATCTTTCCCTAAAAGTTGCTTTTCAATTTCAACCGCTTTTAGGTAATTTGAAATCGCCAATTTATAATCCTTCTTTTTCCAATAGACAAGGCCTAAATAAATATAACGATTGGCAACTTTTCTCTTTGGCTGTTTTTTAACAACAGCTGAAATCTGTTGTGCTTCTTTTAGCGACTTTATAGCACTATCAAGCTCTCCAGATTTCCAATAGGCCAGTCCAATGTTCCCCAATTCACTGGACAATCTAAGCCGACTTTTTATATCGTTTTTCCTGAATTGTGAACGCGCAACTGCCACTGATTTTTTGAAATTCGTTACCGAAAGCGGGTATTTTCTTTTTTTATAGTAGATAGTGCCAAGCATACTGTAGATGGTGCCCACTCGACGATGATTTTTCCCAAGATTAACCAAATCTATTTTCAGCGCCTTATTAAGCTCGATCACGGCCTGGTTATACTCTCCTTTTTTCTGGTAAAGCAATGCCAACCGATAATATAGACCAGCCAGCTTTATTTTCGCATGCTCCGCATGCTCTGGAATATCGACAGCGCCTTGCTTATCTACGGCAACAAATTTGGGTTTGTCATTGTCTTTTTTTTCAGAAATGAGGCGATCTGCGACGATACTGTTGCTTGATGGCTCACTTACAACACCGTCAGTAGAAAGAAAATTATTGATACTTGAGCAACCACCCATATAAATAGTCACAAAAAGTAGTGCTACTTTATAAAACCGATTCATCACATCCCCCAACGTTTGTCTCTCGATTATTATATGCACTTTTACAATATATCTAAACAACTTATTAATAGTTTCTCTGTCTCGCTCATTTTTGCGTGGATTACAACAGTTAGCGGGGAAAATAAATAGAAATATATAAAAATCAGGCGATCAGACGGAAAACCTGACAGGGCTTCTGATGAGGGACAGAAGCACCTGTATCGATATCAATATCTAGCTTGTTAAAAGACCGGGAACAGACAGATTAAGGCTTTACATAAAGATAACCTTTCTGTTGGAGGTGCACTAGATGTGCCGCACCAGAAGGAATTATTTCAGCATTTAGGTTTATTTTATCTTTTTTGATTTTTTTATTGCGTATGGTGTTGGAGCAAATTTGAAATTTAACACCACGTGTTGACAAGTT
This sequence comes from Gammaproteobacteria bacterium, assembly GCA_003233345.1. GTDB lineage: Bacteria > Pseudomonadota > Gammaproteobacteria > SZUA-21 > SZUA-21 > SZUA-21. The sequence goes on along the minus strand of QILK01000244.1, from coordinate 48,309 downwards.
TTGTATTGTCGCGCCAAATGACCGCCCTTTACTATCTTCTGCGCCATCGACCAGAGTATAGGCACCACTGGCGTGAGCAACCACTATAATATGTGCATTACCTTCTCCGAGGGAATTCAAGTGATTTTTAACATTTCTGAGTGCCAGGAATGCCGAGTTGATATTATTAATGTGGTAGACCACCTTTTGCTTACTATAACCATTCTCCGCTTTGCCTTTTCTAAACTTGGAACAGCCACCCAACACCAAACTTATAACTACAGCAAACAATACGACTACCGCCTTAACTGATACTTTCATTTTGAATCCCTCCAGACAGGATTGCCAAGCAAATACTTAGGAACATCAACAGATAAAATATGGAACACCAACGGCAATAAGCTCACATTTTGTTAAGCAGTATTTACCGATTTGATTGAGATAGACTTAAGTTAATTCATAACAACGCGTTGTCAATGTGTGACAATCACATTGGGCTTGGCAACTAATACTAATCTTGTAAATTGTGACTGATGCACGAATTTAGATCGAAAAACCTTCTTTATCCCTTTAATATTATTGGGTTTTTTGCGAATTCACCAGGTGATTGGCGCAGAAAAATATAACGCCTTTAGGAAAATAAAAAACTAAAGCACCTGATTTACCCCCAAATATTTAACGCCTTTAGGAAAATAAAAATCTAAAGTACCTCATTCACCCACAAATAGTTAATGCCTTTAGGAAAATAAAAACCCTAAAGTCGCTATTCAGCCTGTAAATTTTTATCGCCTTTAGGTGGTTAAAACAGCCTTAGTCTAGCCTTTTTCAATAATGCGGTGGCGGCTCAGACGGTTTTTCCATCGTTGGAGGCTCCATCGACTGAATATAATGCTTCAGCTGCTCCACCTGACTGACTAGATTATCAATCTGATTTTGCTGATGTATTAGTACTTTATTAAGTTCCTGTATAGTATCGTCCTGAAATGTTAATCTGGACTCTAGTTCGTTCAAACGCTTTTTCACTGGTAATTCCCCAATAATATTCTGTTCTTACAGTAATTTTTGCTATTTTCCTTCAGTTCAGCCCTGTTTTCCCTGATATTTATTCTTGCGAAACAAACTCTTTTTGCATACTTAGTTTATTCTGTGCCTAAATATGGTATATAATTGCTGAATTAGTCTAAAATATCGAGTGCAGTTTGGAATGTCCTTAGAAAGATTTTTGCATTGCTTTTTGATTTCAGATTAATTGATTAATTGTTGCACGTTCTTTGGGTCAAATCAGAATTACCATCTTGGTCTTCTCGGTCTGTAACTTTGGATGTTTTGCAATAGGGTATTGATATTTATTTAAGAGGTAAGTTACATGGCTACAGGTACCGTTAAATGGTTTAACGATTCCAAGGGTTTCGGTTTTATTGCTCCTTCTGATGGCAGTCCCGATGTGTTCGTACATTTTTCAGTTATTGAAGGCGGTGGGTTCAAGACACTTAACGAAGGTCAAGAAGTCACTTATGAAGTAGAACAGGGGCCGAAAGGTCCTCAAGCATTAAAGGTTCAAACTAGCGAATAAGTTAGCTTAGATCTTTAATTATGGAGGCCGGGTATTTAACCCGGCTTTCAATTATAGCCTTACTCTCAAGATTATTAGGCTAATAGATCCTTTATTAAATACCGTTTAATTCTAAAAACTCCGGCAGCCACACTGCGTTGACTTCTATCAATTTGCCTTGCTTTTTGTATACTTTTAATTAACACTAACGGTTTTAAATCGCGCCTATGGGTGCTAGAATATTGTACATATTAGAAAGAAATAGCTAAAATACGGCTGTTTTCGGATCGGGGAGTTTCAAATTTATGGCCAAGCAACTATTGCTCATCGCGTTTCTTGTGATAATGATACCAGCCTGCCAACAAAAAAGTATCAGCACCAAATCACCTGACGACAGTCAGCGACAAGGAATCCAGTTTAGCGGCAAAGAAAAATATGGTTTATTGTTATTAACCATTTCTAAAAAAGGAAAATATAATACGGGTATTGACCTGGTTTTAAAAAACGAAAAAGGAGAAGTAGCCAGTGTTATCACGCAACCTCTTTTAAATACATCGACAGGATTAAGAACATCTGTATTTAGCCACTCTATATTGCATAATTCAAGAATCTATTTAATAAAACTGGACCCGGGCATCTATACCTTGAGCCATCGCTACAAGGGTATGCCGTTAAGACAAAACGTCAATAGTAATCACGCTTTACATTTTCGGATTTATCCTGGATTGACGGCCTATCTGGGAAATATCAAATTTGATTTGCGATACCAGGGTGCAGTAAGATTCTCCGTACAGGATAAAATTCAGCGCGATATGGATTTGATCCGCACACTACATCCAAACCTTAATTATTTAACCTTTGACAGACAGGTGCCTAGCGTGCATTTGTCCAAAAAAACGATGCTGATCTACTAGATTTGATCTACTCTCCGCTACGGCTAAACACTTTAGAGCCCTTTTGCCATTTCCAGCGTTTTATATTCCATTAAAATAGTGTCGCCAAAGCTGGCAGCGATATCTTGCACCGTCAAGCCAGTCGAATTTTTTATTCGCGGATCAGCACCCAGTGACAACAAAAATCCGGTGCCGCGAAAATCGACTGTTGAATCGATTTGCAGCGACATTTCAACATCGGCTTGCACAGCATAATGCAAGGCGGTATTGCCGCTCTCATCCTGAGCATTGAGATCTGCGCCGCGAGAATACAACCAATTAACGGCGGCATAGTTTTCTGCTTCAACAGCAAAATGCACCAACGACCAGCCATCGTCTACTGAACATTGATCGATTTCCAAACCTTCTTGCAGACAGGCTTCAAATCGATCTTTCCAGTCTCCTGAAGAAAACAAACTAATTAACACACTTCTGTCCATTAATCGTATTCTCCTATGTGAAATCAATCATAACCAATACACCATAATAGCAATCATTATGGATTAACATGGTTGTTTGAAATTTTTGGGTTCACAATTGTATCCACAGTGAGTGGATAGAGCCCATATCGTCTTATAGTGTTCTCAGACTCATTTATAATATTCTGTAATGCAGTAAGCGAGATACGAAAATAGTTTTGCCAACACTAAGTGCATAACGTTTTTTTATTTCATCCATGGTAGCGAAACTCGGGATGACTAAGCTAAGTCCGCTTAACGTAAGTATAGGATAATCAAAAGGACAATCAAGGAACCACAAACTACAATTCTGATATTTTTCCCGTTCGATATTAAATCACAGTGTTATTGTGAACTAATTATTAAAGAGGCAAAACGGGGTCGCCCACTGTCACCACCGATTTAAACATAGTCAACCCCTTGATCCTGTCTTTTAGGTTTCGAGGTATTTTTTTCGGGGTTTTTAGCAATTTGTTGATAATAATCATTTAGGACTTGTGTGGGATCGCGTCGATCGGCAGTATTTAGCGCTTTTACAGAATCTGAAGAATACATTGCGATTTGTTTTATATTGCCTTTTGTGTTTTCAAAATTATACACTTGTGATTTCACATCGGTTTTTGGGGAGAAACCAAGTTTTTTCCATAATTCACCCGGTGCGATATTCTGTTTTTCGTGGTGTGTTAATGAATTGTATGCAATTGGATCTACGCTGCTGTGTATATTTTTTTGATTTATCGATTGTTGTGGCCGGTACTTAAGCTGGTCGATTCGCTCTGGTGAAAGTACGCGGTTTTTTATACCCGGCTCATAGCCCGGGAAACGCTGTATTTTAACACCCATAAGCTCAGCAAATGTAGCATAGGCGGAGTTGCTGTTAACCAGCTGTTCGGGTTTCCCTTGAATCCCTAGCAGGGGATAATTTAGATCTTTATTACTTAATTCTTTTGATCCCATTATTGCTTGTGCCCAGCGTTTCTTAACGTCTTCAAAACTGCCGGTAAAGACTACCTGAGATTTTTGATTATCGGCGATTAGTGAATGTATGCGGCGTTCTTGGGGCGTTTTATCAATAAGATGCTTTGGGACCTGTTTCGCATAAGTATAACCATGGACAATATGCAACCCTCCCAGAGAATGAACTTTCTCGCTTGTACCTATCGTTACATATTCTTTTGTATTACGGTTATAAGCCATGCCATGAAGCTCGGCAACAACACCGTCGCTGCCTTTTGTACCTTCTTCACGCATCACCCAATAGTTATGCCTGCCAATACCGAATGTGTTTTTCACGACCATTGATCGAGCTTCAATTACGTATTTACTCATGATAAATACTCCCTCATGAAATAGCTATTTCCCCTTTTTTAACTTTTGTGTTTTTGTACCCAAATTTAAACGGGTTAATTCTATTACTTCCTGACGCTTGCTGTTAAGTACTTTATCAAATATACGATTAGTATTATTTTTAAAATATTCTACTAACTCTTCAGAACCAGTGTGTATAATGGTTGCGTCAATACCCGATTTATCATTTTTATCCTTTACGTATTTAAAAATACCATTTTTTAAATCCCTGGCAATCTTACCGGAATCAGGCCAACTAATAACGAGTTTGTTATTTTTTAGCTGATATTTAAAAATATAAGCTAAAAGTTTCTTTTTACTTAATCCGTTAAACAAACCTCCTGACAAGTGATACTTAACAGGCTTAAACAGTATCACCAAATAACGCTCATTATTAATTTTCGATGTGTAACCCCAATATTGTGCCGGAATCAGCGAACCATCATCACCGTAAAGACTAAAATTAATACCCATAGTTACTTTTGCAGGAGGATCACCTACAGGCGTGCCGACACTGATCAAATAACCTATAAACGGTTTGCCACTACCTGCATACCAAGTGCCCATAAGCTTACTATCAGGTTTACTACTATCAGAGGGTAATGATAAGGCGGAATCGAAAGCGACATTACAACCAATAAGTAGCACTATTATTGAAAGTGAAATTATCCTTTTTATCATACTGCTCCGTCTACAATATACCTGGAAACAAAATTTATTAGGCGGTTCTAGTGTAGATAAACAGGATAGGGTAAGGAAAATTAAATGTAAACAGTCATATTAAATAAAAATTATCGAGGACACATTAACTCTAATCCTGATATTTTCCCGTTCGATATAAAATGACAGCGCTATACCCTTCAGTTTGCTCCATATCGAACAAAAATTCTAAATCCTGCCACGGCCATAGAGCAGTTTTCTAACTTGAATCCGGGCGCTTCGATATGACAGAATTTCTAAATTCAATTGCCTATAAATGGCATTAAGTGTGCATAACTGACACTGGCTGTACACCTATTATTTCTCCATCTATTTACGTCCTTGGCTAATCAAAAATGTAAATAACAAGTGAGACTCTAACCAATAAGTGGAATTAGGGAAACCAGAATTGGAAAGATTTAGACAAAATGTATCTACTCCGACTCGTAGCGATGGGACTCGAATTCCAAATTTATTAATTATTGGAATATTACTAGCCTGTAGCCTACCCTTTTTGTTAACAATGTTAGGTCTCGATTTCGGAACACAGGGTTCTAAAATGGATCATGCCTGGGCGTTAAACGCGCCTATTTATGAGGTCGTTGATGCCCATTTCCATACATTATCCGGTGCTTTTGTTCATACACTATTAGAATGGAGCGCTTTCTGTGTCGCTGTTTTTGTTGTCTTTCTTGCGTTGAGTCATTACAAAATCACCAATGATATTACCACGCCCATTATCGGGGTGGCTTTTTTTATGGCCGGGTGCATGGATGCCTTCCATACATTGGCCGCTGATCGATTAATTCCTGCGGTCGCTGACAATCGTGATCTTATTCCATTTACATGGGCAATTTGTCGAACCTTTAATGCGATTATCATGATCGCAGGTGTTAGCATTTTATTAATCCGAAAAAAAGAAGCTAAAAGCGAACGTGGTTTCGGGTTCATCATCAGCGTTAGTCTTATTTTTGGTGTGATTGCCTATGTTATTATACATATCGCCGCCACGACTGCTTACCTGCCTAAGACTACTTTTCCAAATTCTTTTATAACACGCCCATACGATGCGTTACCTTTAGTACTATTTTTGTTTGCCGGTCTATTTATTTACCCGCGATTATATAAGCGTCGCCCTAGCTTGTTTGCTCACGCATTGGTTATCAGCGCTATTCCAGAAGTCGTCACTCAATTACACATGACTTTTGGATCAACTGCTTTGTTCGATAATCATTTTAATATCGCCCACTTTATGAAAATCGTAGCATATGGTACGCCGTTAATTGGCTTGACCCTCGATTATATACGCGCGCATCGTACACTCAAATTAGAAATTGATGAACGAAAAATAACTGAAATTGCGCTTAAAGAAAGTGAGACCTATCAACGAGCGGTTCTTGATACGGTTGCTGATTCTATTATTACCATTGATGAAAAGGGAATTATCCAGACATTTAACTCAGCGTCGGTAAAAATATTTGGATATCAGGCAGAAGATATAATCGGTTGCAATGTTTCCATTCTTTTGCCGGATGCTGAGCGGGAAGTACATGAGAAACTAACGACCAATCCGAGTCTAGCGAGTACACTCGTGCTCGGTAATGATGGACACCTAAAAGCCAGGCGTAGCGATGGTTCATTGTTTCCAATATCGTTAAACATTGCGCCGATGGAACTCTCCAAAAGACGTCAAGTAGTGGGTGTGGTGCGAGATATCAGCGAACGGATTAAATCTGAGCAGGTGCTCAGGCAATTTAAGAATACACTGGATAAAACGCTGGATTGTGTCTTTATGTTTCACCCAAAGACACTGAAGTATTTTTATGTTAATGCCGGGGCAACGATTCAAATTGGCTACAGTTATGACGAGTTGGTAAATATGACTCCCGTAGACATACTAAGTGAGTATGACGATATACGTTTTCGTAAGACATTGGAGCCGATGATTTTGGGCGAAGTACCATTGCTGAATTTGGAAACCACACATCAGCATAAGAATGGTACTTTGGTTCCGGTCGAGATTTTTTTGCAATATATTTCACTGGCAGGAGAAGACCCACGGTTTTTGGTAACCACACGTGATATCAGTGAACGATACCGGGTCAATAAACTGAAAAATGAATTTATATCAACCGTAAGCCATGAACTCAGAACGCCACTGACCTCAGTACGTGGATCAATTGGTCTGTTAATTGGAGGGGCCGTCGGTGAGTTCCCAGATGCGGCCAAAGAGATGCTCGCAATCGCCAATAGTAACATTGAGCGACTAATGTTATTGATAAATGATATTTTAGATACTCAAAAAATTGAATCGGGTGAGATTAACTTCGACTTTCAGGATCTCGAGCTTGCCTCTTACCTTAAGTTGGCTATTAAAGACAACGAAGCTTATGCGAAACAATACGACGTCCAATTTGCGTTTAGCACTGAACTTAAAAACGTTTGGATATATACAGATAAAGATCGACTTATGCAGGTTGTAATAAATCTGATGTCGAACGCCGCTAAATTTTCATCTAAAGGATCAATAGTTGAAATTAGTATTAGCAATTTTAATGATTATGTTCGAGTTTCTGTCACTGATTCTGGCGTTGGCATACCGAAGGAATTCCAGCCTAGGCTATTCGACCAGTTTACCCAATCGGATTCCACGGATACCCGCACCGTTGGCGGGACTGGATTAGGGTTAAGTATTTCCAAAGCAATAGTGGAAAAACTAGGGGGAAAAATTAGCTTCGAATCTGAGGAGGGAGTCGGTTCTAAATTCCACCTTGATTTTAACGAGGTGAAGGTTACAGTCGGTGACAATAATTCTAAGGTGGCTACGCATCTTGCTATTAACAAAGATGCTCCACGTATCTTGATTATTGAAGATGATACGGACATCGCAACCATTATAAGACAGATACTGATGGTTGGCGGACTGAACGCAGATATTGCCTCTGATACCGCTGAGGCGAAAAATTTTCTAAAAAATAACCCAAATGTATACCAGGCTATTACCTTAGATATTATGCTTCCGGGGCAAGACGGAATTAGTTTTTTAAAAGAGATACGTCGGGAGTTGGTAAGTTGCCAATTGCCGGTAGTGATAGTTTCAGCGAAAACCAATGAAAGTAAGCAGGGTATTAGCAGTGGCTCAATCAGTGTCGTCGATTGGTTAGAAAAACCTATAGACCAAAAACGATTACTAAACGCCGTACAACACGCTGTATGTACCAGCCGCCCGCGAATATTACATGTTGAAGATAACGCTGAGGTTCGTCGCGTCGTTGAGGTTTTCTTGCAAGGGCACGCACAAATTGTTGGTGCAGAGACAGTCGCACAGGCAAAACAATTGTTACGCAATGAAATATTTAGTCTAGTGTTATTGGATTTGGATTTACCTGATGATCATGGTTTGGAGGTACTAACGGTGATCGAATCAGCAAAATCACAGCCCCAGGTAGTTATATTTTCAGCGGATACGATTGGGGTAGACGTAGCGGAAAAAGTCAGCGCGGCTCTTCTTAAATCCTCAACCAGCAATCAAAAATTATTGCAAACTATCACCAATTTATTAGATAGAGATAGAGATAGAGATTCAGAATTACCATTAGCTAAAATTGTCTAATTTCGCAGGACGATAAATAAATGTCATTATTGAAACGTATTATGTATGTCGAAGACGAACAGGATATTCAAGCAGTAGCTCGTATAGCCCTGGAAACAGTAGGTGGCTTTACCCTTAGTGTCTGTAGTTCAGGGCAAGAAGCTTTGGATAATGTCATTGCCTTTAAACCCGATTTATTACTAATGGATGTGATGATGCCTGGTATGGATGGCCCAACGACACTTAAGGCTATAAAAAAGTTACCTGAGATGACTAAAACACCTGTTATCTTTATGACGGCAAAGGTGCAGACGGATGAGGTAGCAAGCTTACTAGCAATGGGCGCAATGGAAGTCATTCCCAAACCATTTGATCCAATGCAGTTAGCCAACCAGATAAGAACGGTATTTAAACAACATAATGGTGACTAAAACTCAAGATATACAAGCTAAACTTCAGGCATTAACCGATGCCTATGTAGCACAATTGCCAGAAAAACTTAAAGATATTTCTCTGCTTTGGCAAAACATCGTGGTTGATCGCGATCGTGTGAGCGATGACTTTAATACAGTACATAGACTAGTCCACAGTCTTGTCGGTTCAGGTGCCACATTTGGGTTACACCAACTAAGCGATAAAGCACGCGAGATAGAACAGTTAATTAAACACTGGGGTAAAGATAAAATCTCCGTTACTAATGATGAATGGGATAAAGTTTCGCAACTGATAAACCGATTTTGCATGTTAGAAGCTCGCTCAGGTAGTGCGGTAATTGATAAGCCAGCGCCCACAGAAACAACGCTTAAAGATAATGAGGAAATGGGCGCTCTGATCTACATATTAGAAGACGATATCGAAGCGGATAAGAAAGTCTCGTTACAACTAACGCGATTTGGTTATCAAGTAGAGCAATATTCCACGGGTAATGAACTAATTAACGCACTCAAGGAAAGATTACCGGCAGCCATTATTTCAAATATTGTACTCGCCGAGGGAAATTTAGCCGGTATCGATATCGTACAACGTATACATGAGCATCACGCTCCAAACTTACCGGTAATTTTTACTTCATCACTCGATGAATTTGCAGTTCGTCTTGAAGCCGTGCGTGCTGGGGGGGATGCCTACTTTATTAAACCAATTAATATTGATCAACTTGCTGACCGACTGGACAAGCTAACTGCGCCCGATATACAAGACCCTTATCGTATCTTAATTGTTGACGATGATGTAATACTCGCAGACTATTATGCGTTGATATTAACTAAAGAAGGCATGGAAGTGAGTATAATGAGTCAACCAAAAAATATTTTTCAAGATATAGCCAAGCATGATCCAGAAATGATCCTAATGGACATCCACATGCCCGAGTGCTCGGGACTAGAACTTGCGAAATTGATTAGGCTTCAAGATAATTATTTAACCATTCCTATTGTTTTTTTGTCAACGGAAAATAAACTCGAAAACCAACTTACCGCTTTGGGATTAGGCGGTGATGATTTTTTAAATAAACCTATTGGCGATGAACATTTAGTATTATCGGTGACAGCACGCGTACAGCGAGCTCGCCAATTGAGTGGGCTAATGAGTAAAGACAGTCTAACTGGATTGCTGAAGCATGCTCACATAAAACAACAACTTATGACAGAGTTATCACGTGCTAAGCGGCAAAAATCTGTTGTCAGTTTTATCATGATCGATATTGATCATTTTAAACAAGTTAACGATAATTACGGGCATATGATGGGTGATCGCGTACTTAAAAATCTTGCGCGATTACTGCAACAACGTTTACGCAAAACCGATAGTATCGGTCGATACGGCGGCGAGGAATTTGCGTTAGTACTCCCTGACACTGATATCGATAACGCGTTACTTGTTGTTAATGAAATTCGGCAGCAATTTTCGGAAATGCGTTTTACACATGAAAATTCTGAATTTTCCGTGACCTTTAGTGCGGGCCTTTCTGGTTTTCCTATGTATAATGCTGCCGAGAAGATAAATCAAACCGCCGATGAGGCTCTTTATAAAGCCAAACATCAGGGCCGTAATTGCGTGGCTATTTCCAAGATGGTTAAATAAATTAACGATGAATAATAGAAACACTACGGCGACTAGCGATGCCCAGGCACTGTTAGAAACATTAAAAATTGGCTTTCTCGATGCAATGCCTGAACGTTGCAATGACCAGGAATTACTGGTACTTGCGCTTGAGGACAATTGCAATCAGAAGGAAACTTTTGATGAGTTATACCGAAATGTACACAGTGTAAAAGGTAGTGCTGGAACTCACGGTATACCCATAGTTAGCTCTATCTGCCATTACTTTGAAGATCATTTGGAAAGACTAAATAACGATTTTAGCCGAGTAGATAAAAAATTTGTCAACCAATGTTTTAGTTACCTTGACCTGATACGCAAAGCGGTAATGGAAGCGACCGCTTCTAAACCTGATTTCACGGCAATAGAGAAGGAATTAAATGTTATTGCTAATGTACCACTAACAATTTCGCAATCAGTTGTCATTGCAGAATCTTCGATGTCTATGGCTTTGGCGTATAAAAATGTCGTATCTGATTTGCCGTTAGAAATAACGTTAGTCAATGATGGATTAGAGGCACTATCAATCCTGCTAAAAACAAAATTTGATATACTAATAGTGGGCAGATCACTTAAAACACTTAATGGTCTGGCACTAATAAATGCTCTAAGAGTTTCGGATTCAAACAATACTCACATTAACACTATTATGCTTACGTCCGCCTCTAGCTTTCAATTCCCAGAAAATGCGTATCTACCAGAGTATGTTATACCGCGTGATTCCCAGTTATCCGAAAAATTACCTGCTACGGTTTTGAAAATTATTGAATCGAAAAAATCATTTGACTAACTTTATACAGTCTCACTCACTGGTTAACCCCACAGTGTATTCTTATTATCGTTAAACTTACGCCCATAGCGCTTCTACCCAGTGTAGTATAGTGAGTACTCGATAGAAATAACAAGAACTCCACGCCCAAAAACCCAAAGCGATTGGACAACCGATCGATCGTGCTTTCCCAAATGGCATTTCCAGTTTAGTTAACTCATTGAAACACGTAACATTACCAACATTACTAGCCAGAAATAACTAGTTACCCGGATTGATTTATCTAATATTCTAACTGAGTATAGAATCTTTCTTTTATCTACCAGGAAAATCGTTAACTGATGAGGACTGATCGAAAACCTATAGCAAAAAATAAACCGGTCAGAAAATTATATGATCTATTTTTGATTTTCGTGGTTTATTTAAAACAGCAAAAACTAAGATTTACAATAAATTGTATCGTTCTAATTTTTGCTATAAGTACTGGTGCCATACTGATCTGGATGTTAGGGCAAGGTGCCAATGCGCTTTACAATAAGGAATTTAATCTGGCACCAGATTACTTATTGGCTTTCTGCTCCTTGTTCTTGTTTCTTCAGACGCTCCGTTTCTTAAATGCTTATTATCATGAAGCGATGCAACAGGAAGTCATTCATGCAATTCGTCATAATTTATATCAACACATATTTAAGCTTTCTATCCCGTTTAAAAACACGCAACCCAGTGGTGACTTGTTAACCAGGCTAGGCCAGGATATCAACAGCATCTCTCGATTAGTCGTCTTATTACCAAGCCACTTGATCAGCTATATATTGACGGCTATTTTCTATACTGGCCTGCTATTTTATATTGACCCATTGCTCGCGGTAATTTCTCTATTATTTATCCCCATATTCCTCATTCAACAAGGAATATTTTTGGGAAGAACCCGCAAAAGCTCGCGATTATTCCTTTCTTTTCGCGGGAAGATGGGAAGCTTTGAGGAAGAGTCTATTAATAATATTCTCGGTATTGTTACATTTAACGCTGAGAGCCTAATGGTTAAAAAATTTAATAAGCTATTTCGACTATTTAGAAAAGCGGCAATGAGGAATCTTTTGCTACACAATTTATTTAATATTACATTCGAGTTACTAGCCGCCGCAATTGCAATAGTATTAGTTACCATTGGTCTGTATCGGATCAAACTAGGTCTTTTGACTATCGGCGATATGGTCAATTTCATTCTTTATCTCGTCTACCTAGTCGTGCCGATCAGGGGCTTAGCAAGCTTACCAATGCGTTCTCAAATTCAAGCAGGCGCCGCAGAAAGAGTATCTGAAATACTCGATAAAAAAGCGGTCGTTAAGGAAAAGGATCACCCTGTCGCATTAAAATCATTCCAGGGGAAAATCCATTTTCGCCATGTCAGTTTTCATTATGATAAATCACCAATCGTTATCTCAGATCTGGAAATGGATATTGAACCAGGTGAATTCATTGGTATCGTGGGTGCGAGTGGCGTCGGAAAATCAACGTTAGCAATGCTATTACTACGCGTATACGATCCTACTTCTGGAAGTATTCACTTAGATAATATCAACATACGAGAGCTATCTCTAAATGCATTAAGAAAACAGATATCCGTTGTTTGGCAAGATCCTTTTATACTAGATGACACTATCATGGAGAACATTCGTCTAGCCGCAGAAAATTGTAGCGATAAGGATATTATCAAGGCATCAAAGGCAGCTTATGCACATTCGTTTATTAAAAATTTACCACACGGTTATAATACAATTCTAGGCAGCTCTGGAAATATGTTATCTGGTGGTCAAAAGCAGAGAATCGCTCTTGCGCAAGCGTTTGTGCGACAAACACCCATTATCATACTCGACGAAGCCACCGCTTCCCTGGATAGTTACTCAGAGCAGGAAATTAAAAAAACACTTCGTAATCTTAAGAGAAAATGCACACTTCTAGTTATCGCGCATCGTTACTCTACACTCGAAGATGCCGATCGAATCATCTACATGAATGGTGATAGTAGCGTTACAATTGGCACACTGCAAGATCTAGAAAAATCGCATTTACCTTTCCGAAAAATTATTAAGCACCAATACCGAGGCGATCGCCTCGAGTCTTAAAATAATTAGGATATATTTTGCAATAAAAATGCGGTCAAAGTCTCATTTTCTAGCCACTATTGGGCATAGACAGTAACCTAAATAAGTCGGCGTCTGATCAGAAATAGTATTTGAAAATTAAATCTACTATTGGGACAATTCTTTGACGATCGAGATATAAGACTTTATCAATTTTTGGTCGTTACTTACCAGCACGAGGTTACCTTTAACCTCATGCGCAATAGTGACTATTTAAGGAGATTACAATGCTAACAAAATATATTATTAAATTGCATGTCGGACGCGATGGAGATGGCGGCGGAGATGGCGGCGGAGATGGCGACGGCGATGGTGATCGAGGAGGCCAAGGTGGCGATGGTGATCGTGATGGAAATGGCGGAATGGGTAATGACTAAACCCAGCCTCACTTCTTAGTAAACTAACGCGCAGCGATGTCTATTCTAGATATCGTTGTGCGAATTATACCGGCAATACCAATTTTATTAATATTTAACTATTTTAGAAATTAATTGAACACCTTGGAAATTGCTCGCTAGCATAGATCAGTGGGGCGATCAGGAGCTGGGTCGGTCTGTATGACGGCTTGTTCTAACGAGGCTTTTTGTAAAATACCACACTGGCAATAGAAACAGGTCGCATTCAACCCTTCTCGCTTACAAAACTCGGCTTTGGGTAAACCACCACCTTGCCATTGTTGACAACGTTTTGACCTAACCGCGCGGCTTTCGCGTTTGGTTTGTGTGCCGGATTTTTTACCAGACATTCCTTATACAATAACAAAAACGTATTCAGTATACGTTATCCACAGTTGTTAATGTGTTAATATTTAATATTGCCGGGCTTATCAACTAAGGTACTATTTTACTTAAGACCAATACTGAACCGCCTGGATTTTTCCTTTTTTAGAATTTATGAATAATCACCTCCAATTTGACTATATTATTATTGGCCAAGGCCTCGCGGGCAGCCTGTTAGCCTGGCAATTATTACAGTTGCGACAACGAATCCTGGTAATAGATAGCACCGAGAAAAACACAGCATCAAGAATCGCCGCAGGAATAATCAACCCGGTTACCGGACTAAAACTAGCAAAAATGGCGCTGGCGGAATCCTATTTGTCAGAAGCAAACTCACTGTATTCAACGCTCGAAAACTATTTTGCAACGACATTTTTCCAATCACGAAACATGCTCCGCATATTTAAATCTATCGACGAAAAACAACTGTTTGAATCCCGCCTCAAAGATCCTGCTTTCCGGCCTTTCCTAAAAACAGTACACCCTGCACACCATTTTTCTTGTCTAAGTGATGATTTTGGTAGCGGTAGCCAACTTTGTACCGGTTATGTTAATAGCCCGTTGTTACTAGATAAAATGATTGAATTTCTCAAGGAAAATAACGCCTATCTTACAAAATCTGTTGAGCGATCTACTATCAAACAAAATTCCAATGGCGTCATGATAGATCATTACAGCGCGAAAACCGTTATTTTTTGTGAAGGCTACCAGGCGTCTACCAACCCTTGGTTTAAATGGCTGCCTTTCGCACCGGTTAAAGGTGAAATACTCAACGCCAGCATTCGCACGCCTTTAAGCAATCATATCATTAACAGTGGAAACTGGCTGCTGCCAACACTCAATACTGATACCCACACCCAGTTCAGGTTCGGGGCGACCTATGAGCGCGAAAAGTTATCTACACTTCCAACTCGACAAGGGCAAGAAACACTGGTCAAGGCCATTCGTTGCATCATTCGTGATGGCAGTAACGCTAAAATTAAGATACGGGCACACTTGGCTGGGATTCGCCCATGCACCCGGGACCGCATGCCGTTTATAGGATTGCACCCGCAAAATCCCAAATTAGCTATCTTCAATGGCTTTGGTTCCAAAGGTGCATTATTAATACCCTATTACGCCAGCTTGTTTGCCCGACACTTGGTATTTGCAGAATCGATTCCAAAAAACTGTCATATAAATCGATACTGGGATGAATAAGCAATTATCACTGGTTAAAATCGCACAACTCAGCATTGCTGAGGTTCTATGCGACAATGAATCTGCTATAGATGCTACCGCGGGTAATGGTTACGATACCCTATTTTTGGCAAATCACGTTTCTGGTGATGGCCACGTATTTGCTTTTGATGTACAACAAGAAGCCTTGGATAGCACTCATTCCTTGCTCGGCAAGCATAACCGCCTACAGAAAGTATCCTTGTTTAAATGCGGCCATGAGTTAATACAAGAAATGGTTCCAGGTAACAAAAAAACAAAAATTACAACAGTCATGTATAACTTGGGCTATTTCCCTGGTTCCGACAAATCAATCATCACCCAGCCTGACTCTACCCTGCTTAGTCTACAGTCAGCAATTAACCTGCTAGCTAAAGGTGGCCGAATTACAGTGGTGGCTTACACGGGACACCCAGGCGGTTATGAAGAAACCGAGATTATTACTAACTGGTGCCGCGAACTTCCGAAAAAACATTTTTCCGTTAACACCATTACTACCGATAAACATCCAAGAAACAGGATCGATTCAACCCCAAAACTGATTATCATTGACAAACTAGAAATGCTTTAAGCGTTCATTTAGTTTCCCATAACAATACTCTGGGCGCGCTTGTAAAATAAAATGTGGTCCCTCAATCGCAATCACATGGAGTTTATCGATACCCTTTTCTAAATCCACTAATACCTTGGGTGGAACCAGTTTGTCTTTTGTTGCCTGTATATAGAGACAAGGCATTTTTAGTCGAGGTAGTAGAGGCACAACATCTATTTGACTGGCATCATACAGTCGCTGAGCAATCACCCCGGCTTTGTGCCCTAAATTGTTTTGCAGCATTTTTCCGAGCGCTTGATTATACCACTCCCCAAAACAGTAATATTTAATCAGCCAGTTGGGGATTGGTAACTTTAATAACAACGAAATTGGCAATACTCTGGAAATATGCTTTAAAAACGTTGACGGGAATTTTGCGAAGCTAGAGACTAAAATCAAACAGCCGATATCAAGGTTTTGCTCAGCCGCCAGCATAATCGCTGCCGGGCCGGAATAAGATTCACCAAGCAAAACCAACTTTTTATTTGTCGGGATCTGCTCTTTGATATAGCCAGGCAGTTGCTTGTAGGGAACATGGTAATCAGCCGGATAACTGATCACGGTATAATTCTGCGGGTCATCAAACTGACTCGCAAAGGGCGCAAACAGATTGCCAGTACCATCCATCCCTGGCAATAATACCCAATGAATATTTTCTTCCATTTAGTCATTCTCCGAATCTGATCACATTTGACTTCACCAATATACCTTAAAGCTTACTGAGTATAATAGCTTGACATTAGTACTAATTAGTACTATATTAACCTTAATCAGAACCAATAGGCTTGACTATGACAACGATTACCACAAATAATGCTGCCCGCCAAAATTTCTTGCCTTTATTAAAAGCACTGGCAAGTGCATACCAGGCGTTTACTTGTTATGACGCCGCCGGTTATTCCGATTCCCATTTAACGGTTGCCCAAGCCGATGTGATTTTTACGCTGGGTAATACCCAAGGACTAACCTTTAAGGAAATAGGCGAAAAAACACTGATTACCAAAGGCACCTTGACGGGGGTTATTGATCGACTGGAAAACAAAAAACTGGTCAAACGTTTTCAGCAATTAGATGACAGACGATGTATTTTAGTCGCGCTGACGGCTAAAGGCGTGACCGTTTTTGAAAAGGAATTCCCCCGACAAATTCAATATCTGAAAAAATGCTTTGATCGCATTAGTGATGCCGAAATAAGAGACGCAACCCAAATACTGGAAAAAATCAAAAATCTATTTTAAAAATTTTACCCAACTAGTACTAATTAGTACTTTTAAGGAGACTACGATGACTCAAAATACAAAAACAGACCTGGCATTATTGATACTGCGGCTTTCATTAGCAACAATGTTAATTGCCCATGGATTACTAAAAATACTGGTCTTTACCATTCCTGGAACCGTGCAGTTTTTTACGAGTGCCGGTTTTCCTGGATGGTCCGCCTATATAGTCATTTTACTGGAATTAGGTGGTGGCGCTTTATTGCTAGCAGGGCTTTTCACACGTTGGACTAGCATAGTTTTAATACCGGTAATGATCGGCGCGGTTATAGTTCACTCTGGCAACGGCTGGGTTTTCTCCAATGCCAATGGAGGCTGGGAATATCCTGCATTTCTCCTTGCAGTGGTCATTGTCCAGTCCTTATTAGGACCAGGTAATTTGGTGCTTTTTAAACCTCGCTCCCCAATATAATAAAACCATTCCCAATTAGCGTCCGTTAATAATATAAATAATTAACGGACGCTAATAACAATGAAAAAATCGATCTATTTCAAGGCAATATTAATTGCAGTAAGCATCTATTTCTCGATGATTGCTTTTCGGCTGTATTATGGCTATGTCACGCAACCCAACCTAAACCAGATACACTACGAATCTTCCTATTCCAGGCAAACACGCTTTTCATGGAAATCAAAAAATTATATCTCTGGAAAAGGTGGAAAATCCAAACGCCGGGCACCCGACGTTCATAGCACGGCATCAAGTCAGCGATACGAAAAAGTAGGCTCGGCCGTGACTGAAAGTAAACATTATGAAAAAGACAAGTCCAAAGTAATTGATATTATAAAGTCCAATAAAGCCATTATCCAGTTTGAGCAAAGCTCGGGGCTTAAAGGTAATCGGTTTTTATCCCTGGGTATTGGCGTCAATCCAGATCAGTTTGAGAACATGATCGCTAGTCTGGAAAAGGTAGGAAAGCTGGTATCGTTTAAGGTCACTAAAACTGACAAAACCAATGACTACCTGGAACTAAAAGCGAAAAGAAAATCCCTGGAAAAAACCCGCGAAGCACTCACCAGCTTGCGCGGTAAAGGTAAAGTTGAAAAGCTGATATTACTGGAAAACAGAATCCTCGAAATCGAACGAGACATACAATCATTGGGAGTTGAGCTAGGCGAATTTGATAATGTTAACGAATTCTGCACTGTTAAATTATCGCTATATGAACTCAAAAAAATCAAAGTAAAAAAGCTGGTCTCAATGATGCATCGCGGGAAAGTCGCATTTCAATGGGCGACCGCATGGTATCTGAAACTGGTTCAGATCCTAATCATACTTGGAATTACGCTGGTCATCATGGTTTTGTTGTTGGAAAAATTCAAAATCGTTCACTTTAACGAGTGGAAATACAAACTAAAATTTATAAGCAAAAACACTTCTGATGACAAGCCTGACCCTGATAAAAGCGACTCATAGTTTTATCAGACTTAAAAATCACTCGGCCAAACACTATGGTCGAGTGACTAACTAAACTGTAAAACCATAATAGTTAATAAGCTTCTATATACATTGACTGGTATTGTTTTTTACAGATAGATTTTTTTGCATAAATCAACATTTCGCTTTTATTTTTTAGCTTGCATTTGTATTGGGTAAACCTTCCCTTGGTTTTACTCGTACCCTGATCTACGCATTGGCTAAAAGTCTTAACCATTAGCTTTGATATTTTTTTACAACTGGGAGCGTTAAAATCCCATGTATCGAAACCAAAATTATTAATCATTTGCATCGATTTCACTTTTTTTTCTTTGCTAAAACCAATAGACGTAACAAGTGATAAAACCATCAGTATTATTAGCATGATTTTTTGTCTGGCATTCATTTATTAGCACCCTGTTTAATCGAATTTTAATTAGTACCACAAATTTAATGTAACAAGTCTAAAGGTAAGCCGGGGCGGATTTTACTGTAAGATTAAATTTACATACTTTAAAAATGAAAATTAGTACTCGATTTCTCTTCACATCGACAGGTGATGATTACGCAATGAACAAACTACAGCATAGTCACAAACGCGACCCAATAATAGGTGTATTTTTATGAGGGTATATATACTCTACAAACGCTTTTCTCAAAATTTAATATCTGGAATTGACCCACAATTCAGATTTAGATAAGGTAAAATAGACCAATCCATTTTATAAAACCTATTGTTTCAAAATCGCTATGACAATCGCAGTTGATCTCGTGTTTTAACGATTTAATCAGCACTAATCATGCTTTATGCGCGTATGGAGAAGACCAAAATGAGCAAACACTCGGTTGCCAAGATAATAACAGCGCTAGAGATTACCGAGGGAGCAGGGGTAACCGTTTTTCGCACAATTGGCTCACCTAGCTGCCGCAATCTTGATCCATTTTTATTACTCGATCATATGTCCAGCGATAATCCTGACGAATATATTGCCGGATTTCCCGAACACCCACATCGAGGCTTTGTCACTTTTACCTATTTAATCGACGGACATTTGCGTCATAAAGATAGCATGGGCAACCAAGGTGAGCTAAAAGCCGGCGGTGCCCAGTGGATGAAAGCGGCCAGCGGCGTTATTCATTCGGAAATGCCTCAGCAGGTTGAAGGCTTGCTTAAAGGGTTTCAATTATGGATCAATCTCCCAAAATCAGAAAAAATGAGTTGTCCAGAATATAAAGAAATAAAACCTGATTCAGTGCCCACAATTAACCAGAAAGAAAAAACTGTGCGGGTACTGGCAGGCGATTACGAGGGCTGTCCTGGACCGGTTAAAGAGGATATTACTGAAATTTGTTTTCTCGATATCAGGCTCAATCCCGAAGAAGTTTTCAGAAATACTTTGCCTAGCGATCATACGGCTATCCTCTATGTTTTTGAGGGCGAGGCAAATGTATCGCAAACACTGGTCTCTCAATTTAACCTTGCTATCCTCAAACCCGACAATAGTGACGAAGCATGCTCTGATGTTGAAATATGGGCCGGTCCGGAGGGTACCAGAATGTTACTGGTAACCGCTAAACCGATCGGCGAACCTATCTTACAATATGGGCCTTTTGTTATGAATGAGCGTGCCGAAATAGAACAGGCGATAAAAGACTTTGAGGACGGCACTCTGGTTAAAAGTAAAGCCGATATGCAGGAAATATAATTGCAACTGTCGCATAATCCAGCTGTTATCAATGACGTATATCTATAAACCACCAGAAAACACACCGTTAGACATCCTTTATCAGGACAGCGTAATATTGGTGGTAAATAAACCTGCCGGGCTACTGTCTGTTCCGGGCAAAGGCGAGGACAGAAAAGACTGTATGGAACGCCGAATAAAGCAATACTTTGCCGAAGCACTTACCGTACACCGGCTGGATATGGCGACTTCGGGTATCATGGTCTTTGCCCGAAACAAAAGAATACACCGACGCCTTAGCATGCAATTTCAAGCCCGAGAGGTTAATAAGTGCTATATTGCTATTGTAACCGGTATTATCGAAAACCTTTCCGGTCGGATTGATTTTCCCATACGCGCTGATTGGCAAAATCGGCCAGTACAAATAATTAATGTGGAAAATGGCAAACACTGCATCACTCACTTCAAAGTTCTTTGGAAAAACACCGAAAATAATGCGACAGGCGTTGAGCTACGACCCGTGACCGGGCGAACGCACCAATTACGTTTACATATGCAAGCAATAGGGCATCCGATATTGGGGGATCGGCTCTATAATCCTGTCAGCAGTGTCATGCCTTCCCGCCTTATGCTGCATGCACTGTCTTTATCATTCCAGCACCCACAGACGGGAGAATCTGTGCACTTTGTGACAGAGGCACCGTTTTAGGAATAATGTGTACAAAATTTAGTTAATTATCCTTTGACAGTGGTAAAAAATCCGATATAATCGTTTACGTGTGATTATTTCCCATTTGTTTATTTATATTCTACCAGTACGACTGAACTAATAGACAATAAATGCAAGAAAAATTACACAAAGCATTGATATTATGTACTTTATCGTTAAATGCGACTTTTAGTTTGTTTACCACCTCTAGTGGACCCCAATTAACAAACTTAATTGGACGTTAGTGCCACAGGATTTAAAGGAATAAAGGCTAATAGGGACAATAGTGTTTACCTTGTGGCACACCTTTTTTTGTTATTGAGACACCAATCTACCACTGAGTCGTCAGATGGCGTAGAAGTCAGCCACAGCCATAATGCAATACTACCTGGCTTTACAAACCATAGACAATCCATACTTTGGTCGCAATGTAACTGCCAACTCTTCTTTAACCGGATGACCCTTTACCAGACTCAATGCATAGTGTTGCGCAATATAAGCCAACAATAACTGCCCTTCCATCAGTGCCAGATGATTGCCGATACATACTCTGGGGCCTGCGCCAAAGGGCAGATAAGACAGTCTCTGAATATTATCCTTATTGTCACCCAGAAATCTTTCTGGATTAAATGAATCCGGTTTATGCCATATATCTGAATGATGATGAATATTGCGAATATTGACGATAGCCAGCGCACCCTTAAGCAATTTATAGCCATTTATTTCAGTATCTTTCATTACCTTGCGAATCAAAACAATTGCGGGTGGGTATAACCTGATAGACTCTTCCAGAACAGCACGTGTATAAACTAACGACGCTAAATCGTTAACATTTGGGATGCGTCCATCAAGCACACTATCTAACTCACTATGTAATTTTTGGCAAATAGCAGGATTTTGCGATAATAAATACCAGGTCCAGGACAAGGCGTTAGCCGTTGTTTCATGCCCCGCGCAAAAAATAGTTAAGGCCTCGTCCACTATCTGTTGTTGGCTCATCGTTTGCCCCGAGCTTTCGTCCACTGTATAAAGCAACACATCGAGTAAATCCTGGTATCTTTTACCACTGTGCTTGCGCTTGTTGACGATTCCAGAAATAAGATTATCCAGAATTGCTTTAGACTTTTTGAACTCTCGATTGGCTCGGGTCGGGATAAACAAGGGTGGTGCTAATGGATTAAAGGCATTGTTTTGCGCAAATGCCAGAACGTTTTTTAGCGCCGGTGCAAATTGCGGTACTTCGGACTGAACACAAGTACTGAACATCGTCTGGGTAATCACTTCAAGCGTTAAGCGTGTCATCTGCGCGCTTATATCCATCGGTTTACTTAAGTCAGACTGCTGCCATTCTTCAATCAGTTTTGTTCCTGCCGCAGTAATTTTTGGTACCAGATCTTTGAGGCCGCTTCGATAAAATATTGGCTGCATCAGTCTTCTTTGCTTTTTCCATAAGGCACGCTGGCTGGTAATCAAACCATTGCCCAGCACCAGGCTCAATCCTCTGGGTTTATCTGGATTATAAACTTTACTAAAAACATCTTGCTGGTTTATCAGCACTTCTTCTGCAAATTGCGGATGACTGAGCAGATAGACGCGCTGCCTACCCAGTCTAAACTTAACCAGATCGCCGTATTGCTCATGCCAACGGATCATGGCGCCATGAAAGTCCTGTTTGACTTCTCTGACATGACCCAATAGACCACCCTTTTCAGGCTCTGGAATAAAACTGGCTTGACCGGGTATTCGCGGATCGGGGATCTTGTGAGATGTTGAAATTTGCTTATCTAGCATAATATTTCTCGCATAATATTATTACCTTTACCCAGTTATTAGCCTCGTTAGCGAATATTGTGGGTAGATACACAATAACGCCTCCATTCCGACAAGTACCAAACTCTAGATCATCACTTAAGGTTACTAATAAATTGCTTTAACCCATTTTTGTAGACTTCTTGACTAAGCATAAAACCTTCATTATGCCCACCGCTAATGGTTAAAAATGTCTTCGGCTGCGTTGCCGCATTGAAAATTTTCTTTGCGAGCTTATAAGGTACAATTTCATCTTCAACACTATGCACAACGAGTAACTGCCCGGCAAATTTGCTGGCTCTGCCCGCAGTTTTAAAACTATAACGCGCTATAAGCAATCGTGAAATAATCGGTAACTGTGCGCTAGCGATGTCACGAAAAGAACTAAACGTTGATTCGATAATTAAAGAATGCGCCTGTACTTTAACCGCCAACCACATTGCCACCGCACCGCCCAGAGAACGGCCAAAAATAATAATATTTTCTTTCGTATAGCCTTTTTTCTCTATCAAGTAGGTCCAGACTGCATAGACATCCTGATACAGTCCCTGCTCGTGAGGGTGCCCCTCACTTTTCCCATAACCTCTATAATCAAAAATCAGTACATTTAATCCTAGCTCGTGAAATATTTTAATCGAATCTCCGCGATTAGAAATATTTCCTGCATTACCATGGCTAAAGAGGATAACCTTATTTGAATCTTTAGCCGGAATAAACCATCCGTGCAATTTAATATTGTCTTCTGTCTTTATCTCGACATGACTATAACGCATTCCCCATGATTCTGGCGTTGCGTCTATGTCTCGGTAAGGCATAAAAAGCATGCTTGGCTGAAAAAAATACATAAATACATTTAAAATTAGCAAACCAGCGACTAACAAGGTAACAAACTTAATCAATACACGCATACTCTTCATGTTTGAGTTTTTAAAATTAAAAATAAAAAAAATAGGTTCCTTAAACTTCCTTTACACTTTATCATATATATCAAATAATTTCCGCACCGTATTTATTACTGTATGAACATACACCTGATTTAACCTGGCAAACTGCCTACTTAATTTTTCACTTAGTTGGTCGTACAAATCATCCAGGCTACTTGCTGTATGAATTTAGTTTGGGAGAAAGTAATTGGCAGCATTTAAAACGCATTTAGCAATAGGCACCATCGCCTCCGTCGCAACCGCAGGATTTATCTATACTTTAGGCTATATCAATATACTCGCCGCCATCGCACTCACGTTGGTCGGGGCCTTTGGCGGAATCTTGCCGGACATTGATTCCGATCATTCCCGCGCCACCTATGTCGTCTTTACCCTTTTTGGGATCGTTGCTGCCTGCTTTCTCTTTATATGGTACTACTCTATTTTTCCAATACTGGTTCTATTAACGTTATCAGTCGCCATGTTTATTTTAATCAGATTCCCGGTTAAATATATTTTCGGAAAATTCACAGTACACCGAGGACTATTTCACTCAATTCTTGCCGCACTAATGATTGCACTTATTACTGTTTGCGTTGCCTACCATATATTCTTATGCACACCCGCAATTGCATGGTTCTCTGGATTATTTATTGCTACCGGTTATATCGTACATTTATTACTGGACGAAATTTATTCTGTCGACTTTAGTAACCAGCGTATCAAAAGGTCGTTCGGAAGCGCGTTTAAATTACTTTGCTTTAGACGTCTGCATAATAGTATTGTTGCCATTATTATTTCTATCTCGGTATATTTTCTGACGCCGGAAATAACAACTATCGGCAATCAATCCGCGAAAACTGCTGCCATCCAACCTAATCACTAAATTAGGATAACCTGAATTCATGACAGTCATTAGATTGCTTTATTGGCACGATTTCTATGACTGTTTCGGATTGCTATTACCGAATCACCCATTACACTTTATAGTATCTAGCACTGGTGGTGGGGATAATCATGTCTTATCAAGCATTTGCCTATTGTAAAGAGAGTGTTAATATCGATCAGGTATTAGATACGCTTAAGACCTCCGTACTCCATAGCAAGCAAATTTCATATACACCGAAACTCAAAAAAAATACCGATAATGAAATTGAAATTACGTTTAAAAACTGGCAACTGGTAGTCGGGCTAAATTCGACCCCTCAGGTAAAAGATGAAACAGGCAACCTATTGATTCAACTACCAAATGACTTATCTCGATCAGACATCCTAGCGCATAGCCAGGAACGACTGGAAATCGTATCTGATATAGACTTTGACGATTCGCATCTCGAAGATTATCTAGCACTGGTTGAAGGCTTAAAAAATGTACCTGGCATGGTCGTAGTAGACCCAAGAGAAAGAAGCTATCTGTAACAGGCCGTGCTCACCCAAAACCTGCGCTCACCGGGAAAAATATAGCCGCAAATCCCGTCAATAGGGGCTATCTCAATCCGTTGGCTATCTAAAGTTATGATTCAAGTGCTAAATTTAGCTATACTGTCGCGGAACTATCATAACAGGAATCTCCAGAATGTCGCTTAACCAGGCTATGCGCTCAGCCGCTGAAATGTATTCGCAATCCAAATTTGATGAAGCGGACAAGCTACTATCTGAATATGCTGATCAAGTTGATAACAACGCCGATTACTGGTGTTTATACGCTGGCGTTAAAGGCTTATCTGGCGACATGCTCACGGCAGAAAAATACTGTCGCCGTGCGGTTGAAATTGCACCTGACCATGCACTGGCCTACTTTCGGCTTGGCAATATTGTCGATTCATTGGGAAAACACGCTGATGCCGTTGATATTTTTGATAAATCGATTGCATTAAAACCTGACTTCGCCCATACCTGGAACAATAAGGGCCTTGCGCTTATGTCTTTATCCAGACCGCAAGAGTCAGAAACTTGCTTTCGCCAGGCAATATCGCTTGAACCTAATATTGTCGAATTTTATGTTAATACCGGTCTTTCATTCGCGGCCCAGGCTAAATTAACCGAAGCCATTTCCTGGTTTGAAAAAGCGGTCGATAAAGACCCGAACCACGTTGAAGCCAATTGGAGTCTGGCAAACGCGTGGCTTACGCTCGGCGATTATAAAAAAGGTTGGGACTATTATAGTTGGCGCTGGCAAAGACCGGGGAAACTAAAACATGATTCTGATAAGCCCCAGTGGACCGACGAAAGCCTGGATCAAAAACGTTTACTCATTTACCTGGAACAAGGTTTTGGTGACGCAATACAATATATACGCTTTCTTCCTGCATTAAAGCAACTGGGGGCAACGACTATTCTACAGAATAACAAACCTTTACACTCTTTATTCGAGAGCGCAAACGGTATTGATAAACTGGTAACCAGTATAGATGCCGAGGATTACGATTTTCATATATCAATCGCCGATCTTCCTTCCGTATTTATTAAAAAAGAAGAGGATATACCAACAAAGACGCCTTATCTGACAACCCCGGAATCCGATTCGGTTGACATTGACGAGCATTCAATTGGTCTAGTTTGGGCTGGCAATCCTAATCATGCCAATGACTTTAACCGTTCCTGCCCGCTAAAAGTTCTCGACAATAGCGGCCTGTTTAAAAACGAGCGGTTTACTTTTTATAGCCTTCAGCGTGATCATATGACCCCGGACGACAAGACATTATTGGCAAGCAATAATATCACCGACCTTTCCGGACATTTATCCACTTTTGGCGATACCGCCTCTATTATTCAAAAAATGGAGCTGGTGATTTCAATCGATACTTCCGTCGCCCACCTAGCCGGTGCGTTAGGTGCCCGCTGCTGGATGCTACTACCCTTTCTTCCTGACTGGCGCTGGCAATTAGATCGACAAGACAGTCCTTGGTATCCGAGCATAAAACTGTTTCGGCAACAAAAAATTAGTGACTGGGAATCCGTGCTGACACACATTGTCAGCGAACTTGAAAACCTTGATTAACGCTCAGAAGTTGTTTTCTGGTTTATCCCGATTTTACTGGGGTGACGATGTTCGTTTCCCCGGCGTTCGCTACGCGAAGTCCGGGCTACTTGCATGCGTAATGTTCGCCTTGATCGACGACTAGGGTGACATCAGAGGATTGGTTTGAGTGCCGGTCTTAGTTTTATCGTGTTTAAAAAAACCGTTTTTAGCTTGTCAAAATAGGCGGATTCGTCGTCAGCAATAATAACGACTACATACATAACCCGATTAGCGTCTTTAAAGGAAAGATAATAACGTTGCTGTTTGCTAAACTCTTTTTTGCGTTTGATTTTGTAGCTTTCAACGACTGCTTTAAGTTTCTTTTTTCCAACCTTTATCGCCACCGGCTTAAACCCGTAACTCCGTACTTTGTAGCCTTTAGGCACCCCCGACTGTAAGGTTTTCGACATAGATCTTGCGTATTTCTGTAACTTCATGATTTGGTAGTTGGTATAGAGCTGAACAACAAAGGAAGCCGCATCCTTTGGGTTAGGCGTCTCGACAAATACTTGCACAAAGTCTTTTTCGACTTTTTCCATCGACACTTTCCAACCATCTGGATACTCAAAATAAATACCATTTTTGTTATATATTTGCTTGGCAAATAGTCCAATGGAAAAGCTATAAATGAACAAAGCAATTCCAAAATATACGCTTAGCTTTCTCAAAACCTACACCCTTGTAGTAATACACAAACGAAAATCATAACACGAAATAACATTGCTGCTATTTAACAATTTTGTAACAAGGCACATACTCTTTTCCTGGCAACTTCATACGGTGTTGGGCCACAAACGATTTTAGTAACACATCCACTGGCCCCATAATACTCGAATCCCCACGGATTTCAAAATGACCGTATTTCTCGATTGACCTGACACCTTCATCCTTTACATTTCCAGCAACAACACCGGAAAATACTCGCCTTAAATTTGCAGCCAATAAATGTACTTCCTGATCTTTGTGTAATTCCAGCGATTTCATATTTTCATGTGTTGGATTAAACGGTTGTTGAAACTCCTGGTCAATTTTTAACAACCAGTTGAAATAGAATGCGTCACCGTTTTCTCTTCGAAATTTTTTAACTTCCTTAATCCCCTTCTGTATTTCATGGGCAAGCAGGTCAGGATCGTCAATTATAATTTGATAACGACTTTGCGCATCAGCCCCTAATGTTACGCCTATAAACTGGTCGATTTGTTCAAAATATTTTTTGGCGTGTCCCGGCCCGGTAAAATACAATGGAAAAGGAATATCACGGTTGTCCGGGTGCAAAAGAACCCCTAATATATATAAAATTTCCTCGGTGGTACCAACACCACCTGGAAAGACAATAATGCCATGGCCGAGTCGAATAAAGGCTTCCAAACGTTTTTCTATATCCGGCATGATAACAAGATCATTGACGATAGGATTAGGTGATTCCGCAGCGATAATGCCCGGCTCTGAAATACCAAGATATTGTCCATCGATAATACGTTGCTTGGCATGCCCAATAGTGGCCCCCTTCATAGGGCCTTTCATTGCTCCCGGTCCGCATCCGGTGCAAATATTTAACCCGCGCAAACCCATTGCATAACCTACTTCCTTTGAATATTCGTACTCTGTCCGGCCTATCGAATGCCCTCCCCAGCACACCACTAAATTGGGTACAACACCAGGGCGCAGTATTTTTGCATTTCGAAGAATATGAAAAACCGCATTACTGATACCATCCGTAGTGCGTAAGTCAAAAGTCGCATTCTCGTATATTTCATCACTGACAAAGATCACATCACGGAGGACCGCAAACAGGTGTTCATTGATACCACGTATCATTTGGTTATCAACAAAGGCATGGGCCGGAGCACCGATTACTTCGAGTTTAATCCCACGTTCGACTTGTATTACCCGGATATCAAATTCTTTATACCTGTCAAGCAGCTCCTTACCATCATCGAGGTTACTGCCACAGTTCAGCACTGCTAACGAGCAATTGCGAAACATTTTATACAAGCCACCCTGGCTTGTATCAAGTAGCTTGGCCACTTCAAGTTTTGAAAGCACATCGAGACGGCCAAGCGGCGATATCTGTGCATTTATTACTTCATATTTCATCTTTTTCCTTATCGTCCAAAGCGTCAGTAACGAGAAAAACAACCCTATTCTGGCTGATGCTGAATCATCCAGGGTATTTACCTGCAAAAACCTCTCCCAATCGTTAAAAATGTTATAAATACCTGTATAAACAGCGTTTTTTTCTTTTCCAGAAAATACACTGGTAACAATACCACAATACTGAAAACAGCCTCCACTTATACCATTAGTGACCGATATATTAATTATAAGACAGCACAAGGGTTGCTATGGAAGTTAGTGAAGCACCAAATTTGAACCTACCAGCAAAATCCAGTGTGCTTGCCCGCACCGGTAAAGTCATTGCTATATTCCTGAGCGTCATTGATGCATTTTATTTAACACTTGGTTTTGCACCTTATCTATTATTAAGCTACGCATTTTATCTGTCTGCTATCTATAAACCGAAAGAAGCTACCTTCTATGTCATTATTGCTTCACTTAGCTATATACTTGTTAGCTACCAAAGTGCGGTCGCCGAACGCAATGCACAGAAACTAGTCGAAGCGATTTCATGGTACAAAGATGTCAATAAAAAATATCCAGATACACTAAAACAACTCGCGCCTGCCTATATCGACTCTATTCCTTATGCTAAACATACTATTATCCCGACCCAATACAGGCTCACCATGTTAAAGGGGCATTTATTGCTTAGCTATAACGCCCGCTTTATCAAAATGGACTATTATTTTGGCGATAGATCATGGCATACTAGCTCTATATTTTCCACACAAGATTATCAGCCTTGAGGAAAATATCTAAAAAAATATCGCTGACACCACTGCTTACCTAAAAATGTCACGCTTAAAAAGAATAAAAAGCTTTGCCGATAATATTTTTATTTTTAATAATCAACGACCTCTTTTTCAATTTATTGTCGATTCTAAATGTCTTTCCATTTACTTTTAAAATCTCTGAAAAAACTTGGTCAGAAATCCTATTCGGCAACAATAAGTAGCTCTGTTTTGGGACTTTCCACTGGTGCATCTTGCGGTATTTATTAGAAAGATTGCCGATTTTGAAATTGAACTTTTTTGGTTTATTGTTGATTTTGTAGGTCGCACTAGCCAAATCCAAATTCACTTGATTACCTGGCAAGCCGGCGATCCGGCCCAAATGTCTTTTTCCCCTGACTAAGGGTGACACATAAAGTACATAGTCTCCCAACTGTGGCGTTTTCCAATTTATTACGTTATCGCTATATCCCGGAAGTCTAAGAGAGTAAAAACTTCGCAATACCAGAATATGCTCGTTTTTATTAATATCCGGTTCCAGTGTATTATTCTCAAGATGAGTCAGGTCAACAACGTATAATTTTATTATCGCTATGAAAAACGAAAAGTAAAACAAAGATGTGGTAAAACGAACATAGCGGACGAATAAGCCGTGAGGATGCACACTCATATCTTCTATGCGACTTTTTAGAAAAAAACTATAAATAACCCACGATAGAGATAAAAATAACGTTACCAGTACTAATAGCAATTCCAGCGTACTATGAAAAACAAGACCCCACTCATTCACTAAATACCCTAGAACAGGGTCGCCCAGCCTGGACAATGCCTTCTCCGATAACGCTTGCATTAAATATTCCTTATATGCCTCATTAGCCGTTATTCAATTAATTTTAATGCAAACAGCTGTAAAATTTGTTCAAAAAAATTTAACAAAGCAGTCCACAAAGCTATCCAGGTTCAACACTAAGCGCCATTCTATCCTGATGCCGTCGAATGGCGTCTTCGATCAGCATTTCCAGCAAGTTATCGTTGGCAATTCCAGACAACTCCCATAACTTTGGAAACATACTGATGTTGGTAAATCCTGGAATCGTATTCAATTCATTAATATACAATTTGTCGTTAACAGGGTCATAGAAAAAATCAACCCGGGCCATCCCTTCACAGCAGGTAATCTCAAACGCACGCGCTGCCGTTTCTCTGATCCGTTCTTCAAGCTTTTTATCAATTTTTGCTGGCATTTCCAGCGTCGCACCGCTTTCATCAATATATTTGGAGTTATAGTCGTAAAAATCGTGGCTTTTTGAGGTAACAATTCGACCAATGACCGAGGTCTCAATGATATCATCGTGAGAAATAACCGCGCACTCCATTTCTTCACCAATAATTTCTTCCTCGCATAATATTTTGGTATCATATTTCAAGGCATTTTTTAACGCTTCGTCAAATTCCCTTGCCGACTTAATACGGGCAACACCCACAGAAGATCCCATATTGGCAGGTTTCATATAAAATATGTCCCCTAATGTTTTAGCTATTTTTTCGTAACTCCATTGATCCTTATTATATTTGTATATTAATATATACTCAGAAATATTTATCCCGCCATCCCTTAGCAATCTTTTCGTTACGTCCTTATCCATATTAATAGCAGAGCCAAGCACATCGCACCCTACCACCGGAATATTTGCCATGCGTGCTAAACCCTGAACCGCACCATCCTCCCCAAAAGGTCCGTGCATAATCGGCAAAATGACGTCGACACCAATGCTTTCGCCACCACCCAAAGGACTGGTTATCACCGCCCCCTTATCGCCACGTACCAGCACCAACGCTGTATTTTTCATTTTTTCGAGTGGTGTTGCCAGATCCGCTGACGCCAGAATTTTTGGTGCCGCCTCCGGCGGCAAAAACATACCTTCTTTATCCACTGCGATAGGGATTACCTCATATTTATCTTTCGGCAAGGCGGCAATAACGTTGCGTGCTGACATAATAGACACTTCATGCTCCGCAGAACGACCACCAAATAATACGACCACCCTTGTTTTTTTCATATTTTTTCTCTTCTAAACACCCGATTACCGTACTAACAAGAACCGCTAATATCAGGATTGATATAGCCATCAATCTTAAAGTATAGCCTCTTAAAATACGATTGTTTTTGAGAAAATAGGTGTGTTTTTATTACCTTAGTCTATTTAGCACCTATTGATAACGGGCAAACAAAACCATTTCACAAAAATCCAATTTGCCTATAAAAAAATTGAAATATGTTCTATATTTTATATTAATTTTATGCCGCAATGACTAGTTTGTTACTGATAGCGCTAGTCGCTACAGTCGGCCTGCGCAAGCCAACAGCCCCAATGGATCTCGACTATATGGATACCGATAACGCTCAATCAAAAAAAACGCCTGCTAATAATAGCAAAATGATATTTCATCTTCGCAGCATTCACTTTGCCCTTATTATCACTAGCCTGGCGTTGGCAACCGCAATCTTTTTTACTAACTCTGATTCTTTATCCAAAGCCATAGACGACCTAAAAACGGTGAAGAAATTTTCGAAAAATATTTCTCAGAGCACACAGGACTATATAAGCAATAACAAAAATCACCTTAAATACACAACTATCCTGGGAAACGAATTTATATCGCAACTACACAACTATGCCAATGAAGGCATTAAACTTGACTGGGACAATAATCAAAGTGATCTCCCCAAGCAAAAACCCATTAGGTCTTTTGTCGATTCCGCTTTTGCTACACAGGAAACCAACAGGATTAACAACCGATGGCTTATTAATCAGTTTTGCACTGAACGTTATAATCAATGGCTGAAAATAAATAACCAAAAACTTAAGGATACCTTGCTAGAGTTTTCTAAATATACCCAGGGCGGACTCCTTAATACCAAAATATCCCTGAGAAAAACCACTTCTCAACGTAATAAGTCAAGTAAAGCTAAACGCGCCAAAGCAAGACTGAGAACAAAACAAGGAAAAAGTGCATCCCCAGCAGCCGCCAAAAGCAAGCAGGCAAAAAGCAAAACAACACAATATCACAGTATTTTAACCTACGCGGCAAAACCACTACCCTACGAATTCCCACATGTTATCAATCATTACCCTGATTTTTTTGGTCGTTATTACCAACTGATCAAGAATACTACTTTTTCCCAGGGCTCGTCTTTTGTATGCCAGAAGGCTCATGACCCATCAATCACGGAAACCTTTTCTGGCAATGGCGGCGGCGGTTCACTAAGTGATAAAACCACTAAATCGAAGCAAATCAGAGCCATTGTGCTAAATAATTCGCAGCGCTCGGGGATAAATTTTGAATCAAGAAAACCTGAAACCATCGAGCAAGCGATGAACGTATGGGATCAGATGGGTGATATTAGACTGTATATATTCGATAAAATTTATGCAAATAACGCTATCGTTATTGAAGCCACACCTTCGAAGTCGTCTCAAAACGTTGGCCTTCATTCTGCTGACGCCGTAGAGTACAAAATTAAATACAAAAGATCGGTTAACGTATTTACATCAACCGACAGCGCAAAAAACAAACAGGGTTCCAACTACCAGCATACGGGGGTATTCAGCATGGTCTCCATTCCCCCTAGGCAAATGCAATCGATACTCGGTAGCTATCCTTCCGGTGATCAATCAGGATATTATATTTATTTCAGAACTTATAGCATCTTAAAGACGAACTCAAAGACAGATAAGGACAGCTATAAAGTGACACCGGATTTACATACTTTTATACCGGTGAGCACAAGACAGGTCAACTTTGATCTTAGGAAAATGATATTGGCAAAGACTGCCGGCACACAGAAAACCAGAATAGCCTATAAACTAGCACTAAAAAAACAAGTGCCTGGCACCATCATCCAAAGTAAAAATTTTAGAAACCAGTTCCCTGATCTCTACCACTATATTCGCAAACACGGCCAATATGATCTTAGCCTTGATTCCCTCGAAAAAGATTTGTTTGTCAGGCTTAAAGACTTAAACAGAACGTTGACCCTGTTTGGCGCAACAATTCCTGCTGACTACCTCAGCATTGTTGGTATCGTTATAATTTTTGCCATTCTAACTTATTTTATTGTCCATTTACGCGCCCTTTTGCAACGCATAACCAGTGCAGATAAAGGATTTGAAATCCCCTGGATGGGTGTGTACCCGCAAACATCTGCGTTTGCATTAACAATAATTACCACTGCGCTAATGCCAATACTGATAGTCGGAGGTATTTTATTCAAAGAGTTATTGTTTTACAACTCAGAACTTCAATTTGATAATAGCTTTTATTCTGCACTGGCCATACTGATATTACTAGCGGCTCTGTCGATCATGACTTGTCGTTTAGTATTGCAACTTCGAAAGCGGGTAATACAATACCAAGACATATTACTAAATACACCCGCAAAAATATCTCATGACCTTGACCAGGCCACCTTTAATGCCCAACAGGTACACGACCAAAACACTACCATACAAATACCACCGGGAATTTTTGCTCATGAGACAATTGAGTCAAAAAATAAAGTGCGAGAGAACCGCAGATCATAGCATTAATCGACTTCACTATTAGTCACTGTATTTGATCAATAACCGTA
This sequence comes from Gammaproteobacteria bacterium, assembly GCA_003233345.1. GTDB lineage: Bacteria > Pseudomonadota > Gammaproteobacteria > SZUA-21 > SZUA-21 > SZUA-21. Next base: position 13,821 of record QILK01000244.1, on the reverse strand, counting down.
CAGTTTTTATCAATGTATTGAAACTTTAGACGTATCTTAATAAAATCGAGTTTATATTCATGTTGGCGGAAATAACGCACAACAACGCGTTGAGTAAACCAGTTAGCAAAAATAAAAGATAGAACTAAGGATTTCAATATGTACTATGATGATTACCGCTGGATAAAAAAATGGGCTTTAATCTGTGGAATATTGCTTGTTATTGCCGTCTATTTACCAATAATCGTTAGCGGTAATGGGCTAACTGAATTTTACGGTATCTGGACGCTTCTAGATCTATCACAAATTCAGGGCAAGCAAAAAACGATGGTCATAGCAATAATGGTGTTAGCCGTCATTCCATTTTTATTTTACGTCACCACAAAAGGCCGTATACTGGCTTTGTTATTAATGGTATTCGGCGTTGTCACCTGGCCCTTGCTGGCAATTGTTAACGGCGCCGCGCCTACCTATACGCTGCTGGCTTTTTTGCCCTTGTGGACCGTTGCACTTATCGGTGCTGGCAATGGCCTTGGAAGCCGATTCCCCGAACACCGTTTACCTAAAATATTAATTTTGCTGGGATCAATCGCATTTTTAGCAGCATTTTCAATTGAGCTTTTTTCAAAAAACTCTTTGGGGGACAGATACGTTAATATGCTGTTGAAACCGGACCTGTGGAAAGATCCCGCTTTAGCAATGGCACTTGGCGCCTTTTGCTTATTAATCTTTTTTCATATCGTCGCGCTAATACGCAGTTTTGTATCTGCGCTTGCAGGGTTTACTAAAATATTATGGATACTTATCGCAATATTGTTTCCAATCTTATTGATCGTTGCAACCTACTTAAAGACAAAAGGCATAATACCACCAGTGCCTGGTGCTGTTATTTTGCCATACTCTTTAGCCGTTCTAAAAGCATTTAGCCTGATCTACGTTGTTATACTATTAATATCAGCAGGATTATTTGCTGCTATCTCCATTAGCATTGAAAGCCGGGGGATCGAAGATGAAGATATGCCCGTCTTAAACATATAAAGTTTTCGGGCCTCGAACGATGACATGTAAACTTGTTCAGGCCTGTACTCTCAATTGCTATCATTGACCCGGATTTATAAAGTACGCAAGCTAGAGATGACCTTGTCAGAATTCCCATTAATCGCCTGGCCCGCTATTGACTGGCCACTAATCCATTTACCAAACTGTTCTATGGGCAAAGGGTCACACAAGTAATGTCCCTGAGCGATATCACAATTCTGTTCTTTTAACAGATTGTAAATTTCAGTGTTTTCAATTCCCTCACTAACGACTTTTAAATTCAAATTATGAGCCATTTCTATGGTTGAACGGACGATAACCTGATCATTATCGTCATCCAATAAATTACAAATAAAAGATTTGTCAATTTTCAGCTCATGGACCATCAGCTTTTTTAAGTAGACCAACGATGAATAACCTATACCATAATCATCAATCGAAACTTTAATCCCTAACTTTGACAAGCCGTGTATCCGCTCAATCGACTTCCCCGGGTCGAGCATGATACTGCTTTCTGTCAGTTCCAGTGTAAGGCCTGCACCCTCCAAATCATACTTTTCCAACAGGGTACTGACCTGCTGTGTAAACTGATCATTCTGAAGATTTCGTGACGATATGTTAACAGCCATATCGAGACTTAAACCCTGCTTATTCCAGGCAACCTGTTGCTGTAATGCAGTTTCCAATACCCATTCGGTCAAGGAATGTATGATGCCTGCTTGTTCCGCTAGGGTGATAAATATTTCCGGCGCTATTGCCCCGTACTCAGGATGCGTCCAGCGTGCGAGCGCTTCGACCCCGACAACCTCACCAGACTTTAGTGAAAATTTTGGCTGAAAAAATAGCGCCAAGCCGCCATTGTCGATAGTCTGGCGAAGATCCGCCGTCAGTATCAGCCGATCAGGTCCATTGTCTTCGTATCCCTGCTCATAACTGCAAACCATTTTTTCATTTTGCTTGGCACAATACATAGCGATATCTGCATGGCGCATCAACTCTTCAAACGTTGTACCATGCGCAGGATAACTGGAGATCCCGATGCTTCCCTGGAGTGATAAATGATAGCCTTCAACAACGATATGCTTTTTTACCGAGTCGACAATTTCTTTAGCCTGCGCTATCGCTGCTTTTTTTCCACTGGATGTCAACAAAACTGCAAATTCATCCCCACCTATACGGGCTAGTAAATCTGTTTCCGGTAGTGTTTGACGTATTCGCCTGCTCACCGCTTTAATCACTTCATCTCCAAACGGATGCCCGAGATTATCGTTAATCTCCTTAAAGCGATTTAGATCGAAAATCATTATCGAGAACACCGCCTCTTCGTTATCAGCAACATTGGAAAAATGCTTGTCAAAAGCTTGTGTAAAACAGGCGCGATTCGGTAATTCTGTTAGATCATCATGTGTTGCCTGATACACCATCGCATCACTTACTTGACGATATTCTCTTAGCGCATTTTCTTTTGCATCCACTTCGACTTTCAATTTACTTTCTGACTCTTCAAGGCGTTTCATTACTCTAGTCAAAGCGGCAAACGGCAACATATTCAGGAGATAAAAAATAACCCATGCCACCGCTAACGAAAGGAGAAATGACAGAAAAGTCCCATACAATAACGGCGTCAGACTAATCTGCGCATCTATATTTCCTACAATCTCTCCTTCTACCAGCAAACGGGCTCTGGCGCTAAAAACAGGTCGTTTAGGTGCTTCACCGACACCAAAAAGTACTTTTTGTTGCGTATCACTAATACGATAGTAAATATGTTTATTCTGCCAAACAGCGGGGGCTAGATTCTGTTTAAACTGCCCGGTTTGCGAACGCCATGCTTTTGGATTGCTAACAATTTTTCGGGAAATTAGGTCGGCATTAAATTCTGAGTATACAGCTAGCAATTTTTTTTCATACTTTAGTCCAACCGTAAAATAACCCAGCGGAATAAAGAATATGATTGCCAACGCTATAGACAAGGTGGTTAATCGAGTAATACGCCGTAACCTTTTCTCTAGCTGCATCTACTATAGCCCCGGTCGAAGTGAGTTTCACCCATTGAAAAATGTATTAGCACAAAAATTTAAATGTTATTGCTAAAGTATAGTTCAAGAATAGTTGTATTAAGATGTATAAAAAGCGGGAATTGCTCACAAAATAGGTAAATTTTGTATCTTTATTTGGCTTCTATAACAGTTGATTAACCGGTAACTATTTTGCTTTGCTACTCTAATTTCATGGATAGCGACATATAAAGTATGGTACGATAATAGTTCTCGCGCCTCCAGATTTATAGATTTATTTTTATATTATTTATCAACTGCCAGCTATTGCTCATAGGCCATTATTCATACGCAGAACTCAATGCGTTTTTTACTAAACTGGACATAATGTTACTTAGAATCTTCTACCGAAAAACTTTTTTTATATTTACTTTACTGTTCTTCACAATGCCAGTAGTCGCGGAAAGTTTATTATGGCAAGGGCTTTATCGAGGCCATATTGGTTCCCGCGCAATTACAATGCATTTATATCTCCCTCGTGATACGAATGAAAATGTGTCATTGAAAAAGGAGCTGGTCGCAAAATATTTTTACGAATCATCGAAAAAAGAAGGCTTACTAACCACACGTGTAAAATCTGCCACTAGTTCCAAAAAACTATTTTTGTTTGAAAAATTAAAAAACAAAAAAACGATCAAGTGGTCTTTATCTCGAAAAAATTCAATCATTACTGGCAGCCGACGATCGGCCAAAAAAAAATACCTCAGAGTTCGCTTAAGACGAATAATGCCAATCAATGTTGCCAGCGAATATTTTTATAATGATGCTAAAAATATTTACAAGTCTTATAAGCTTGTTATGAAATATAAAAAAGAAAAACCCGTACGTGTCGGAAAAATTGTTTACGTTTGGTACCAGGAAACCAGCCGGAATAAAAAACACAATATACGCCTCCCCCGACTAGTGCGATTTCCTAACGCTAATATCAAGCAGAAAATTAATGATTTACTCGAAACCAGACACCGACTAATTGTCGAAGATTTGAAATGGTGTCATAAAACAGCCAAGTTAACAAACTTCGACTCACTATCATTTATACTTGATATGAAGGTAAGCCATATTACCAATAAGACACTAAGTTTAAATGGCACGGTCAACTGGTCATGTTCGAAAAGAGCTATTTGTCACAATTGCGATAATAGTTATGTATTTGATCTGACAAAAGGCGAAATATTCAATTTTGACGTTTATTTTGGAAGCGTGGTCCCGAAAGGATCACTGGATAAAAAACTAAAGGAATTGGCCAGAAACCAGCTACCAAAAAAATCTAGTGAAAGCGGTTGTGCAGATATCTATTCAGATACCAAATCCTATACGCTGGCATTTGGTTCCCAAGGTATAATATTTAAACCTGTCATTTCTGACAAATCAGTCACCGCTTGTGCCCGCCAGGTTACCATTCCGTATCCATTGCTAAAACCATTTAGCAACAATGGCTATCCATAACAATAAGCAACTTCGACTAGGTAAAAAAATACTCTAAAACACCCCTTCAGGTGATCCTGGTGGTGGTATTTGTCGCACGGGTGGTAGCGCTCTCCTTGAACTACCTTGTCTTCCTGAAGATGATGGATGTTGCCGAGAATCAAAGCGTTCAGGGGTTGACCCTTGGCGAGTTACATGGTTAGGAGTACGTCTAGACTCAACCGGCGCACCTGGAAATGGACTCGGTGCACCACCAGCCCCTGGGGAGCCTGGACCCGATGTATAAGGAGTACCTGGCGCACCTGGCGCACCTGGACCAGGTGCATTTGGGCTACCCGGAGCGCCCGCATTTTCAAAACTGGCCACTTTAGGTTGGCGACCTTTTACAAAATACTCTGTTACCACCTTTCCGGATGAACCTCTAGCCAATAACCCGGTACTGGCATCGATTCGAACTCTTATCAAGTTTTTTGGCGGCTTAAGCCTTCTAACGGGCTTGCCCTTTAAGGCAACCCGCATAAAATTTATCCACATGGGCAATGCAGCTTTACCACCATACTCACCCCTTCCTAGATTTTTAGCGGCATCAAAACCAACCCATACCGTTGTCGCCAAATCTGGATTAAAACCTGAGAACCAAGCATCTTTTTGGTCATTCGTAGTACCTGTCTTGCCAGCCAAATCAGATCGTTTTAAAACCAGCGCTTTTCGGGCAGTTCCTCGAGTAATAACATCCTTCATCATCGATGTCATTAGAAAAGCATTTGCCGCCGTAATAGCCCGCCTTGCCGGATACCCCTTAATATCTTTGCCACATTTTTTTTGGCAAGCAATCCAGGGTTCGGCAACATATATATTGCCCTTACCGTATTCATCAATACGCGTTATATAATAAGGTTCTACCCGAAAACCACCATTGGCAAATACGGCATAACCTGCGACGAGCTGGAGCGGCGTCACCTCTGCACTGCCCAAGGAAAGCGATAACGCATGGGGTAATTGTGTTTTTGCAAAGCCGAAATTAGCGGCATGATCGATTCCATACCCAATGCCAATTTCCTGCAACACTCTAACAGCGACAAGATTTCTGGATCGGGCCAGCGCTTCTCTTAACCGCATGGGTCCAAGGTATTTTCCATCTGGATTGCGTGGGCTCCAAAGTCCGCGATTGCCATCCTGTTCATAGGCAATTTGTGTGTCCGGAAAAATACTGGCAGGACTAAAGCCCTTTTTTAAGGCCGCCGAATAAATAAACGGCTTGAAGTTCGAGCCAGGCTGTCTTTTAGCTTGGGTCACCCGGTTAAATTTACTTTTACGAAAATCAAACCCGCCGACCATAGCAAGGATTGCCCCGTCTTTCGGTCGTATAGAGACTAATGCGCCTGAAACAGTCGGTATTTGCGCCAGAATCCATTTTCCATTTTCTTCATGGACTCTAATAATGTCTCCCACTTTTAGTATCTGCGAAGCCGTTCGCGGAAATCGTCCTGTTCTTTTAGTCGAAATAAACTTTCTTGCCCACTTCATCGCGGCCCAGTCCAATTCAATCGAGGTACCGCCTTTTAAATAGACAGTAACACTTTTCTGTTGAACCGTGGTGATGATGCCCGGTAACAAACCGCCTATCACTGAAAGGGAACTTAACTCTTTGTCCCGATAAGCGTTGCTTGCATTGACCGGCATATTTTTATGCATTTCTGGTCCCCGGTAACCATGTCGCCGGTCATATTGCAGCAACGCATTCCTTAGCGACTTGTTTCCTGTATCCTGCAGTTTCAAGCTGATCGTCGTATAAACCTTATAGCCATTTCGATAAGCCATGTTGCCAAACTGGCGGCGCATGTATTGCCTTGCCATTTCGGCAATATAAGGTGCCTCGCTCTCTGTAACCGCTTTATGTATTTTTGCAGTTATTTTTTCATTGATCGCCTTTTTGTACACTTCTTCTTTAATATAATCCAAATCGTACATACGACCCAGCACATAATCACGTCTGAAGAGCGCGCGTTTGGGGTTAGCTATAGGATTATAGTTCGACGGTGCTTTTGGTAAACCAGCGATCATCGCAGTTTGTGCTATTGACAGCTTATCAACATTTTTCCCGTAATAAATGTTGGCAGCTGCCTGAACACCATAAGCCTGTTTGCCTAGATATATTTTATTAAGATAAAATTTCATGATCTGTTTTTTTGATAATTCTCGTTCGATTCGAACCGCCAATACAATTTCCAGTAATTTTCGTCTGATGGTTTTCTCTGAAGTTAAAAACAGATTTCTTGCTAACTGCATAGTAATGGTACTTCCACCCTGTTTTTTCTTGCCCCGGTTTTTAATATAGCTAACCAACGCTCTTGACATGCCGACATAATCGACACCGAAATGCTCGAAAAATCGTTCGTCCTCAGCGGAAATAAACGCATTAATCATTTGCTGTGGAACTTGCTTGTACTCCAATGGCGACCGTCGTTTGTCACCAAATTCACCAATAAGCTTTCCTTCTTTACTATAGATCCGCAATGGAATGGATTTTTCTGAGGAACCCAGGTCTTCCGTCAAGGGAAGATCAGGTGTGATATGTAGATAGACACCCAGTGCGACCATCGATAATAGCGCCGACGTTAAAATCGTCAGCACGACAAACATGCTAAAAGCCCGAGTTGCTACTACTAGGATTTTTTTCAAGCCCGATGAATCCGGGTTTCTATTATTTATTCTCGCCATAATTTTGCGTGCCAATCGTATCGTTAAAATCTGAATAAATCACTAACGCTATACCTTCTTATTTTTATGGTTTTAGTCAGTTCTATCAGTTCTATATAGGAGCGCCTCTTAAAGCTAAACCGCTATTTGATTAATACCACTAGGCTTTAGTATACAGTGACATAAAGATTTTTATTACACCGAATATTAAATAGTTATTAACTGTCTTCTAACATAACAAGGAAATCTGTCAAACTCAAAGCAAATTCGGCCTGAAATATAGCCATTTCGTCCACTAAACGATTTCACGTTAATCCTTTCAAAAATTGATACAGTGATTATTCTGTTTGTTTTTCAGGCAAGTATTGCCCTTCAACCATACCCATTAGAAAATGCCTAAGAACAAATTTAATGTTGACCTGTGGAAACCAATCACCACGGGGTTCAACACTGCAAATACTAGCGAAATATCGAAAACCAGGTAATATACTAACGCAATATTAGGAGAAAAAACTTGTCTGATTTACAGTGCCCATTTTCAGCACCACTACTGGCCAAAGTCTATGCTTGCCAATATTGCTCAGAAGTTATTCGCCGTGGTGGCAGTGAAATCGCTTGTAGTGACCAAGAAAAAAACCTTAGCTGCCAACGATTAGCAGAATTGCTACAAAAAGAGCTTCTGTTAATGCTCGGGTATGAAAACGATCTATTAAAAACGCCCCACAGTCTGTTGCAGAAAATACAAATAGGTGGGCTAGCGGGTCTCTATAAATATCAATATCAAACTGACCAGGTCACTATCGACAGTATCGAAACACTGGTCAAAATGGTTATAGATGCTGACCCAAAACTTTCACAAATACCGATTAAGAACTTTGTCACCGATGTCAAACAGGTCAAGCTGAAAAGAAGGCATAAAAAAAATAACTAACACAGAGCTCAATCCAATCCACCAACAAAAAACGCCCATATCACTACAGGCGTTTTTATCACTCTCAATAATCTCAATGATTAATTAGAATTTATGCATATAGTTGATACCAAAACCACCAATTTCAATACCATCATCATCATATAAATTCATATATTCAGCACCGATTGAACTCATACGATTGAGTGCAAACGATGCACCGATGCCCCAAGCAAAGTTTGTGTCGTCCCAAGCAACATTTTGTCCGCCAACAGTGGCGCTGGCTGATGCGTCTCCAGTAACAATACCCGCCAACCCATAGATAGAAAATTGGTTGTTGATAGGGATCTGTCCGCGAGCAAACGCGCCAATATAGTTATCGATTTCGTTGTTTACACCACCAACAGTATCATCCGATACGCCAATACCGATTCGGCCTTCTACCGCAAAATTTGGTGTGAAAAATTTACCAATACGCAAATCAAGTGTGCTGGTATCCCAATCCAATCCGGCTGATTCTGTCTCGAAAAAATTATAACCGGCACCAATATAAAAACCACTACCGGAATCACCACCATGATGACCACCACCTTTTGGAGCACCTCCCGCCATCGCGAGTCCGGATAACACCAACAGTGATACCGATACAAAACCCAAAATTCTTTTTTTCATTCTACTGCCTCCAGTTACTAACTAGTTTAAATTCTTATCAAACCAACATCTACTGACCAACTAGTTTAACGACTTTTAATATAGGGTCAATAATGGAATTCACAGAATGGAAATTATTAAATGATTGATATTTATATAATTACGCTAAATGTTAACTTTTATTTTACATTAGTGTCGGTTTTATAGTCATAAATATTTAGTCATTAATACAAAATTTGTAGATTTACCACACTACAATCCACATGTATTTATATGCCGCTAATGAGTGTACCCACGCCTTCATTAGTTAACACCTCCAATAGCACCGCATGCTCAACCCGGCCATCAATGATATGTGCGGTTGCGACTCCATTTTTAACCGCTGAAACCGCACAACTTATCTTTGGTAACATGCCGCCATGAATAACACCTTGCGTTATTAACTTGTCTACCTGCTCGGCGTCCAGGCCCGTGAGTAGCTGGCCTTTTGCGTCCAGTAGGCCAGGTGTATTGGTTAGCAGGATTAATTTTTCGGCCGCTAAAACCTCGGCAAGTTTTCCAGCAACTAAATCGGCATTAATATTATATGACTGGCCTTTATCATCGACACCGATTGGCGCTATGACTGGAATAAAGTCATCGGCTACCAACATGTTAACCACTGCCGCGTTGATCTGCGTGACTTCACCAACATGGCCCATATCAATAATTTCAGGCGCTTCCTCTTCTGGTGACTTACGCTTAATCGTCATTTTCTTGGCCTCAATTAAATGGCCATCCTTACCCGTTAAGCCAACCGCATTTCCGCCATGCTGGTGTATCAAGTTGACGATGTCTTTATTCACCAACCCACCAAGAACCATTTCCACAATATCCATGGTTTCGCTGTCGGTAACCCGCATACCGTCAATAAACTTGGATTGCTTGCCAACGCGTTTAAGCAAATCACCTATTTGTGGTCCACCGCCGTGTACAACGACGGGATTCATCCCGACCAACCGCATCAATACAATGTCTCTGGCAAACCCACTCTTTAGCGCCTCGTCCACCATGGCGTTGCCACCATATTTAATGACAATGGTTTTACCGGAAAACCGGCGTATATAAGGCAAAGCTTCAGCAAGGACCTTTGCCGTGTTGGTCGCACTTTGATTATTAATAGTCATGCAGGAGATTATAATGGGTGCAGGGTTAAAACGGCAATTGAATATCAGCTTTTACTTTCAGCATCTGTTCTTTAAACAGTGTTTTAATCTCTTCCAGTATCTCCTTACTATCTGCCTCAAAGCGTAATACCAGGCAAGGCGTGGTATTTGAAGCACGTACCAATCCCCAGCCATTAGCAAACTCAACTCTTAAGCCATCAATATCAATTAATTTTGCGATACCAAAGTCGGCCTGTTTTTTAAACGCATCGATAAAAGGCCGTGGCTCGCCTTCCTCCATTAATACATTCAATTCTGGTGTGTTATAGGTATCGGGAAGAGAAGCAAATAGGCCATGACTTGGCTGACCTTGCGCTGACAAAACCTCTAGCAATCTCGCACCCGCATAGAGTGCATCATCAAAACCGTACCAACGTTCTTTAAAGAAAATATGACCACTCATTTCACCTGCAAGCAAGGCACCAGTCTCTATTATTTTTGCTTTTATAAAGGAATGGCCGGTCTTCCACATTAATGGGCGACCACCGGCAGCCTTGATAATTGAATGTAGGTTGCGGGTACATTTGACATCATAAATAATCTCGGCACCGGGATTCCGTGAAAGCACGTCCTCGGCCAGTACCATTAAAACTCTATCAGGCCAGATAAGTTTCCCGTTAGAGTCTACGACCCCGAGGCGATCGCCATCGCCATCAAATGCCAGACCAAGATCGGCTTTGGTTTCTTTGACCACGCGACATAAATCGACTACATTTTCCGGTTTACTTGGATCGGGATGATGATTAGGAAAATGACCATCGACCTCGCAAAACATTTCATTGACTTCGCAACCCAGTTTTCTAAAAAGTGCAGGTGCAACAGCGCCGGCGACACCATTGCCACAGTCGATAACCAATTTAAGCGGGCGCTCTAATTTTATATCGGAGCAAATCCTGTCAATATAGTCCTCAACGATACTGACTGATTTTTCGCTTCCTTGTGCGCTATGAAAATTCTGTTTCTCTATACGCTCGCGTAACCCTTGAATAAGATCTCCAAAAAACGTCTCACCATTGAGCATTATTTTTAAGCCATTATACTCAGGTGGATTATGACTTCCGGTTATCACCACACCAGAACCGTTACTTAGTAGCTGAGCAGCATAATAGAGTACCGGTGTCGGCGCTTGTCCAATATCGATTACCTGACAACCCGTAGCCTGTAACCCATTGCTAAGTGCATCTCGTAATTCCGGTCCGGATAAACGACCATCGCGGGCAATGACAACACTGCTTTGCCCTCTATCGCGCGCTTCTGATCCAACTGCTTTGCCGATTTTGCATACCAACTCCGGCGTTAATTCATTTTTAACAATCCCGCGTATATCGTAAGCCCTAAATATACTAGCCGGTATTATTTCAGTTTTTTTTTCAGTCTCTTGATCTATTTGCAAAGAATCCATCGTAAAATTTAAAACCTCATCTAAATCGTTATTGGGAACATTATCCTGTTTTTTTGTCACAGACACCTGGGTTTCTGCTTTGTCTAACGGTTGCAGTGAATCCGGCGGGGGACTCATCGGCGGCCTGGGATTTACTGGCAAGGGTTTCGACTGGTTATTTATCGCCGCTTTAGCCTGTTTATCGACATAATCGTTTCTGACTTCGCCAACGTTATCATCTTTTTTAACATATTCGTAAGCCATCTTTGCGAGATCTTCCATCGTCGATTTCAGATCACCCAAATTGGCAACATAGCTTTCGGCTAAATCCCGGTCTTCAATATCTTTAAACAGATTAACTATAGTCGTGGCATCTTTTTGCAGACGCCCTGCCAAGGTCTTATAAAGTATCAAAGCGATCAATAATAGTAAAGTGGCGACTAAAGCAAAGCTGCCCCAGAAAATCAACTGATTGCCTTTATTAATTGGGCTTCCTTCCGGATTTGACCAGTACTGCACTGTCCACTTGGTTCCAGCCACTCGTTCTGGCGATGTGGGGATATATTTTTTAAACTCTTTTTTGCCCACACTTATTAATATAGTGACTTTGCCTCTAGCAATCTGCTGTAGCTCCGCATAACCGGTGGCAACAAACTGCGCCAAGTTTTCCCGTAAGGTCTTTAGTCTTAACGTCACCAAAACATGGCCCACCTGTTTTGCCGTTTGTGGGTCTACGACTGAACGCAGCATGTCTATATGCACTGTTGGGGACCCATGGATATCAACATAGGGTTGGCGCCCCTGCTCGGCTTGCTGCTGCAAAAAAAGACATGCTTCACTTAGCGGTGGCTTGGTGGACATATCCGGCTCACCTACACCCGGCGTCAACAGCTTTACCCGATAGGCATTGGGATAGAACCGTTTGATTTTGTCTTCTTGTAGTTTGCGAGCCTCGGCACCTGCGGAAAATGACGCGAGCAATTCGCTATCAGTAACAACAGACTCAAGTGACTGCAAATGGTATTTAATCAGATTGCCAATGACACTGGCGTAGGCTTTTGCTACTGCCTGGCTATTAGGTGACACACTATCACCTACTGTTTTGTTTACACTAAAATAGACAATCGCTGCCGTTGCCGAAATAAAGACAACGATAAAAAAAGTCAAAATCAGAAACGCGGTTCCGATACTAAGTTTACCCACATGACATTTAGAATAATTGTCAGTGTTAACGTAACTGGGTTTCCTTATCGTTACCATAATCAGCTGTCTAATCGTCTTTTATAAAAAATAGGCAGGCTTTGTGGTCGAATGGCCAATACCTGTCATCTGGATAAACTCAATCTTAACTATCGTCTATAACAAGCAAAATACTAGCCGAAATTGATAAAAATGGATGGGTTGGTAAGCTATTGGCAACCGGTATGCCCAAATCCTCCTGTCCCTCTTTCAGTTGAGTCAAATAACTCAACTATTTCAAACGCCGCCCTGACGACAGGGACTATAACCAACTGGGCAATTCGCTCTCCCACGGCGATGGTGTAGGTATTCTTGCTACGATTCCAGCAAGAGACAAATAACTCCCCTTGATAGTCCGAATCGATCAGCCCGACAAGATTGCCCAGTACGATGCCATGTTTATGTCCCAACCCTGAGCGCGGCAGAATGGTCGCCGCCAATGACTGCTCACCAATATGGATGGCGATACCCGTAGGAATTAAATGTGTACTACCTGGCGCTATAATCAGCGGTTGTTCCAGGCAGGCGCGTAAATCCATTCCGGCGGAACCATCGGTTGCATATCCAGGTAACGGGATATCCTTGCCAATGCGTTTATTTAGTATTTTAAGTTGTATGTTTTGCATAGTTTCCGTGATAATTTTCGGCGATTAAGGTAATCAAGCAGCGTGCTAACTTGAGTTTATTGGTTAAAGGTAGGCGTTTTTCGCCGTTTTCCCAAATGACCCATAATTCATTATCATCTTGGTCAAACGCCTTGCCGTCACTGACATTATTGACAGCGATCATATCGAGTTTTTTTTGTGCAAACTTTAAACGTGCATTGTTCTCGATATTCTCAGTTTCAGCAGCAAAACCTACCAGAAACGGTGAATTTGGCTGCTCACTAACCGCCTTGAGAATATCAGGTGCCGGCACTAACGTCAGTGTCAATTTTTCGCCAGTCTTTTTAATTTTCTGCTGCGAAAACGACTCGGGGACAAAATCAGCCACCGCCGCCGCCGCGACAAACAAATCTGTCCCAGGTAAATGATGTATTACTGTCTCCAGCATTTGCTGGCTACTAACAACATTAATGCACTTGACCCGGCTGGGTACCGCGAGGCTCGTTGGCCCACTGACCAGCGTCACATCTGCACCGGCCTCCATTGCTGCCTGGGCAATAGCGTAACCCATTTTACCCGAACTTTTATTGCTCAAATAACGCACTGGGTCAATCGCTTCACGGGTAGGACC
>QILK01000073.1 GCA_003233345.1 Gammaproteobacteria bacterium | reverse complement strand
CCCAAACTGGGGAAACTGGCAAACTGTTATATCGCTGATCCCCGGCCACACGGCGGATCAATGTTTAGAATCTATAGAGACGCGCGATTTTCCAAAGACAAGCGTCCCTACAAAGAACATGTCGGCTGCCACTTTCGACATGAAGCCGGCAAAGACGCTCACGCACCGGGTTTCTATGTGCATATTGAAGTTAATAAAGTGCTATTTGGCGGCGGGATCTGGATGCCACCCAATTCCGTCTTATATAAAATAAGAGATGCGATCGTCGAGAATCCTGATCAATGGAAGCGTATAAAAAACAGTCGCAGCGTTAACGCAAGAACCAATGGCATTTCCGGCGATGGACTCAAACGCGCGCCTAGAGGATATGACGAAGATCATGTTCATATTGAAGATATAAAACGTAAGACTTATTTTGCGATGACAGAAGTCAATTTAAAAATGGCTAAGTCACCTGAGTTTATAAAAGAAGTAGTAAAAACGTTTAGAGCGATTAGCCCGATGATGGCGTTTATTACCGAGGCACTGGATCTGCCCTATCAGCGTTAAAATTCCCCCATTAATGTAGTACGACAGTCACAGGTATCTCGACGTTGTTGAAAACTGAGTAGAATGTCGCTTCTATACGAAATCGTATTCGCCTGCTTTTTAACCGCCTGACAAATTTTGGTGTTAGATATTTCCCGTGAAACTGCAAGTAGGCGCGGGTTTCGATTAATTTCCTGGCGGGTAGCGCTACCCTCTCATTTAATATTGCTGTGGCGATCACCCGTTTATTTACGATTACTCTGATGTCTGTCCTACTGATACTAAGATTTTTATTGGTGGGATTATAAACATTGATCCATAGATCGAGTCCTGCGTTGATTGTTCCACGTCTGAGATTGCGCAACGTTAAGCGTTTGCGATTTAGTTGAATAATCGGTTCAAGTGACTTTAGTGTAAACTTGCTTTGCCTGATAGAGGCATTGCTTTGTTCTGGTGGACGCACATTATTACACGATACCAAGCTTAACAAGCTAATTAGGATAAAGGTATAACGGACATATCTGAAATAATTAGGTAACTTTGTAGGTTGCATTGCCAATCCATCTCAAATTCTATATGCCATGAAGTATAGCCCAGAATATTAACTTCGAAAGTTTATAATGAATTCACCCTACCCCGTAGCGATACCTTATTGCTTTGTTGGTAGCGAAAGCTGCGTTTTAATCGCCGTATTAAGCTGTTTTAGTGATGCCAGTGTTTGCTTGTTGTCTTTTCCATAGCGAATGATATTAGTATTATGTACTATCTTGAAATAGACTACCGCTTTTTTGTATTGCTTCTTTCGCAAGTAGACTTTTCCCAGGAATTCGCTTTCAATAGCTACTTTGGCGTGATCAAGCGGTTTTATTTTTAGTTGCTGCTTGAGTGCCTTTTCCAGATACTTTATGGCATTATCGTCATCGTCTTTTTGAAAATAGGCGGCACCCAGATTATGGTAAGCACTAATATTATAAGGGTGATGTAGTTTAAATCGGGTCTCGGTGATGGCTAACGCCTTTTTATAATAGTCAATCGCTTTGGGCAAGTTACCGAGCTTCTTGAAAGACACCCCTATATTCAGATAGGCGATCGCCACTTTTGGGTGTTTTTCACCATACTGTTTTTTTAAGATCATGATCGCTTTATCCAAAACAGTCACCGACTTATTTAGCTGCTCGCTCATTTGGTAAACTATACCCAGATTTATATAATCACCTGACAGTTTGGGGTCATCCTTTGGTAAATGTTTTAGCTTTATTTTCAGTCCTTTATCAATGGTCTCAGCAGCAAGCTTATACTCTTTGTTAGACGCATAGGCCCGGCCCAGAAAATGATAAATACCGGATACAAAAAGCGTGTCGGGGCCATAGTATTTTTGTGCGTATTTTATTGCTAATTGATAGTGAGTAATAGCACGATCAAACTGACCTTGCTGCCTATCGGTGGCAGCCAGTAGCAGATAACGGTTTATTTTCTTTAATTGATCGGCTTTATTCGATTGTGTAGCGGGCGTTGCTGCACTGCTCGCACTGTAAACCGTTACCGCTAATATGACAGCAAAAAAGTGGCGACTAAATAAAATAAGCAGAGACATACAGCGCAGTTTATCATAGTCAATAACGATAACAAATATAATTTGATTAATTAATTATTAAATATCATAGACTTACAATATAAATAGGTGGTCAAACGACATGTTTATTTAAAAGATCCCGTAATTGCTGTTGATCTTGCTTGCTGAACTGATCGACACAAAAAAAGGCGCTGTCATTATCACCTGAGTATAACTTCCAATAATTTAAGTTTAGATTTTTTTGAAAAAAATCTGGATACACTACGGTAAGATTTTCCAGTTTAATACTACGGGTATCGGTATCGTTTTTTATTAATGTTAACTGCTGCTCCGTTATTTCTACCTGCCGCACATATAAGCCAAATAAAGTCATGTTTGCTAGCAAACCATAACCTGCAAACACGATACCGGCGATAAACCACAAGTTTTTTTGAAAATGAATTTCAGCGTGTCTAGAAGCAAATCCGATTAAAAAACTGAGCTGTATTAGCAGAAATATAATCGAAACAATGAGTGCTGCTTTGAATAGGTGTTTTATTAATAATCGTGGAAATGAGCCTTTTATATGCATACGAGCTTTCTCTGGTTTTTAAACAGTTTTGATACCAAGTCTTAATTGTTTTTGATCTATGTCTTTGCAGCATAAAATTGACTAAACTATAGTTCCCAAAAACTGACAAAATACTATGAACAATTTTATCGACGAATTTAAGCTCAATGATAACATTTTTTATCTAAATCATGCAGCAGTGTCTCCCTGGCCTAAGCGTACGGCAGCAGCGGTTATCAATTTTGCCAATGAAAATGTACAACAAGGTTCCAGTCAATATTTGCAATGGCTGCAAACAGAACAGGATTTACGCGAAAAGTTACGCTGGTTGATCAATGCAAAATCGACTGATGATATTGCACTGCTTAAAAGTACGTCCGAAGCATTGTCTGTTGTTGCCTACGGACTGAATTGGAAAAAGGGTGATAATGTTGTCATACTTGAGCAGGAATTTCCTTCCAATCGCATTGTTTGGGAGTCGTTACGAAGTCGCGATGTGGATACAAAACTGGTCGACATTAGACAAAAAAATGCTGAAGATGCGCTAATCAAAGCTTGTGACCCTAATACCCGCATCATGTCGGTTAGCGCTGTCCAGTTTGCGTCTGGCCTGAAACTAAACTTGGAAAAACTTGGTGCGTTTTGTCGCCAAAATAATATCTTGTTTTGTGTCGATGCTATTCAGCAATTAGGCGCCCAGGCATTCGATGTACAAAATAATGGTGCACATTTTGTGATGGCTGATGCCCATAAATGGATGATGGGTCCGGAGGGTCTGGCACTCTTTTACTGTGACCCCGTTGTTCGCGAGCAATTACAGTTACAACAATACGGCTGGCATATGGTGGAACAACATTTTGATTTTGATAATCGCGATTGGGAAATTGCAACATCTGCGCGGCGCTTTGAATGTGGCAGCGCAAATACGCTTGGCACTTTTGCCTTTAATGCCAGCCTATCGCTAATCCGTGACGCTGGCATTGACGCCATCAGTAATCTTATCAATCGCAATATCACCTATATGATTGAGCAATTTTCGAAACACCCGAATTTACAAATTTTAATCGATGATGACCCTGATAGGCTTTCCGGGATATTTGTCTTTCGACATAAACATATAAACAATAATGAATTATATGAGTATTTGCTTGATCGCGGGGTCGTCTGCGCGCGGCGGGAAGGGGGTATCCGCTTTTCGCCTCACTTCTATAACTCAACAGAGGAAATAAGCCACGTTTTGGACTTAATATTGCATTTAAAGGGCTAATGCCATGGATTCGGCACCTAAAGTCAACCCGGCTGCTCGTTAACAGAAAACCAGATTCATTTAAGTGCTAATGTCTAAATATCGTTAAATGATACTTATTTACACTTTTCAACGAATATTTGCGCAATAAAACCTTATTTAAACACGAAATAATAGCTTTGGATTAGACTAATTGAATTAATAGGGATACTTGCAATCTAAATACTTAACACGTAGAGGTATACCATGCAAATCAAAAACTGGTTAGTTAAAAAACTTAGCCACTGGTTAACCAAAGACCGGGAACTGCAGGGCACACCACTATGTGACTTTGAAAGAATTAGTTATGAAATCAAGCAGTGTGATGTATTGCTGATTGAAGGCAGAAGTAAAGTCAGTGATGTCATCAAGAGCATTACCCAAAGTGCCTGGACGCATTCAGCGCTTTATCTGGGGCGACTGCATGATATTGACGATCCCATATTGAAAAAGCGTATCGAAGCGCATTTCGATGGCGACCCAAATACCCAATTGTTAATGGAAGCCATGCTCGGTGAAGGCACCATCATCGTTCCACTGAGTAAATACCAAACTGACCATGTGCGTATCTGTAGACCCCATGGCATTAGTCGAAACGACGTAAAAAAGGTAGTCGCCTTTGCGATCGATCACTTGGGCAAAGGTTATAATGTACGCCAGCTTCTCGATCTAGCCCGCTTTATGTTCCCCTACAATATTTTACCGAGACGCTGGCGATCCAGTTTGTTTCAACATAATGCTGGCGATCCTACGCAAACCGTTTGCTCCTCTTTGATCGCCACTGCGTTTTCGTCGGTACATTTTCCCATTATGCCGGTTATTCAGAAGATGGCTAATGGGAAAGTCAGGCTTTTTAAACGCAATGAGCGACTTTACACGCCAAGAGATTTTGATTATTCACCCTATTTCGACATTATAAAATATCCTTATCTTGGCTTTGAAGATTTAGCGATATACCGACGTTTACCCTGGGATCGAAAAGGTCGGGTTTGTAATGGCGATGAAAATGATTGTTATTTGCCCGAACCTATTCAGTTGGATGCGAATAATGGTATAAATATTCAGCCAGTAGAGGCTAAAGATCCATCACAAGCGGCAGGCCCGGCTTTATATTATCCGGTAAGTAACTTGGCAATTGATTTATTGACACAGGAAGTCTTAAAAAAGAAGAGCGAAAAATAGTGGTTCGATCAAAGATTGACTAAGCTTAATAGTATTCTACGAACCAGTAGTGACTTAAGGTTTTATTAGATTTCAATCATCACGATAGATCAGGTGGCAAAGTATGATTGCTTTAGTAGCGATTTTGGCGGTATCAGGATTTGTCTGGAGTCTGTTTTATTTTAGAGCATCCCTGGCACTTTGGACGGTTCTTATTTTTGTTTGTTTAAGCGTTTGGACAGGGATAGATAAAAATTCAACAATACTACAAAGTTTATCCTGGATTATTTTTGCTGCCATTGCAATCGTGTTAAATGTGCGGCCCATTCGTCGACAGTTAATCACTAATACTATATTTTCTGCTTTTAAAAAAATCATCCCATCCATGTCCGCAACCGAACAGGATGCACTGGAAGCCGGGAGCGTTTGGTGGGACGGTGAGTTATTTAGCGGCGCACCCAACTGGGAAAATCTACACAAAATTGCGAAGCCAGGCCTTTCCAAAGAAGAGCAGGATTTTATTGACGGTCCCGTTGAGCAACTATGTGCTTTGCTGAATGACTGGGAAATATCACACCTGCAACATGACTTAAGTGAAGATGTATGGGATTTTATCAAGAAAAATGGCCTGTTTGGTATGATCATTCCCAAGCGTTATGGCGGCCTCGGGTTTTCTGCGATAGCGCATTCGTGTGTCGTCGAAAAAATCGCCAGCCGTAGCGTCACTGCTGCGGTAACGGTCATGGTACCCAATTCATTGGGACCGGCGGAACTGTTGCTACGCTATGGCACGGATGAGCAAAAAAGCTACTACCTGCCTCGATTGGCGCGCGGCGACGAAATACCCTGTTTCGCATTAACAGGACCTGAAGCTGGCAGCGATGCCAGTTCTATTCCCGACCGAGGCGTCGTGTGTCGCCAGGAGTTTGAAGGCCAAAAGGATGTACTTGGCATCAGAGTCAGCTGGGATAAACGTTATATTACATTGGGGCCTGTCGCCACTTTGTTAGGATTGGCTTTTAAACTGTATGACCCCGATAAGCTATTAGGTTCGGAAGAAGAATTAGGCATTACCGTTGCCTTGATTCCGACTAAAACCAAAGGGGTGGTCATAGGTCGAAGGCATTTTCCAATCAATATTCCATTTCAGAACGGTCCAAATAGTGGCAAGGATGTTTTTATTCCCATGACCTGGTTAATTGGCGGACAGGAACGAGCCGGGCAAGGTTGGCGAATGTTAATGGAATGTCTGGCCGCCGGGCGTTCAATTTCATTGCCTGCGCTCAGCGCGGGCGCAAGTAAACTCGCTACCCGGGCGATAGGTGCCTATGCGCGCATTCGTCGACAGTTTAAATTACCCATTGGAAAATTCGAGGGCGTCGAGGAGGTCTTGGCGCGCATTGGCGGGTTAACCTATATGATCGACTCAGTGCGTCTAATGACCGCTGGTGCGTTGGATATTGGGGAAGAACCCGCTGTGATATCGGCAATTGCCAAATACCACCTAACAGAATCGATGCGTAAAGTCGTCAATGATGCGATGGATATACAGGGTGGCGCTGGTATTTGCCTGGGTCCGCGCAATTTTCTCGCCCGCAGCTATCAAGCTTTGCCGATTAGTATTACCGTTGAAGGCGCAAATATTCTCACCCGCTGTCTCATTATTTTTGGACAAGGGGCGATTCGCTGTCATCCCTATGTGTTGCAGGAACTCGATGCTGCTTCAAATCCAGATACGACTCAAGGAAAAATTCTATTTGACAAGATTGTGTTTAAACACGCAGGCTTTACCATCAGCAACATGGCCAGGTCGTTTTTTCTAGGATTAAGCCACGCACTCTTTGTCAAAAAACCGGTTCAGGGTCCGGTTGCAAAATACTATCGACAGTTAACCCGAATGAGTTCCGCATTGGCATTGGCATCGGATATGTCTATGTTAGCGTTGGGGGGTGAGCTAAAACGTAAAGAAAGGTTATCCGGTCGTATGGCAGATGTTTTGAGTCATTTGTATCTGGCGTCAGCCACACTAAAACGTTTTCGCGATGATGGTTCGCCCGAAGCTGATTTGCCGCTCCTGCAATGGGTTTGCGAAAATTCATTATTTACCATTCAGGAAAGCCTGATCGAATTATTTCGCAATTATCCAATACGCTCGCTCGCGCATTTTCTGCGTATTATGGTTTTTCCGTTTGGCCAGACCTATCGAAAACCCAGTGACAAATTGGGCCACAAAGTGGCGCTATTACTATTATCACCCTCTGATACCCGGGAAAGATTAACCAAGGGTATTTATGCACCAAAAGATGTCACTCAGGTGATGGGGCGACTGGACGCCACACTGGAAAAAGTTATTGCTGCGGAAAAAGTCGAGAAAAAAATTCGCAAAGCAAAAGCCGAAGGCTTGCTTAAGGAAATTCGATCACATGCGCTGCTCGCCGTCGCGGTAAAACTAAATGTTATTACTGAAGCTGAAGCCAACCTAGTGATGGTTGCCGCTAAAGCGCGAAAAGAAGTCATCGCAGTTGATGATTTCCCAGCCGATCTAGGCTTGATGGCTAGCGATCCTTCGCTAAGCAGTACGAGTAGCGCGTTAAAAAAGGCTACCCGTAGCAGTTAAAACCTCAAGCCTGTATTATGGTCAGAAGTGGTTACCTGGAGACGTTAAATGCAAAGCAATAAAAAATCTTATGCGAATAAATCCGTCTACGTGGTAGACGGTAGTCGAACACCTTTTCTAAAAACCAGTGGAAAACCTGGTTCGTTTAGCGCATCGGATCTGGCGGTACTGGCGGGTCGTGCCCTTATTGCACGTCTGCCTTTTCCAAGCAACGCATTTGATGAAGTCATCATCGGTTGTGTCATGCCAAGCCCGGACGAGGTCAATATAGCTCGCATAATTGCTTTGCGTTTGGGGTTTGACGAGCATGTTCCGGCTTTCACGGTACAAAGAAATTGCGCATCGGGAATGCAGGCACTGGACACCGCCGCCCGCGATATTGCCAGCGGAAATGCTCACCTGGTCTTAGCCGGTGGTACCGAATCAATGAGCCGGGCACCCATACTGCTTAATGCTGCCATGGTTAACTGGTTGGCGGGATGGCTTAGAGCCAAAGGGGTTGTTGCCAAGAGTAAAAGCCTATTTGCGCTACGCCCTGCTTTTTTTGCGCCGGTTATTGGTTTACTAAAAGGTTTGAGTGATCCGATTGTCGGCATGTCAATGGGACAGACAGCGGAAAAAATCGCTCATCGCTTTGCTATTTCGCGGCAAATGATGGATAGCTTCGCGATGCGCAGTCACCATCGACTGGCAGCGGCAGAAAAAAACGGATACTTTCATGATGAAATGGAAACCATCTATACAACGGACGGAAACTATCATGATCATGATAATGGCGTCAGAGCCGATAGTACACTGGAAAAGCTTGGCAAACTAAAACCGGTCTTTGACCGAAATTTTGGCAAAGTAACCGCGGGCAATAGTGCGCAAATTACCGACGGTGCGGCATTGCTGGTACTCGCCAGCGCAGAGGCGGTAGAGAAATACAATCTTCCGGTCATGGGACGATTAGTCGACTCACAGTGGGCTGGACTTGATCCGACGCAAATGGGACTCGGCCCGGTACACGCGATGTCACCTATCATGCAACGACGTAATCTAAAGCTTGATAGTGTCGACTACTGGGAAATCAATGAGGCCTTTGCCGGTCAGGTATTGGCATGCATCGAAGCCTGGAAAGATAAAGACTATTGCCAGTCCGAGCTTGGATTTAACCAGGCCGTTGGAGAAATAGACCAGGATAAGCTCAATGTTGATGGCGGTGGTGTCAGTATTGGTCATCCCGTCGGTGCCAGTGGCGCCAGAATCGTATTGCATCTGTTACAGACCTTGAAAAGAAACAATAAATATCGCGGAATCGCCAGTTTATGTATTGGCGGTGGTCAAGGTGGCGCTATACTAGTAGAACGTGATAAAAAAGAAACTAAAGCAAAGACTAAAACAACCACAAGTAAAGCCGAGGGGAAATCGCCAATAACAACAGATACCAATGCAGCAGATACAAAGATGGAGAATAAAAATGTCACTGATTAACCTAAAACTTGTGCACTGGACAACGCGTATCGACAGCGACGGTATCGTTTGGCTTGGACTGGACAAAAAAGACTCAAGCGTTAACGTATTATCACAACCGGTACTACAGGAACTGCAAACCTGCATTGAAAATCTGGAAAAATCAGTCCCAACCGGGTTAATTATTTATTCCGAAAAAAACACCAGTTTTATCGCTGGTGCCGATATTAACGAATTTACACAATTTAGTGGCGAAAATGAAGTCTACGAATATATCCGCTCATCGCAAACGCTGTTTGACCGAATAGAAACGATCGCCTGCCCTACTATTGCCTTAATCGACGGTATTTGCCTGGGTGGCGGGCTGGAGCTGGCGATGGCTTGTCAATACAGAATTGCCTGCGACGATGATAAAACCCGGTTAGGCTTACCCGAAGTCAATCTTGGTATCCATCCTGGATTTGGCGGTACCGTGCGTTTGCCTGGGCTGGTAGGCGTATTCACAAGCATGAATATGATGTTGGTCGGCCGGCCGGTTTCGGCACGGGCGGCTAGAAAAATCGGTCTGGTTGATTATACAACTCCCAGACGCCATCTGTTGACCGCTGCTGTTCAGGTTGTTAAAAATCCTCCGAAAAAACCCAGATTACCACTGATTAATAAATTACTTAGTTTAAAACCTGTACGTCCGCTGGTTGCAACACTACTGACAAAAAAAGTATCGAAAAAAGTTTCGCGGAAGCATTACCCTGCGCCCTTTGCCATTATTGAATTATGGAAAAATCACTCACACGATAAGGATGTAATGACGTTAAAAGAAGCCAAGTCAATCTCAAAATTACTGGTCAGTGAAACCGCGCAAAACCTGGTCCGGATTTTCTTTTTACAAGAAAAACTTAAAGCACAAGGTAATCAAAGTGACTTCAGAGCGAAACAGGTTCACGTTGTCGGTGCTGGCGTCATGGGTGGGGATATCGCGGCATGGTGTGCATTAAAAGGATTAAAGGTGACTTTACAAGACCGGTCTGCGGCGGTCATCGCGCCTGCCATTAAGCGTGCCTATCAACTTTTTAAAAGACGCCTGAAAAAACCGCGATTAATACAACAAGCCATGGACCAACTGATTCCCGATGAAAAAGGACTGGGCGTTAAGGAAGCGGATATTATCATTGAAGCAATTTACGAAAATAAAGAAGCCAAACATGCGTTATATAAAGTCATTGAACCACAAATGAAAGAAGGCGCTTTACTGGTAAGCAATACCTCAAGCATTCCGCTCGAAGAACTGGGCACGGCGTTAAAATTTCCAAATCGCCTGGTCGGGCTTCACTTTTTTAACCCGGTAGCGCAGATGATGCTAATTGAAATCGTATCAACACAACAGAGTGACCCTGATAGTGTTAAAGCGGTTGCCGCGTTTGCCAGACAAATCGGCAAACTGCCATTGCCGGTGCAAAGTACGCCGGGATTTCTCATCAATCGAATTTTAATGCCATATTTACTCGAAGCGGTTGAACTGCTGGCGGAAGGTGTGGCACCCGAGACGATTGATGCTGTGGCCATTGATTTTGGAATGAAAATGGGCCCGGTAGAACTAGCCGATACTGTCGGCTTAGATATTTGTCTTTCAGTTGCAGAAATACTATCGCAGCGATTGGGTGGCAAGGTTCCACAACTATTAAAAGACAAGGTGGTCGCTAAAGAATTGGGTAAAAAATCGGGCATTGGATTTTATCGGTATAAGAATGCTAAGCTTATTCGCAATAGTACTGTCAACGATGATAAACCCGATAAAGTTATCCGCGAACGCCTAGTATTTCGTTTGCTAAATGAAGCCATGACTTGCTTGCGTGAGAAAGTCGTGTCCTCTTCAGATTTACTCGATGCCGGTATTGTCTATGGGACTGGTTTTGCGCCCTTCCGCGGTGGTCCGATGCATTACTCGGAAAAAATTGGATTCGAAACCCAGATTGAACATTTTAAAGAACTGGAGCAAGCATTTGGCGATCGCTTTCACCCCGATTCCGGTTGGGATTCGGTCAAAAAGGCTTCGTGAGTTATTATGAATATTGCCAAATTTCATAACGTATCCCGAACGCTTGTCAAAAATACCAAGGACCAACCCAAAGTACGGAAAAAAAATATGAAGGATGTTACAGACTATATCGATACAGATTCAATCGACAATTTGTTTCAACTATTTTGCGAACGTCTTAATCGATCACCCGCCTCACTCGCCTACAAACAGTATGATGAGTCTACGGGTTTGTGGGGAAACTATAGTTGGGCTGATGTAGCCGATGATATCGCGTGTTGGCAAGCAGCATTCAAAAGCGAACAACTTATCGCCGGTGATGCCGTCGCAATTATGATACGCAATTGCCGTGAGTGGGCCATATTTGATATCGCTGCATTGAGTATGGGTTTAGTGGTTATCCCGCTCTATACCGAAGACAGACCTGATAACGTATCCTATATTCTAAATGACGCCAATGTGCAGTTATTGCTAATTGACAATGATGAGCAGTGGAATGAATTTTATAAAACACTAAATAATGTGACTAGTTTGAAACGTATTCTTTCATTATCATCCATGACCGGCGCACCACACGATACCCGTTTACGCTGGATCAGTGACTGGTTACCAAAAGATAAATGTGAGCTGAAGCACAGCGATATTAAATCCGACGCATTGGCAACCGTCGTCTATACCTCTGGGACTACCGGTCGACCTAAAGGTGTTATGTTAAGCCATCGAAACATCTTGTGGAATATAAAAGGCGCGCTGAATAGCGTCACGATATACCCTTCAGATCGGTTTGTGTCTTTCTTGCCGCTATGCCACACTTTTGAGCGTACTGTTGGATATTACCTACCCATCTGCGCTAACGCTAGTGTATCGTATGCACGTTCTATTGCTGATTTAGCGGAAGATATGCTGACCACTAAGCCGACTGTCATGATAACTGTACCACGTATTTTCGAAAGAATTCATAACAAGATTCAGGAGCAATTACTGGGGAAGTCCAATACCGCCAGGAATCTTTTTACTGACGCTGTCGAGATCGGTTATCAGCAATTTTTATCGAAACAAAAACGAGGCAGCTGGCATGCATCATTCTTAATGTTACCCATACTTCGGAAACTGGTATCGAAGAAAATACTAGCCAAGTTTGGCGGTAGTATTCGATTGTGTATTTGCGGTGGCGCCGCACTCTCCCCACAGATATCACGCATGTTTATTGGACTCGGTTTACCTATTTTACAAGGTTACGGTTTAACAGAACACAGCCCTATTATTAGCGTTAACCGTCTTCAAAACAATATTCCTGAAAGTGTTGGTATACCATTACCAGGCGTAGAAGTTAAAACCAGCGATGTCGGTGAACTGATGGTCCGTGGACCTTCCGTTATGATGGGTTACCTAAACAACAAGAATGCAACCGACGAACTGATTGATCATGAAGGCTGGTTGTCGACTGGCGATATCGTCGAAATACGTGATAAACATATATTTATTACCGGTAGACTAAAAGAAATTATTGTTATGTCTAATGGCGAAAAAGTACCTCCCTCTGATCTGGAAATGGCCATTCAACAAGACATTTTAATCGAACAGGTAATGCTTATTGGCGAACAACGGCCCTATCTAACCGCACTGATTGTGGCAAATAATGACGCGTGGAAGCAAGATCCAGCCAATGAAAATAAAGACTTATTCAATATTCCTGTCGAAAAAAGAAACAAAATATTTCTGCAGCAAATTAAAAATCGAATTAAGGAGTTTCCAGGTTATGCACAAATACATAATGTCGCACTGTGTCAAGAGCCCTGGTCAATCGAAAACGGTATGTTAACACCCACGCTTAAGTTGCGTCGTAAGCAAATCAATGCAAAGTATGCAAGCAAAATAGAGGAAATGTATCAAGGACATTAACATTTGGTAATGATTACGGAGCATTTCACGTCAGATTTTTCTTGAATCTATAGTTGTCAATTCTTATAATGCGTTTTCAGAAAATAAACTATAACCGTGGCGTTATTGTGTCGGACGGGGCGCTCAAAACAGCAAATCATTTCTCGGTTGCAATCCCTTTCTCGAAACGATGGTGCCAATAATCTAAAAACACCTAAACGTTTGTTTTTACTTAGAGGATAACTATGAGAACCAGATCGATTAATAAAATCTGTTTATTAGTGCTATGTATATTTGCATCTACAAGCAGCTTTGCCAAAGGCGTTCATTGGGGCTATAACGGAAAAGCTGGCCCATCAAACTGGGGAGACTTAGACAAAAAATTTCATCTTTGTAAAAAAGGATTAAAGCAGTCACCTATTGATATTGTTAATGTCAAAAAAGAAGAAACAAAAAAATTAACCTTTAATTATGCCGATACTCCTTTGAATATCGTTAATAATGGCCATACTTTGCAGGTAAATTATAAAGCTGGCAGTACATTATTAATCGGTAAAAACAAATTCAATCTATTACAATTTCATTTTCATACTCCCAGTGAACATAAAGTTAAAAGTAAAACATTTCCAATCGAAGCACACTTTGTTCATGCCAATGATAAAAAAGAACTGGCGGTCATAGGTGTTATGATTAAGGAAGGTAAAGCCAATAAAACGTTTGCCGCAATTTTGGAAAATGCGCCGACTAAAGTCGGTGAAAAATCGGTTAAATCCACGATGGTCAACGGGAAGGCGATCCAACCGTCTAACATGAATGTATATTATAATTATTCCGGTTCCCTGACGACGCCGCCTTGCAGCGAGGGTGTTAACTGGATTGTTATAAAAGAACCTATCGAAATGTCAAAAGCGCAAATAGAGCGCTTTAAGAAAATATTTTCAATGAATGCCAGACCCGTGCAAAAAATTGGTAGCCGCCAGATTAAAACATCACAGAAATAATAGAAAGTTATTCCATGTGAAAAGTGTTCGTCATCCTGTCATTCCCGCATACGCCGGAATGACAGATTGATTTATTTACACAGAAGCATTGGCGATATTCTGGGCTCTTGTTAATGTTCCGATATTATAAGTATGAGTAATACCGAGATTTTCCAGTTTTTTATGGGCGATATGACTTCGTGTGCCACTGTTACAAAATAACAAGCATTTTTCCGCTTTGAACTTATCAATATTATTTTCCAGCTCTTCCAGTGGCAAGTTTATCGATCCGCTAACAGAGCCCTTGCTATATTCATTCGGGCTTCTTACGTCGACCCATATTGCACCTTGTGACAACAATTGATTGGCCTTCTGTTGCTCCACGGGTTTATTCCATTGACCGAATAAACGCATCACACCCTCATACATCCAAGACAGTGTGCAAAAATGAGTGCTTATTACTATCGCTTGTAATGCCAGCAACACCCCTCCAACTATCCATGCCGCTACAGGCAGGTTTGACAATAGAAGCACTGCCGCAATAGCATTCATTACACCGGCGGCAAAACACGCCAAGCGTCTTTGAAAGGGATTTTGCGGTAGCTTGATGGATTTAAACATGTGCCGAACGAAGTGATTGTATAATAAATCCATCGGATGACCCGCCGGAAAAAAGAATGCCCAGATCCCCAGAGCAGCTACAACAAAGAGCAACACCGGTGATTGGCCAAGCAAAGCAATCGCCGTTAAAACAGAACAGACCGCTGGCGTAAATCTCAATCCCCATTCGAGTTGTTTTAACTCTTTGGCTGAGTACTGCTGATAGCCTTGTTGAAATAAACTTTTTTGTTGAAATGTTAAATCGCTAGATTGACTCATTAACTTACCTCAAATATTTACCGTATCTATCTGAATTTAATAATATTTGCCTAATATCTGACCTCGACAAATATTAGCTTATACTAATATATAAGTCAATTGCAAACTGCTTGTAGCGACCGCAATCCCGACAATATTTTCAATATGTATTAAGCTAGGGCATAATATCTTTTTTATCTTCGTAACTATAAATAATGAATCTAACGATCATAGCGATAATCTTTTTTGTATTGGGGCTGACCTTTTTTATTACCGCACTTCGGCGGCTTGTAAAAAGACATGTACTGGCCGCTGCCGGGCATTCAATGTTTTCAGTGGTGATGCTGTCAATTGGTGCATTGTTCGCTGCCATTGGACTCAATTTCTATACATATGATCGACTCGTATACAAGCAAACCATTGCCGATGTCCATGCTTATAAAATCGACAATCAACGTTATCGACTTTTATTAGTTTTACCCGATGGCAAAAAAAATGAATTTGATGTGAATGGCGATCAATGGCGACTAGATGTGCGGGTCATTAAATGGAAACCACAAGGAAATATATTGGGGTTTAATTCTATCTATCGACTGGAGCGATTAAGTGGCCGTTATGAAAAACTGACTCAAGAAGTCAGTAACTCCGGGCGTACTGCATATCAGCTTAACAAAGACCCTGGGCTTAAGGTTTGGGATTTCACCAAGAAATATAAAAACCAGCTACCCTATTTTGATACGATGTTTGGTGGCAGTGTCTATATGCCTCTGGCCAACAAGGCCCATTATCGTGTGCATATCAATCAAGGCGGGTTATCTGCTGAACCGGCTAATGACGAAGCGATAAAAGCCCGTGACAACTGGCCCTAAAAAGGCATCGTTTATTAAGATGCCTTTTTATTATATATCCGGTTATTATATATCTGGTTATTTTATAGCCGGAATTTGTTAACCTTAACCTTTATCTTCTTTCCAACCACCGCTAGCAGTACGGCAAGCGCGTCCATGAATAACTTCACGTCGTCCATCAACAATAGCTTCGGTTTTATATTCTCGACAGGCTAAACCAGATCCCACACTCCTATAGGTTTTGACTGGTGTGACTCGATACGAGTTGCCCGTATCCGGATTTTTCCAGGCACTAGTCTGTCCCGTTTGATTATGTTCCAGAGCTCTTTCAGCTTGTCGCCGATCTTTGGCATCCATGGATTTACCAACACTACCACCGATCATGCTACCGGCAACAGCCCCTAATACTGCCCCAACACCACGGTGATTCTTTCCACCAAGAGCGGCCCCTGCAACAGCACCCAGTATGCCACCAACCACGCGTCCACTTCTTTCCTTTTTTCCATCCTGGGCACAACTGGCCGACAGTAAGAATAAAGTAGTGACTATAGCCATCGCAACATAGCGCTGCATTCGAATTCGATATAACATTATTAACCTCCAAATTAACAAGCAATTCTTTCACCTCGTGATTTTTAGAGGGATGCTGAATTGATATAAATTAGCGTACTATTTTTTATAGCTTAACCATGTAACAATAGTGGGAAAACAAACATATAACAAAATTTACTGGCCTATTTATCCACTAGGTATTTTGAGTTTTATAGTTTAATTTTACCGCGATATGGCTGGACATAGCCAGCAAATTTAAATGAAAGGAATATCTACACTAATTGTCTTTCTTAGAATCCTTTTTTTTATTGGTATAGTAGACACCCGGAATCCATGATTTTTTGATAATTGCGGTCGTATCATAGGACTGCTCTTCGTATTCGATAAAGACAAACAACGTAATACCAACCCGAATAACATCGTTATTTCGCAGTTTTTTTCGGGTTATTTTTCGATTGTTAACGAAAGTCTGATTAGTACTGCCAAGATCTTCTATATAAAATTCGACACAGTCTTTTTCAGTTTCTTTAATTTCAATAAAAAGATGCGTCTTACTCACGAGTGAATCATCCACACAGATATCATTATCTTTATGTCTGCCAAGTGTTGTCCGTGATTTCTCGATGGGAAATTGTATCGGCGCGCCACCGCCTTTTTTGTTTATCAAATATGCCATAATCGTTCTGCTACTCTCTAAAATCAGTGGTGAAAAATTCTCTTAAACCCACAATTAATTATACTTGATTATAGCAGTCCAGATAATATTCGAAAGAACTACGTTGATAAAGCCCGGCTGTCGACTGCTAAAATGCTTTCCCAATACCAAAAAACATATACGTCGGTTCATCATCTGCCGTTCCAGGCAATGTTATCGGTGACCTGTCGTCTACACCTATATGGTAATTAAATTTATCAACTTTACGATCAAAGCTCAGTCCATTCTGGTGAAGAGTTAAGCTGCTTTTAGTCTTTTTCTTCTTATTCTTACGACTATAGCCTAACCCCGTCTTTTTTTTGCCCGAAGATCGCGTATATCGCTGAAAACCGTATCGGCTGCCCTTTTTTGTGGTTTTAGAAAATTTTCGTCTAAGCTTTTTCTTGAACGCTTTTACTTTTTCCTTGCCCGTTTTTGGTACTACTTTCTTTTGTCTGAATTTAATATCGGGATTGGCATCATATCCGTACGTACGGGTAAAATCCGGCAATTTTTGTTTTTTAGCAGGTTTTTCTACCGGTTGCTTGGCTTTGACAGTAGAAGAATCATAGCGTAAATCTAATGGTTGTTCCTGTTGTTCCTGTTGTTCCGATTGAACTACACTGCTACCTGCGGGCGTACCTTCGGCATTACCTTGCAGGTTTTGTTGATCTGGATTTTGCTGCATTTTTTCTTTGGTACTAGACTGATCGCCAACAATAGCTGATTGATCTTTCCCCAGATCCGGTTTTGTTGCCTGCGGATTACCGGCTTTCGCTTCGCTCGTAGAAGACACTTCTGCGTTAGGATTGCTGTTTATATTTCCTGCCTGGGCATAAGCCGCCCACCAACACATAGAATTTACCAGGACTAGAAAAAGTAAAGAATTTTTAGGGGTTTTTGTCATATCACAAGCGATCAATCTTCTACTGCGTCAATAAAATTAAGGATACCGGATATATTAAAAAACGCAATCTAAATAGGGGTTTCACCTACAGATTTGAAGAAATAACGAAAGGAAATCGGTTTTAATTCGAAGTAGTATTACATCGTATGCGTTGGACGATCGGCTTTTAACGCACCACCAAGATAGGTCTCAATCTTGTTTCGTGCCGTACCGCCATCTTGATCACTAAACTGTACACCGATTCCTGCTGCCCGGTTTCCCTGCGCACCTTTTGGTGTCACCCAAATGATTTTTCCGGCTATCGGTATTTTCTCAGTTTCTTCCATCAGTGTCAGCAACATAAATACTTCGTCTTTAATTTTATATACTTTAGGCGTGGGAATAAACAAACCACCATTTTTAACAAAAGGCATATAAGCCGCGTAAAGCGCGCTCTTGTCTTTTATGGTTAACGACAATATTCCTTGGCGTTGCGGCATTTTCATATTGAGATTACCTTGTTCCTAAACCATTACTTTCTTGCAACTGACCATTCCAGGTAAAAAGCAAGGATTCCAGTATCATTTGTTTATTGACAGCCGTCTTAAGCAAATGACTCGCCTGTATCGTTTGCGTATATGCTCTAAACATTAACGGCAGATCCATTTTAATATTGAATAGCGGCGACTTTTGTGGCGACTTGGTACCTAACAGCTGTGCCTTAATGCTTTCCCTAATCCATTGCCCCATCCAAGTTAACACTGGCTGCAAGTCATAACCATGCCACTTTTCAGCGATGCTGATAACAGAACCCTGTTGCTCGAATACAAATTCCAGATCTTTGATAATGCTTTTGTATAGATCGAGCATATTTCTTGTTGAAAAATCTAACGCAGTCACGGGCGAATCATTCGCCATTGCTAGATATCTCTCGGGATCAGCTACGGATTGTGATTTTAACCAGGTGATCGAATCTGATTTATTCGGAGAGTGTACAATAAATCGCTGGCATCGACTGCGAACTGTGATCGGCAGCAGCCCGGCGTCGTGACTTACCAATAGAAACAGGGTATCTCCGGGTGGCTCTTCCAGCGATTTTAGTAAACTATTCGCCGCATTTATATTCATTGATTCCGCTGGAGCGATAATCACGATTTTATATTTTTCGCCGTGACTTTTTAAAGCAATCCGATCATTCAAATATCGAATCTGATCAACCTTGATCACATGGCTTTTTTCTGCAGGGTTAATCTGTGTGAAATCCGGATGTGTTGTGGCATTAAACCAGTGACAATGATTACAAGTATCGCAGGCGGGTCCTGCTAGTGCACTACCCGTACAAAGCAGTTTTTTTGCAAACTGGCGTGCTAATGCGATTTTCCCCAACCCGCTTTTGCCTTCAATTAAAAACGCATTGGGTAACTTGTTATTGTGTGCCCTGAGTAACAAGCGATTAAAATTTGTTTTCATCCATGGATATAGCTGATCATCACTATAAAAATTATTTTCCATTACCAGGATGGCTCTGGATGTTTTGCTGTCGATAAATCTAAATGACGATCAAGTACTGCTTTGATTTGCAATTGTACTTGTTCGAGTGTTTGCGATGCATCTATTGTATGGATACGCTCGTTATGTTTATTGGCAAGATCGAGATAGGCACTGCGCACTCTTTCAAAAAAACTAAGATCTTCAACTTCAAACCGGTCTAGTTCACCACGTTTGCGTATTCGCTGCATGCCCACTGCTACTGGAATATCTAGCAACAGGGTAAGATCAGGCTTAAAATCACCAAGCGTCCACTTTTCCAAAGCGCTTATCCGGTCATGGTCAATACCACGGCCACCGCCCTGATACGCATAAGTGGCATCGGTAAAACGGTCACATAGAACGCATTCGCCTTTTGCCAACGCCGGTTTAATTACTTGCTCAACATGTTGCACTCTGGCAGCAAACATAATGAGCAGTTCGGTCTGGTCATTAATTGGTTTCTCGTGCTTTTCTAATAAAATTTCACGTAGTAATTCACCGATCGCGGTGCCCCCCGGTTCGCGAGTGACGCAAACTTTACAACCCCTGGCTTGCAAAGTCTCTTTAACGAAATTAACATTACTAGTCTTGCCGGCCCCTTCAGATCCTTCAACGGAAATAAAAAACGGGAAACGAGTGCGCATATTATTTCTTCTTGCTTTTCCCGGGATAAGACGAAAAGGGTCGTTTCCGCCCTTTTAGCTGATGTTTAATAACGGCGTTATTATGCTGTCTAAGGTTATCGGAAAACTTGTGTGTGCCACTGCCATCACCACGGGCAACAAAATAAAGTGATTTTCCCGGCTCGGGGTGTAAAACCGCCTCTATCGCTTTACCAGACGGCATCGCTATCGGGGTAATGGGTAATCCTGCGCGAGTATAGGTGTTGTGTGCAGTATCTTTTCTAAGATCTTTGCGCCTGATATTACCTTTATAGGCATCACCCATACCATAAATGACAGTCGGATCCGATTGTAAGCGCATTCCAATCCTTAGACGTCTTATAAACACCCCAGCGATGGTACGGCGTTCGGAGGCTGTACCCGTTTCTCTTTCCACTACCGACGCTAGAATTAATGCTTCGTAGGGTGTTTTGATGGGTAAATTTTTCTCGCGTTTTGCCCATTCCTCATTTAATTTCTCTTCCATTAACCGGTAGGCGCGTTTCAAGATTTCGACATCCGTAAAGTCTTTTGGAAATTGATAAGTATCGGGAAAAAATCTACCCTCAGGATCAAGACCCGGTTTACCGATCTTTTCCATAATTTGCTTTTTATTAAGGCCTGTTAACGTCTGCTTGATTTCCGGGTGATTATTAATTGCGACTAACATTTGCTTGAAGGTCCAGCCTTCAACAAACGTAACGGAATAATTTTTCACTTTACCACTTACCAGTAAATGCAACAACGTTCTGGGTGTCGTGCCTTTTGGAATAATGTATTCGCCAACATGAAGTTTATTGGCTTTACCTGTTAACCTGGCATGCCAAACCAAATACTTTGGACTCGATATTATCTTTCTTTTTTTCAGATCATTGGTAACGCTACGAAAGGACGCCCCCTTCTTTACAAAAAGAGAACCACCTTGCTCACCCAGTTTCAAGGGTGTTGATAAAAATTCCTGGTAGTCAAGAATAAACCAACCCGCCACCAGTCCAATCACCAGGGTATTAATAATCACTGCTTTAATAATTAGTTTTTTCATTTGTCTATCGTTATCGTTCTTTTAAGAAATTTATTAATCGATTTATTAACGTTATTGTAACCCTACCAGGGCTTGCAAACTTCCTTCCATTAAACGATTTTATTGGGCATATTTTTATAAGGCTATTAGTTAAAAACATTTCCCTAAATGTTGATATTTCGTTCAGTTTTATTTTTCTAATATTAGTCTCAAATCCTAATTCTGGCGCTAATTCAAGCACTAATTCTCTAACGATACCGTTAACGCCACATAGTGACAAATCTGGGGTGATAATCGTCTTGTCTTTAACAAAAAAGACATTGCTCATTGTGCCAGAAATCAGATAGTCATCAAGATCTGTCAAAATCCCTTCGTCATATTGATCGCCATCCCACTCAGTTCTGGCTAAAACCTGCTCAAGACGGTTGAGGTGCTTGATACCTGCCAGTTTTCGATTATGCGTCAGTTTCTGCTGACAGAGTGCGACATCAATACCCTGGGGGGTTTCTGTCTGGTAACGCTGCAAATAGGCTGTGGTATAGAGAATACGCCTACTTTTAGCACCTTTATCTGGCAAATATCCCTTGTCTGAGTCACCGCGAGTAATGATTATTTTAAGGATTAGCTTATCATCATCGTCACAAATTTTTTTCGCCTCCCGATATAAAGTACGGGTATCGGGTAAATCGATTTCGAGACGCTCACAACCTAACCGCAACCGCTGCATATGTTTATTCCATAGCTGCAAGTTTCCTGACTTATATAAAATAGTTTCAAACACACCGTGCCCGTATTGCAGGCCCCTGTCGGAAACCGGCACTTCGCACTTGTCTTCGCCATTGATCAAGCAGCGTATTATGGACATAGCGCTTTTAACATGCCTTTGGCTTTGGCTCGGGTTTCAGCCAGTTCTTTCTCGGGGATCGAATCGGTAACAATGCCGGCACCGGCCTTAATGGTGAGTTTGTTATGGTCTTTAAACAGAGTGCGAATCAGAATATTAATATCCATATCGCCGTTTCGATTGATATAACCCATTGAACCGGTATAGCAACCTCTTGACGTTTTTTCCAATTCAGAAATAATTTCCATGCACCGTACCTTTGGACAGCCGGTAATGGTTCCACCTGGAAACACCGCTTTGATCACATCACCGGGTAAACAGTCTGCTATAAGTTGTCCGCGAATATTAGAGACGATGTGATGTACATGCTGATAAGTTTCCGGTACAACAAACTCATCAACATGAATGCTACCGGGTACGCAGATTCGTCCTAAATCATTTCTTTCCAGATCCACCAGCATTATATGCTCGGCGATCTCTTTTGGGTGCGATAACAATTCCGAGATCATATCAGCATCTCGAGTATCATCGTCAGACCGCGGCCGGGTACCGGCGATAGGCCGTGTTTGCACGATATTATTCTGAACCTGTACCAAACGTTCGGGCGAGGAACTGATAATGGCGTAATCTTGCCAATGAATTAATCCGGCAAACGGTGCCGGATTACTTTCGCAAAGTCGATGATAAACCTCACTGGCACTAACCCCTGGCTTTAATTGCGCCCGCCATGTTCGTGCATAATTAACCTGAAATACATCGCCATCACGGATATAGTTTTTAATCTTCTCGACGCCACGCAGATAGAGATCGGCGTTATCTTCATTTAGTTTTTCAATACAGGTTTGCGAGATATCACCATCGTGTCGAGAATGATCACGCAAGGCATGTAAATCAGCTTGCATTTTTTCAAGCGTTTTAACAAAATTATTTTCACTGAACAGGTAACTTATGTTATTCAGTTTATCGACAATGATAGCTGCAGGACAGCGCGTGGCGAAGGCGATCGGAAAACTGTCACTGGACTGGAAAAAGGTGACTTTGGCTTCAATTTGTTGCGTCAATTCGTAACCAAGATAAACAAACCAGCCACCGCAAAAAGGTAGCGTTTGTGATTGCGAATGTTCTATCTTATTTTCACCAATCCATTCATTTAACACATCAAGAAAATGGCAAGACGGTTTTGATTTAGCTTTAGATTTAAGTACAGCACCTTGCAGACAGCCTTGATTATTTAAAATCAGCGATTCTTGTGGAAACGCAAACAGAATATCAAACTGATTGGCATTTTTGCTGCCAATGACACTTTCCAGCAGATAAGGGTATCGTTCTTTATTAACGGCTTGCAACTGTCGTAGTGGAACGCGCCCGGGTATTTCTTGGACCTTGAAGTTGTCCTGCTTCATCTTTCTAAAAGGATTTTTTTGCGGATATAACGATACCCGATTTATAGCTTTCTAAATACCAATGAACCATTAGTACCACCAAAACCAAACGAATTTGACAACACTATATCGATTTTCATTTCTCGGGCGGTGTTGGGAACATAGTCTAAATCGCAGGCCGGATCTTGATTATCGAGGTTGATAGTCGGTGGTGCGACCTGATCACGAATAGCCAATATTGAAAAGACAGCCTCAACACCACCGGCTGCGCCAAGTAAGTGGCCGATCATTGATTTGGTAGAACTGACTGCAACTTTATTGGCATGTTCGCCCAAAGCGGCTTTGATAGCAACTGTTTCAGCAATATCACCGGCGGGTGTCGAGGTGCCATGGGCGTTGATATAATCGACTTCAGAGGCATTGATCTCACTGTCTTTAAAACTACCTTGCATACATTGTGCAGCACCCTCTCCGCCAGCAAGCGGGTTGGTCATATGAAATGCGTCGCCACTCATTCCAAAACCACTCAGTTCGGCATAAATTTTTGCACCGCGTTTTTTTGCGTGCTCATACTCTTCAAGTACCAATACACCGGCACCATCTCCGAGTACAAAACCATCACGATCCTTGTCCCACGGACGACTTGCGCGTTGTGGATCGTCATTTCGGGTAGACAATGCACGGGCCGCAGCAAAACCGGCCATCCCAGTATGAGTACTGGCCATCTCAGCGCCGCCAGCGATCATCACATCGGCATCACCGTATTTTATGATACGGGCTGATTGACCAATATTATGCGTACCCGTGGTACAGGCAGTTACAATAGCGAGATTTGGTCCTTTAAAACCGTATTTAATTGATAGGTTGCCAGAAATCATATTAATAATACATTGTGGTATAAAAAACGGGGTCAGTTTTTTTGGACCTTGATTGATGACAGTATCATAACCGTTTTCGATTGACGCGACTCCACCAATCCCTGAGCCGATAGAAACACCAATACGTTCAGCATCACAATTTTCAACGCTAATACCCGAATCCTCGACAGCTTCGATACCAGCAGCGATACCGTAATGGATAAAACCATCCATTTTTTTAACATCCTTGGGTTTGATATATTTTTTTGCATCGAACCCTTTAATAATGCCACCAAAACGGCAAGGATAAGTGCTTATATCAAAACTGGTAATGGGACTTATACCACTTTTACCCGCCAAGATGTTGTTCCAGCTTTCATCAACCGTCAGGCCGACTGGAGACAAGATACCAAGTCCTGTGATGACCACGCGCCGATTTGACAAAATACTCTCCTAATAATTGCACAGGTTTCATGGGAAATTGTGCTAACGAAATAAATACTATAGATGATCGTCTAATTTCAGTTAATTTTTTGCAAATGAATAAGGCCGCTGACTAAGATATGCAAGTTCGTAATAAAGGACTAACTGATAGTTTGAAATAGAACAAGGAATTCCGTATCAACCAGTATTCAGGCGGAATTCCTTTGATTTGCTATGCTTCTATATACTACTATCAGCTGCCTTTTGCATTCTGACTGATATAATCTATGACCTGTTGCACGGTGGTAATATTGTCGGCAACATCATCAGGAATCTCACAATCAAATTCTTCTTCCAAGCTTAAAACCAACTCTACAGTATCTAAAGAATCGGCACCTAAATCATCCACAAACGAAGCTTCATTCGTTACATCTTCTTCTTTGGCGCCCAGATTTTCTATGACTATTTTCTTGACGCGTTCTTGGATACTACTCATATCATCGTCCTATTGTTTAGGTTAAAATTTATAGATGAGGCTTGTTGCGGGCCGTATTGTAGTTAAATACCAACCAACTTACCATATTTAATAATCATCATCTCTAATTAATGGTTATCCTTATATATTGTTATATTTCAACAATATATGGTAATTTATTAATCTTAAAACTATATATCTATAACTGTTACTTATTCATCTATTAGAAAATATTTGCTAAAACTGATGACTTTTTGCTAATGCATATACATACCACCATTAACGTTCAAAGTTTCACCAGTAATATAACCTGCATTTGCAGATGCAAGAAATGCTACCGCATTGGCAATATCGTCGCTATGGCCCAATCGAGCCAATGGAATCTGTTCTGTTAACTGCTTTCGCTGTTCTTCGCCCAACGCTTTGGTCATATCAGTATCAATAAATCCTGGGGCAACAACATTAACGGTAATATTACGTGATCCTATTTCTCTGGCCAGTGATTTACTAAAACCAATCAAACCGGCTTTTGTTGCAGCATAGTTTGCCTGCCCTGGATTTCCAGATAAACCAACAACGGATGCAATACTAATAATTCGACCTTTTCGGGATTTCATCATACCTCTAAGAACGGCCTTTGATAAACGATAAACCGAGGTTAGATTGGTTGAAATAACATCATCCCATTCTGTTTGTGACATACGCAATAATAGGTTATCTCGAGTAATTCCGGCATTATTTACCAAAACCGTGATAGCACCATATAATTCAGACACGGTTTTGACACTGCTAGCGACGCTTTCTGGATCAGATACATTGAGCACGCAACCCTGACCCTCTATGCCGGCCTCTTTTAGGTAAGCGGTTATGTTACTGGCTCCCTGTTCTGATGTGGCCGTACCGACTACTTTAGCACCCAGTTTACCTAAATTAGTGGCAATGCTTTTCCCAATGCCACGGCTCGCCCCAGTCACTAATGCAATTTGCTCTTCCCATTTATCTTTACTCAAAACTTGGTCTCCAGTTTACCCTGGCACATTTTCCAGGGATTCAGCGTCGTTGACTGCCTTGATTAACAATTTTCGATCGATGCGTTTACATAACCCCGTCAACGCCTTGCCGGGTCCGCATTCCAGTATTAGCTCTGCCGTCTTCATGGCTTTAATTTTATTGATGGTATCGACCCATTTAACGGGAGAATAAAGTTGTTTGATCAACGCTTCACGGATTGAATCTGGAGACGAGGCCACTTCAACATTATAATTGTGTATGACCGGGATTTCAGCTGGTTTTATCTCAACCGTCTCCAATTCGATCAATAATTTTTCCGCAGCAGGTTGCATCAGACTACAATGGGATGGCACACTGACGGGTAACATAATAGCCCTTTTAGCACCGACAGTTTTACATTCTTCAATCGCTCTATCAACGGCTGATTTATCACCAGCGATAACCACCTGTCCGGGTGAGTTAAAATTAACCGCTGATACCACATCACTTTGCGCTGCTTTTTCACAAGCGGTAATGACCTGTTGATCGTCCAGGCCCAAGATAGCCGCCATTGCCCCTTGCCCTGAGCTAACCGCTTGTTGCATAAGCTGACCGCGCCTGGAAACAATTTTGACAGCATCCTCAAATTTAATTGAACCGGCGTAACACAGCGCGGTATATTCGCCAAGACTATGGCCGGCGACAACTTCAGCGCGTATTGCTTTTTCCTCGAACAATAATTGTCCGACAATATACCCAGCAACTAACATTGCCGGTTGGGTGATTTCAGTATTATTAAGTTCTTCGACCGGCCCGTCTTTTATAATTTTCCATAAATCATAGCCAAGAATTTCCGATGCCCTAGCAACGGTTTTTTCAACCTGAGGATAAACATCGGCAAGGCTATTGAGCATTCCGACTGATTGCGAACCCTGCCCGGGGAATATACAAGCGACCTTCATTATTGTTAACCTTTAATTTATGACTATTGAATACTTTAACTTTTTAATATCAACCAATCTTTTGCCGTTTAGTACTTAAGTAATACCGAACCCCAAGTAAAACCACCGCCAAACGCTTCCATTAGCAACGTTTCCCCAGGTTTGATCCGCTGTTCACGTACCGCTAAGTCAAACGCCAGTGGCACGGATGCGGCTGAGGTATTGCCATGTTGGTCAACGGTGACAACAACTCTATCCATCGACATTTTTAGTTTTTTTGCGGTGGCGGCTATGATGCGAATATTGGCCTGATGGGGTATCAGCCAATCGATATCCTCTTTTTGCATATTATTGGCTGCCAACGTCTCATCGACAATACGGCCAAGCGTTTTAACCGCCATCTTAAACACTTCATTACCTTTCATCTCAATAAAGGGTTTTTTGTGGCTTTTATGCAACTCAGGAGTCGCAACCCCCTGCGGAACGCGCAATAGATGTTCGTAGGAGCCATCACTGTGGATATGTGTTGAAAGTATGCCGGGTGATTCGCTAGCCTGTATGACAACCGCTCCGGCACCATCGCCAAACAGTACACAGGTATTTCGGTCTTTCCAGTCAATAATTCGTGAGAGCGTTTCCGCGCCAATAACCAACGCCGTTTTAGCCGATCCGGTTTTAATGAATTTGTCAGCGATCGAAAGTGCATAAACAAATCCAGTGCACACAGCTTGCACATCAAAAGCCGGGCAATTTTTTATTCCCAATTCTTTTTGAATCAGGCATGCGGTACTTGGAAATATTTTATCGGGTGTGGTCGTTGCCAGAATGATAAGATCGATATCATCCGCACTAAGCCCTGCGGCTTCAATTGCTTTTTTTGCCGCACCAACACCAAGGCTACCAGTGGATTCTTCATCGGTGGCAATATAACGTTGTTTTATTCCTGTCCGTTCCTGTATCCATTCGTCAGTGGTATCGACAATTTTTTCAAGGTCGACATTGGTCATTACATTTTGCGGCAGACACGAGCCGGTCCCCGTTATTTTACTGTAAATCACTTTATGGCCTACCCTTTCTCCAACATCGCTTCCAAGCCATCAGAAATTCTATCGGGCACTGACTTTTCCACTTCCAGTAAAGCCATTTCTATCGCATTGGAAAAAGCGAATACATCCGCGCTGCCATGACTTTTAATAACAATTCCCCGTAATCCCAATAGACTAGCTCCATTATAACGGCGAGGATCAATTTTTTTCTTGAACGCATGTAATACCGGGACGGTGACTAACCCCACAAAGCGTGTCAGTATATTTCTCGAAAATTCTTCACGCATATAGTGACTAATCATTTTTGCAACCCCTTCACTGGTTTTAAGCGCTACATTACCCACAAAACCATCGCAAACGACCACATCAACACCACCAAGATAAACGTCGTCTCCTTCCACAAAACCAACATAATTCAGACTACTACTAGACAACATGGCAGATGCTTCTTTTACCTTGTCATTGCCTTTAATTTCTTCCTGGCCAATGTTAAGCAAACCAACCCTTGGTTTTTCAATATTATCAATCGCTTTTGAAAGTACAGATCCCATCACACCAAATTGAAATAAATGTTCTGCGTTGCAATCAACATTAGCACCCAGATCCAACATATGAGTATGCCCGCTAATGGACGGTATTGCGTTAATAATCGCAGGTCTATCAATGACCGATAAGGTTTTAAGAACATAACGGGCAGTTGCCATTAAAGCACCGGTATTACCAGCACTAACGCACGCATCCGCCTGACCTTCTTTAACCAGGTTAATCGCGACGCGCATCGACGAATCTTTTTTCTTCCGTAATGCCATTGACGGTAATTCATCCATGGCAACGACTTCGGAAGCATGATGAATACATAATTTTTCATTGGATTTATAGCTATTTTTATCTAGAAAATATTCTATTTCGCTCTGTACTCCCACCAGAATCAACTTTACATTGGTGTGTTTTTTTAATATTTTAAGCGCAGCCGGAATGATAATTTCTAGGCCAATATCTCCACCCATCGCATCCAAAGCTATGCAGCAACCATTTTTGGATTTACCGTGAAAGATATGCTTCCACTCCGTATTGAAGTCCAATTAGTTAACCCACATTTGAATAGCGTGATGCCTACTCAAACCATAGTTTATTGTTATTTCCAAGAAACATCTCAACCATCCTAGCTGGATGATCGATGTATGACCTTTCGGCCCTTGTAATATCCGTCGGCACTAACATGATGGCGAATGTGGGTTTCGCCTGTTTCTGTTTCAACTGACAAGGTTGCTGACCCTGCCTTCTGATGAGACCTTCGCATACCACGCTTGGAAGGTGTTTTTCTATTTTTTTGCACTGCCATTTTAAATCTCCGGTATATTTTATTGCTAAATTTTTTGGTTTGTCTTTACTTTAATTTTCGAACTTTATCTTTTCATTTTATTTTTTAAATCTGCAAACGGTTTGCTGGTTGCGTCCAATTT
This sequence comes from Gammaproteobacteria bacterium, assembly GCA_003233345.1. Lineage (GTDB taxonomy): Bacteria > Pseudomonadota > Gammaproteobacteria > SZUA-21 > SZUA-21 > SZUA-21. The sequence goes on along the minus strand of QILK01000073.1, from coordinate 44,069 downwards.
TTTTGCCGTTTTATCGCCATTATCTACAAGTCTTTTTTTACGAATGAATTGGCTAGCAGAACAACTGTCAAATTCATGCGTGGCAACCAGTGGCAAGGCTAAAATCAATTCATCCTCTATAATATCGCTTAATTGAATATTTCCGTCATCAATTATTAGTATATCCATATCATCTGTAAATTCATTTCTATTTGCTGCTTTTCTCTCATGCTTGTTTCTAAAACCAAACTTTATATCCAGCACTACTGAAAATGGCATTGCTTCCAGACAGCGCTGACAAATTAATTCAATCTCAGCACTCACTTTTCCCGTTAAGATCGAAATTCCATATTCTCGGGTAAACGACAGTTTAACCGTTACCCTTCCCTGGTTAGAATAGAGTAATCTGGCAATGCGCGGCATTTTATCCAGCACTAAATCGCCTTGCAAAGTTTTGTTTTGCTTGGCTAACTTATACACGTCAACGATTGGCGGTAACGATGCTAACATAAACCGGTAATTTTATAGTTACTAATATGTACTATCAAAAACATAAGTTTTACGGGATTTTAAACGCCCTCAGCAAGTATCCAATTATTACAAAATAATCATATAAAAACAATAAGTTATATTATATATATAAATTTGTTCTAATCGTATGAAAATTCAGCCTAAAGTATAGTCGAATACAAACGACGAAAAAACAGGCAATTAAGAAACTATTGACAATATTTAGTGGATTTTGGACTATTATAACCAAACTTGCAGGTTGCGTTGCCAAACTGACAATATAAAATTCTGCCAATACAAGTACATTAGACTGATTGACATTCCAGGCGTATTCACGTACAAATTTTAGCGGATTTAGATCTTACGTATTATTTGCTTACAGGCTTAATGGACGACTATTTTGATAAAAAAAATACTTATTGCCAATCGCGGCGAAATTGCGGTCCGGCTTGTCAGGGCCTGCTCAGAAGCCGGTATCAAATCAGCTGCCATTTATACGGAGCCAGACCGGTATTCCCTACATGTTAAAAAAGCAGACGAAGCTTACAACATTGGTCCCGACTCAATTTCAGGCTATTTAAACGTTCATCGGCTAGTAAATTTAGCGGTTGCCACTGGCTGTGATGCATTGCATCCAGGTTATGGATTCCTGTCTGAAAATCCCGAACTAGCCGCTGCCTGCGAGAAACGCGGCATTAAATTTATCGGGCCGTCCGCGAAGGTAGTTCGGTTAATGGGTAATAAAACCGAAGCCCGACGTTCAATGATCGCCGCAGGTATCCCGGTGATTCCCGGTACTGACGACAATCTAGAAAACCTTTCCCAAGCGTTGCGTGTCGCTAAAGAATTTGGATACCCGGTTATGCTAAAAGCAACCTCCGGTGGAGGTGGTCGTGGTATACGCCGTTGTAATAGCCCCGACGAACTAAAAAACAACTATGATCGTGTGCTGTCTGAAGCCACCAAAGCGTTTGGTAGTGCCGATATTTTTATGGAAAAATGTATTGTTAACCCAAAACATATCGAAGTACAAATACTCGCCGATGCACATGGGAATGCCATACATCTGTTTGAACGCGATTGCTCGATTCAGCGCCGTCATCAGAAACTGATTGAATTGGCCCCGTCACCGCAACTGAACGAGAAGCAGCGCCAAATGATCGGCGAACTGGCGACGCGTGCTGCACAGGCAGTTGGCTATATCAATGCCGGCACCGTTGAATTTTTACTCGATGATCAAGACAAGTTTTACTTTATGGAAATGAATACCCGCTTGCAGGTAGAACACACTATTTCTGAAGCCATTACTGGTATTGATATTGTTCAGCAACAATTTCGAGTCGCAGAAGGCTTGCCCTTATCCTATTCTCAGGACCAGGTCGAGAAAAGAGGCTATGCAATGGAACTGCGTATCAATGCTGAAGATCCTAAAAATGATTTTTTACCCAGCTTTGGTCGGATTACCCGCTATTTATCCCCTGGCGGTCCTGGGATACGCACTGACGCCTGTATCTATACTGGCTATTATATTCCACCGTATTATGATTCAATGTGTGCAAAATTAATCGTCTGGGCGCTTACTTGGGACGAACTTATTCGTAGAGCCAAACGCGCGTTAAAAGATATAGTCGTTTACGGCGTAAAGACAACTATCCCCTATCAACTGGAAATACTAAACTCTGAAGAGTTTCAAAACGGGGTTTTTAACACTAGCTTTGTGGAAAATCATCCTGAGTTAATTAACTATTCTGTACGCCGACCAACACGCGAACTGGCAGCCGTTTTAGCCGCTGCGATAGTGGCCCACAGTGGCTTGTAGATCTGTAAGTGACAGGAAATAGCAGATAAATCGGATAAAGATAAGCCAAATAAAGATAAACCATCGATAAAGACAAACCGGATAAATTAGGACAGTTAATGAATAAAGTTTATATTACCGACACCATTTTACGTGATGCCCATCAGTGTCTAATCGCAACACGACTGCGAACAGAAGATATGTTGCCTATCTGCGATAAGCTCGACAAGGTCGGATTTTGGTCGCTTGAAGTTTGGGGAGGAGCGACCTTCGATGCCTGCATCCGTTTTCTAAAAGAAGATCCATGGGAAAGATTGCGTCAGTTAAAAGCAGCGCTAACAAATACGCCGCTACAAATGTTATTACGCGGTCAAAATTTACTTGGGTATCGCCATTACTCAGACGATGTGGTCCGGGAGTTTATTGACAGATCTTGCGAGAATGGCATTGATGTTTTCCGAATTTTTGACGCTATTAATGATGTCCGGAATCTTCAGGTATCGATTGATGCCGTTAAAAAAGCCGGTAAACATGCGCAAGGCACCATTTGCTATACGACCAGCCCTGTACACGGTATTCCTCAATTTGTAACCATGGCAAAAACCCTGGAAGATCTCGGCTGTGACAGTATCGCCATAAAGGATATGGCGGGTTTGCTAACACCTTATGCAACCGCTGAGTTATTTGACCAACTTTCTAAAACCGTTAAAACCCCGATACACCTGCATAGTCATGCGACTGCCGGACTGGCCGACTTATGTCAATTAAAAGCCATCGAAAACGGTTGCCGCCATATTGATACCGCCATCTCTAGCTTTGCCAATGGTGCCAGTCACCCACCAACAGAGAGCATGGTTGCCGCGTTTCGTAATACTGATTACGATACCGGACTTGATTTGGAACTGATTCAGGAAATCGGCGCTTATTTTTATGTTGTTCGCAAAAAATACCACCAATTCGAGAGTGAATTTACCGGAATCGATACCCGTGTACAGATTAACCAGGTTCCTGGCGGAATGATCTCCAATTTATCTTCCCAGCTTAAAGAGCAAGGCGCAACCGAACGCATGAATGAAGTGCTAAAAGAAATTCCGTTGGTGAGAAAAGATTTAGGTTATCCCCCGCTGGTCACCCCCACTTCGCAAATTGTCGGCACTCAAGCAGTATTCAATGTTATGACCAACGAACGCTATAAAACCATTACCAATGAAGTAAAACTATATTTACAGGGACGTTATGGCAAAGCACCAGGTAAGGTTGACAAGCTCGTCCGGCAAAAAGCAATCGGCAATGAAGACGTTATCGATTGCAGACCCGCCGACCTACTTAACGACGAGATGGATAACCTCACGGCACAGATTGGTGATTTAGCCAAAACGGCGGAAGATATATTAATTTATGCGATGTTTCCTGAAGTCGGAAAAGATTTTCTGCAGCAGAGACAAGACGGCACCTTGGTTCCTGAAGCATTAGAGCCCATAGAATCTAAAATTGACAACGGTATTGCTACACCTGTCGAGTTTAATGTCTCCATGCACGGTGAGTCTTATCATATAAAGTTAACGGGCAGTGGAATAAAATCAGCAGTCGCACGACCCTACTATCTAACCGTTGATGGCATACCCGAAGAAATTATGGTGGAAACCCTTGACGAGCTTTTACCCGAATCAGGCGCGGTGGCAGCCGCTGGAAAGCGACCAAAAGCATCAAAACCGGGTGATGTAACGGCATCCATGCCCGGAACTATCATCGATATTCTGGTCAAGGTCGGGGATAAGGTCAAAGCTGGCGACGCACTATTGGTAACCGAAGCGATGAAAATGGAAACAGAAATCCTCGCCGCCGTCAGCGGTGAAGTTATCGAAATTCGGGTAGAAAAAGGCGAAAATATAAGTCCGGATGAGGCGCTAATCGAAATCAAAGAATGAAGATAGTATTAGCATCGACCTCTCCCTATCGCAAAGCCCTGTTAGAAAAACTGCAAATCCCTTTTCAAACAGCCTCACCCGATATAGACGAAACCCCGTTGGAAAACGAAACCGCGATTGCACTGGTGAAGCGCTTATCGATTGCAAAAGCAAAAAAAGTTGCTAACGATTATTCCAACGCGCTGATTATTGGGTCGGATCAGGTGGCCGTTATTGATAATCAAATACTCGGAAAACCGGGAAATTTCGAAACCGCAACGAAACAACTTAAATCACTTTCGAGTAAAACAGTTATATTTTATACCGGTTTGTGTTTATTAAACGCAAAAACTACAAACATACAATCAGACGTCGTGCCCTTCGAAGTCAAATTTCGATCACTAAAAGACAGCTGGATCAGTCACTATTTGCAAAAAGACCAGCCCTATAACAGCGCTGGAAGTTTTAAATCAGAAGGACTGGGGATCGCCTTGTTTGAAGAATTGCACGGTAGCGATCCCAATACACTGGTTGGCTTACCACTAATCCGGTTGATTGATATGTTTGCAGAAGAAGGATTTGAAATATTGTAAGCCGGTATTCATTGTTTTGTTTTCACTTCCACTTTTGATCCTTAAACTCAAAACTTTTTAATGAAGATTGTATCAACTGTTTTAGCGGTGATTTATCGTCATTGGCGCTGCCAACTGATAAATAGGCATCCGTATCGCCATTGTTGAATTTAAAATAATAAACTTTGTTAGTAAGAACAGGTGTAGCCTCATTTAAAGACACCTTTGTTTCTTCCACCACTGCATTATAGCGCTTACTATTGATCTGTATCTTTTCATTGCTAAATTTGCTGGTGATGCTTACCTTGACATCCTTAAGACTCTTTTCCTTTGCGAATCCCTGTCGGAACTGATTGTTGGTATGTTTGGCCGCGATCTTGGCATATTGGGCAAGTGACTTAAATTTGTTTTTTACGGATAGTTGCATCGATAACGAGACCCCATCCTCGGACTCAATCGCCACTATTTTATAATTTTTACCTTTTTGCTCATCGGTAATTTGCCATTTTGCGGGATAGCTTAATTTTAGCCCATCCTTGTTATAGGTCTTTTGCGCAGCGGCACTGCTGGTACTGGCGACAAGGAACAGTGAAACTAACAGTAAGAGACGAATACTAATATAGTATTGCATTTTTTTATCCTTTCGAGTTATGTTTATCAGTTCGACAGTCTCTACACGAATGCCGAGGGTCTACTGGCTAGCCTTTCAGGCAAATCACTTATAGTATCTAAACACGCTATTGGCTTGTGTTTTAGTAAACGCTCTAGTGGATGCACCCCATAGGTCGCTGCAATCGACGCCGTTCCGGCATTGCTGGCCATCGCTAAATCATATTCAGAATCACCAATCATCACTGCATCTTTGCGAGCAACCTTAAGGTCATCAAGAATTTTATTGAGCATATCTGGATGCGGTTTGCTGCGGGTCTCGTCAGCGCATTGGCTGGTTCTAAAGTAATGACCCAGTTTCGATGTTTTCAATACATGATCCAATCCATGTCTGCTTTTACTGGTCGCGACGGCTAATACATAGTCCTGGTTTAAAAGTGTCTCCAGGGTCTGAATTGAACCCGGAAATAATGCCGTCTGTTGCGCTGGGTCAAAAAAATTAACACGATAGTGGCTGACAAATTCACTAATAAAGTGTTTGCCCTGGGCCAAAACTGGAAACAGTGTTTGTATCGATTCTTTCATACCCAAGCCAATAATATCTTTAGTCACATGCCGATCAAGTACCTCGATCGACATTTTGCGCATGGCGTATTGAAGACTATTAATAATATGCTCAATCGAGTCCATGAGCGTGCCATCCCAGTCGAAAACAAGCAATTTGAATTTTTTCATAACAGACTTTAACTTTATTGAGCTTCCAAATAATTTATAGTTGTGCGCAATGATTCCGGCAGATTGCAATGTATATCGAGTATTTTACCGGTATCTGGGTGCGTAAAGCGAATATTCCGCGCGTGTAAAAACATCCGTTTTAGTCCCAATTTTTTTATTGCGATATTAAATTCTTTAGCGCCATAACGGCTATCCCCGGCAATCGCATGTCCGCTATAGGCCGTATGAGCGCGAATTTGGTGCGTTCGCCCGGTTTCCAGTCTGACACTCACTAAAGTTGCCATCTCGAAATTATCAACAACTTTAAAATGACTAACCGCAGGTTTACCCGCCTCATCGACCACCATCATACGCTCACCACTTTTAGTTATTTTTAATAACGGCATGTCAACACGGGTATTAGCCGGATTCCAGTTACCGGCCACCAGCGCCAGATATTCCTTGACGACCGTTAGCTTATTAATCTGCGCTTGAATGGAACGCAATGCCGCCATTGACTTTGCAATAATAATACAGCCACTGGTATCGCGATCAAGGCGATGTGCTAATTGCACAAAATCGTTGTCGCCAATACCGGCACTAAGAATGTCGATCAAACCATATCTGAGTCCACTGCCACTATGAACCGCCAGTCCTTCCGGTTTATCAACAACAAGCAGGTGATCATCTTCATAAAGAATGCAATTTTTGATTTTGTTAACCAGACCTGGATTGATCGTTACCGATGCTTTTTCAGTGACATCAATATAGGGAACCCTGACAATGTCCCCATCTTTAATCCGGTAATCTGGCTTTTTCCGACCTTTGTTAACGCGTATTGAACCCTTGCGCAACATTTTATAGATTCGGCTTTTGGGAACGCCCCGAAGTGACTTTAATAAAAAATTATCCAGTCGTTGTCCGGTGTCGTTTGTTGAGACGGTAAAATCGATCATGGCGATATAGAAGAAATCTAACGTTATTACATTGATAAAAGCATACTTATTTTAACAAAATATGCTAGAAAATTAATCAGATAGATACATTTCATTGAAGCAATGCAATAACACTGCTATAGTTTTAATAGCACAAATGATCTTTATAATTAATTTCGATTTAATTAATAACCTTTAATTTTGCTAACCTTTAAATTTGAAACGGACACCCTTATATAGTCAAGGACATACTGAATTCCCTGTGACCTGACACTATACTTCAGGTAGGACATATAAACATGTCTTTTTTAAAGAAATTCAGAAGGGTTTATATATTGCTCAACCCTAAAGCACATGCAGAGCAGTACACATTATTGAATAACGCGCGTTTGCCTTTCCGCCAAAAGTTTCAGGTACGCTAAGTAGTAGACGGCTAAACTATTGACCCAAAAATTAGAGAAATATTTTTCGGATATGGCGTAAGACTGATGAATTCCATTATAAGATGAAACATTGATATACGTTCCTGAGAAACACAGTAAATATGGTAGAACGCCCGTGAGAAGACAGAATGAAAAGAATGCTGGTAAACGCAACTCAGCACGAAGAGTTGCGCGTTGCAATTGTGGATGGTCAAAGATTAATTGACCTGGATATCGAAACACCGTCAAGAGAGCAAAAAAAATCTAATGTATACAAAGGAAAAATAACACGCGTTGAACCCAGTCTAGAAGCTGCTTTTGTCGACTATGGTGCTGAGCGCCATGGTTTTCTGCCGCTAAAAGAAATATCTCGAAGTTACTTTCTCAGTGAATTTGTACCTGGTCAGCGTCTTAATATCAAAGATGCTATCAAAGAAGGTCAGGAACTAGTCGTTCAGGTCGAAAAAGAAGAACGTGGTAATAAAGGTGCAGCATTAACAACCTTTGTTAGCCTGGCTGGGCGTTTTCTTGTGCTCATGCCCAATAATCCACGTGCAGGCGGCGTATCACGCCGTATCGAGGGTGACGACCGTAGTGAAATACGCGAGGCCCTAAGCCAGCTGGAAATTCCTCAGGATATGGGTGTCATTGTTCGCACGGCGGGTGTCGGCCGATCAGTCGAAGAATTACAATGGGATATGGAATATCTGGTTCATCTTTGGAATGCGATTGAAATTGCTTCTAAGGAAAAATCAGCACCGTTTTTAATTTACCAGGAAAGTAACGTCATTATTCGCACACTGCGTGATTTAATGCGTAATGATATTGGTGAAATAATAATCGATAATACTGAGTTATTTAATCAGGCTTCTGACTTTATCAAGCAGGTCATGCCACATAATCTGCACAAGCTTAAACCTTTTAACGAGAAAGTTCCGCTTTTCAATCGATTTCAGATTGAAAACCAAATTGAATCCGCCTATAACCGCCAGGTCCGCCTGCATTCTGGTGGCTCTATTGTGATCGATCATACGGAAGCACTGGTATCGATCGATATTAACTCATCACGAGCAACAAAAGGCTCGGATATCGAAGAAACCGCGCTGAATACCAACCTGGAGGCTGCAGACGAAATTGCACGCCAGCTTCGTCTTCGGGATTTGGGTGGCCTGATTGTCATTGATTTTATCGATATGCTGCAGAACAAAAACCAGCGTGAAGTGGAAAACCGCTTACGTGAGGCACTGAAAATGGACAGGGCCCGTGTTCAGGTTGGCCGCATATCACGTTTCGGACTGCTGGAAATGTCCCGACAACGGCTACGCTCTTCTCTCGGAGAATCCATACAAATTTCCTGTCCACGTTGCAGTGGGCATGGACAAATTCGTGGTACCGAATCGCTGGCACTATCCATTTTGCGTATTATTGAAGAAGACGCTATAAAAGAAAACACCCACCGAATCATTGCCCAGTTACCCGTGTCAGTGGCTACTTTTTTACTCAATGAAAAACGCGATATGGTTCATGATATTGAGAGCCGACAAAACATCTCCATCGTGCTTATACCCAACCCCAGTCTTGATACGCCGCATTTTGAACTAAAAAGAATGCGCGCAGAAGATCAGGCAGAGGAAGGTGCATTAGCCAGTTATCAAATGGAACTGGAAGAAGATGAATCTAGTCCCGATACTAATGTTTCTAGTTTGCAAAAATATACAGAAGACAGGGCCGCCGTATCGACTGTGTCACCACCCTCCCCACCCGTGGCACCGAAACCCGCCAAAAATCGGTCTCGCAACGGTCCGCAGGTTGGACTGTTCAAACGAATCTGGATTTTATTGTTTGGTGAAAAGGTTGTGACGCCAGCAAAGCGAAAAAATTCAAATCGGCGTCCAAGCTCGCGCCGAAACCAGAATAACCGGTCTGGAAATCGTCGCCCTGGAAACAGAAATAACAATCGCGATTCAAATGCACAAAATGCACAGGGTAATAGCAATAGAAACGCCAACGCAACGGATAATCAAAATAGTGGCAATCAACCCGCCCAAAACCAGAATACTAGCCCGTCTGATAATTCCCAGCAAAATAATAACAGGCGTAGCCAAAATTCGAATCGCCAGGCACGATCGCGATCGCAACAAAATACCCGCCAACGCGATAATCGTAATCAGAATAGTCGCAACCAGAATAATCGTAATCAGAATAATCGTAACCAAAATAATATTAGTGACGCGAATAGTAACGATCAGCAAACTGCCAGCCAAAGGCCTCAACAAAGTGATAACCAGGCTAATACGCTAGCAAAGTCAAACGAAACAAGCGATCAACGTGCTGATGGTAATTCAAGGCCCACTAATGATAATTCAAGACCCACTAACAGGCAGCGCAACCCGAACAGAGATAACCGTCAACGTAGTAATTACAGAAAAGATGCACGAGGTAATCGCAATCAGGGTAACAATACGACACAAGGTGAAAATGATTCAAATAATAAACCGGCTGATCGGGGCCAAAAGGTGAAGCCATTGAGTACGACAGTTGTCGAAAATAATGTTTCTCCGTCTACGTCATCGCAAAATACAACTCAGGCATCGACGCCTAAACCGGTTGCAGTAAAAGCAGACCCCAAACCGGTAGAACTAAAACCGGTTGAAAAATCCGCACCTGTTGAAAAAAAACCAGTACAGCAATCTGATGCAGCGACAAGACCCAGGCCTAAACCCGTTTCTGGTTTTAGATCGGCAGTAAAAAACAACGCTGGTACTAGCAATGCCAGTGCATCTGTGAAAGAAACAGCCACAACGGCCAATAGTGCAAAAGCAAGCAAGCCGGAAGTGGTAAATAAGATCGCAAAGCAGCCAGAAAAAGCCATTGTTAGCGACGATAATAAGGTAAAAAATATTGTCAGCGAAAAGAAAGCAAGTAAACCCGTACCGGGATTTAGAAGCGCCGTTCAAGACCAGAACGCATCTTCGAATTCAGTCAAAAAACCGGTCGGCGATGATAAATAAATAAAATAAGAACAGATAACCCGGCCTTCGCGCAGCGAACGCCGGGTAAACAAAAGTAATTCAGCTTACCCTCATTGTCATAATATTAGTTGTTTCTCAGTATTATTTTATGAAGTATAAAAAATGTTAAGTAATATTTGAATCGAAAAAACGTTAAAACTAAAAAAAAATTAATTATTTTTCAGTGTTATTATTTTATCGAGTAAACCACTTGATGCATCTTCTACTAAATCTAATACTTGTTCAAATCCATCTGTACCACCGTAATAAGGATCAGGTACTTCAGAAATTCCGCTATTATTTTTAGTGTAACTGAGAAACATTGATATACCGCCGTGTAGATGCTCAGGGCACATCGCTAATAAATTATGATAGTTTTCATTATCCATCGCTAAAATATAGTCAAATTTCTCAAAGTCTGCTGAGACAACTTGTCTTCCGCGAAGTCCTGCGATATTGATCCCGCGCTTTTTAGCAACCTGTTGAGCCCGCTTATCGGGTGCAGATCCTATATGATATGCATGTGTGCCTGCTGAATCTATATTAATCCAGTCATCACAGCTGCGATCTTCGACAATTTTTCTAAAAGCGCCTTCTGCCGATGGAGAGCGACAGATATTACCCAGGCATACAAATAGCACGCTAACCATTACCTTTTTGACCTGGATTCTGCTTCGATAAAGACACGTTTTACCCGCGGATGCTTACGCTTAATCGCTGTATCCAATAACGCTACGGTACTTTCGATTTCCGTTGCTGATAAATGATCCTTAAAATCAACGGCAATATTCACAAGCACATACTCTGGACCCATATGCAAAGTTAACAATTCATTGACATGGGTGATGCCTTCGTTTGACAGTGCCAATTTTCTGATTTGCTCAACAACTTCCTTATTGGCACTTTCACCTATAAGCAATCCCTTGGTTTCTATTGCTAACCACCATGCAGTCAATCCTAAAACCAAACCGATGACCAGCGACGCTATCCCATCAAAGATTGCCATTCCAGTAACACTGCTTAAAGCAACACCCAGTAACGCGATCAATAATCCAATAATTGCTGCGGTATCTTCAAACAACACAACAAATGTCGTTGGATTTTTTTCACGTTTGACCGCTTCTATAATACTCCAGGAACCTTTTTCTTTTGAAAACTGCTTATAGGCCATAATCCATGCGACCGCTTCAAAGCAAATCGCCAATCCCAGAACAATGTAATTAACGACTGGATTGGTAATCGGTGTAGGAGCATAAATACGATGTATGCCTTCATAGATGGAAAGACCGGCCCCCACTGAAAACAATAACATCGCCACCACAAAACTCCAGAAATAAATTTCTTTTCCATAACCAAATGGAAATTCTTCCGTCGGTGGTCTTTTTGCCCGTGAAATACCGAAGAGCAATAATGCTTGATTTCCAGTATCAACCACAGAATGGATTCCTTCGGAAAACATTGCCGAACTACCGGTAATTGTAGCGGCAATAAACTTTGAAAAGGCGACTAATGCGTTGCCAATTAGTGCTGCGATGATTACTTTTTTTGATCCGGCAGATGCCATAAATTTTCTCGTTAGTATTTTAAACCCCGATCACGATTCGTTATTCTATATAAAAGACCATCGGGGTTCCAGCTTGCTGACAAATTGTCGGCTGCGATTGACTATTAGGTAGGCAGTAATGGTGTGCTATTTAGGCGTTTGCTTCTTAAAGTAGAGTTCGCGATAGTGATTCGATAGAGCCTGGGCTGATTCAAGTTGCTTTACAGTAAGCCGGGCGGCCGCAAAATTTCGACTTTCAATCGCATTTTTGTAACGGTTAAATCCTGATACATTGAACCAAGCATAAGCTTTGATATAATCAAGTTCTATTCCTCTGCCAGTAGAATACATCATACCAAGATTAAACTGAGCCTCTGGATGACCGAGCTTGGCCGCTCTGTTAAACCAGTAAACCGCTTTCTTTACATCGGTAAAAGGTGTGTTTTCTGTTGCATACAAAAACCCGAGACTGGCCTGAGCAAGTAAATAGCCTTTTTTGGCAGCAAATTCGTACCAATGCTTCGCCATTTTTATATCTGCCTTCATTCCGTGGCCCTGGTGAGCCATTGTGGCTAGATTATATGCTGCAACAGCGTGTCCCTGCATGGATGCCTTTTTATACCAACGTGCTGCTTGTTGCAGATCAACGGCTGTACCCAATCCTTGCTCATAAACAAGACCCAGATTATATTGAGAATTAGTATCACCCTTTTCTGCTGCTGCCTTCCAACTGAGATAAGACTGAGCCGGGCTAAGTGTATCTTTAACGCTATTAAGTTTGCTCTTAGACGTGTCATTTACAGACACCGAAGGAAGCCTATCAGCAACGGGCACCGTTGAATTAGATAAATTCTGCGAATGGCTGTACGATGAAAAAACCAGGCTTAACCACAAAATAATAAGTTTTGAATTCATATTGATAGGGTCTAGGTAAGCTTAACCGCTACTCATGATAGTTGCAAAATAGGGATACCATGCAACAAAAATACCACCCGCTAAAATCAAGTCGAGAATAACGATCGATTTATATTTGTCTTGTTGCTTGCCTTCGTATTCACCCATTACAATCTTTGCCATTATCGTATCCAGTAATAGAACAAAAAAAGTAATGGGTGCAAAAATAGGAATCATTAACGTTGAAAACATTCCCCAGCCTTCTACACTGATTTCTGTATTTGCATCTGCTGGAAAGACAATAATAACGATTGCGCTTATAAACAGTAGTTTTCGTAGCGTATTTAGATAGCCCGGAATTAATTTCAGCCAGAGACCCAGTTTTTTGATATACATATAAATTAACACTTTAAAGGCGATTAAAACCCTATTTTATCGCGCTTTGATTTTCAAGTGTAGCGGCAATTGAAAAAATCAGATTCTACAGACTAGTTATTCTTTCGACGACAGTAAATCTGCCCCAATTTCCGCCATTTCCAACGATTCGATATTTATTTCTGGCTCTTTCACCTTTTGTGCCTCGATAATCGTTTCCCCGACATCGGCCATCGAAAATGCGCTGGTATCAATAACAGGTTTTGGTATTTTTTCACCCTTGATGATGATAACGCCTGGCGGGGCCAGTAGATCAGAGTCTTTCTCTAACGAATCAGTGTCAGCAACGCTCTTGTCAGTTTTATCGGTTTCAATAGCGGTAACGCTTGGCTCAGACTTATTAATAACTTCGCATTGCGCACCGCATTTAAACAACGCTGCATAATATTTATCAGCAACACTTTTTTCCAGGTCGTCCTTGATAACGACTCGGGAGCCGGAAAACAGTTTATCGATCGCATCGACCGACGTTTTAAACAAAGCAGCTACTTTTACTTTGGTCTCTTCCAGGTCACAGCCTTCAACCAGCTCGCCTTTAAAGACTACCTGATATTTTTCGCTCATATTACTCTTCCTGTTTCAGCTATAAAACAACTCTGTTATTACTAATTATATAAGCTAATAACAGCTTTGTTAGCCGTAACAAAAAAGTTAGCAAACCCCTAAAAAATTATCGTTTATCCGCTAGCGGTTGCCAATAGCCGGTAAGATGGCTAGCGCTGGCTAAGTAGATCCGGCTTTTTAAATAAAGTTTATCCAGATCCTGATGTTTTAACATTTGCGGTGTTCCGTTTATATCCATATATTGCCATTGCTCACAAAAAGTAAGCTCAAACAAGGTTACCACCAAATCTTCAAATCGAATTGAAAATTGCTTTGACAGTTGACTTAAGATTTCCAGATCAATCCTGTGATTTTTACTGAAGGTTTCATTCAGCAATGCTTCCAGTGCAATATCCCATTTGGTTGTTTCTATCGCTTCACACAGATCATTTATACGCATGGGGAATCTACTACAATGTTGATGAGTAAACACTATAGCGGCCAAAGTCGGATTCCTTTACAGTAACAAATGCGAACTCGAGCGCAGATTTGCGCCAATTATTGGATGTTTAGAAATCATAAATAAAGCCCATACTGATAAAGTAATCGGTCTGATCGCTGTCACTGGCAGAATTCCTGATTTCAGCATATGAATAGCCGCTTTCCAGTTCCCAACGCCATCTATTGCTCGCACGATAATCAACACGTAAAGAGGGGCGGTAGGTAGTGACTTCAGTGCCGTCATTTATATCCTGTACATCATATTCAAACTTTGGACGAATTCGGATTCTGGGTGTTAGAGGATAGCGGATGCCATACGAATAGGATGTCCGCTGATAAGTTGTTGCATCAGCAAACTGAATACCAAATATTGATACATCACCGGCCTTTAACCAACTGTTTTTTATTAATTGTAGTGAATAAAAATATTCTTGACTACTATCAGGAACAGCCGCAACATTACCCGACGCAACTGTACCTTCGAGCTCAGCAACCGTAACATTTCCGTTTAGATACAAGTCATGGGCAAGTGGATAAGTGCCTCCCACCGATACCGATTTGTAGGTCGCCGTACGATCACGGGCTAACTGTCTGATCTGGCTCTCGCTAAGTCGACGTAAAAGCTCTTTTATTGATCCTTCCGTCTGCCCTTGCAACGCATTACTAGTTGTTAATACTGGGCTTCTTCTATAATCATAAGTTACATTAACAACCGCCTTATTTTTAAAGCGCCAGTTATTGGAAACGAAGACAGTATTTAATTCCTGATAAGAATGGTCGTAATCAACCAATGCAAACAATGAGTGCTTCGGGTTCATATAGCGAACCTCGCCACCGATTGACTCCCGATCACTAATACCATCAATAACCTGATTGATAGCAAATACATTAAAAGTCAAATATTTATTCTTGGTGGAAATGTCAGTGTTAACACCATAAAAATAACGGTTAGTTTCAATTTGTCCAAATTTGGTAAAATTGACGGGGTAACCAGAAACGAAGTTAACCTTATAACGCGAACTAATTTTATAATCCACCGATATGCCATCAAAACGGCCCAAGACGCCACCGCTACTTTTTGCCTGACGACCAATACGGTAACCATAATTACGCACTTTATCTTTATGGTCTACATAAAAATAGTTAACGCGTCCACTTCTGTTATTGCGATTTGTACCATCATCCGCATCTCGATATATACCAGTGAATCGTATTTTTGTCTCACTTTTTTCTGTTCTTTTTCTGGCAGTCGCATTTAAACTGGTAACATAAGTGGTCGTCTGATTTTTGATTTTAGTATTAGTAGCCTTGATAACGGTTTTAGAATTATCGTACCTGATATTACCATAAACATTTCCATAGAGCCGCCAAGGTGATTTTTTATCTTCCGTCGTAGTCCCCGGTAATTTCCCTCGCGGATCATGTGACGCGGTTAATAAGGAATTAAGACGCTGCTTAACACGCGTGGCGCCCTCGCCTTGCGGATATTTTTGCAAATATTTTTTGTATTCTGCAATTGCATGGGCAACCTGATTATTACGCTGCCGGGTTAATCCCAGGTATTCCTGGGCTTCCTGTGCATATTGGCCATTCGGATCTTTTTGAATCACGACGGTATATTGCTCAATTGCTTTATCATAATTGCCCTCTAGCAAAGTAAACTTTGCCTTTTCCATAATATCGCGCGAATTACTTGCTATCGCCGGTGATTCTTTTCCGGGGGCGGGGGTTTTTAGTGGTGTTGTTTTAGCGATTAGCTTCTGATCTCGCTGGTATTGTTTTGCAACCTTTATATCCTCATCCGTTGATAACATTACCTTTGCATCTGGATAATAGGGTTTTAACTTTTTAAGGGCTTCACGAATATCCCTTGGGGTTTTAAAAAACCCCACTTTCAGGTGATTGACGGACTTGTTGTCGACTACACTATGGGTAGGGAAAAAAACATAGTTTTCTGGAAATTTTCCAGTGTCCAAACTGGTAACATCAAAGGGTTTTCCCGAAGTCGACAGGTTAAGCAAGTAGTTATGCTTAGATGTGCTTTTTGCCTGCTTCTCGTTTTCGACCAGAATAGTCAGACTACGCAAATCCTTACTTGGGACAACTTTGTATTTAACACTACGCGTGAAACTGACTTCAATAATCGGTCCACCAATATTGGTGCCTTCATATTCCACTTCCGTTAAAGGCAGCTCTTTGGTCGCGGTCCAGGACAAAACTTCCCTTCCACCAAAACTCATTGGATTATTCAAAGCGGTACTTGAAGTAAATCCGGTTACATCCCGGGGGTTTCGACCGATTGGGGCAACACGAATAATAATGTGTTTGCCTTCTTTTGTTGGCGAATGACCCAAGTAGTTTACGGGCAGGTTAAAATGTATCGTAAATTCAGAGACAGCAATATTAATGCGTGCTTCCAGCGTTTTTAAAACGTTAAACTCTTCAGTAACAGTTTGCGCTTGACCACTAACGATACCCAGTACCGTTATACTAAAAGCCAATACTATTCTTATGACTGATTTCATGTTTATACGCTCTATTTAGTCTCTAGTTGTTACTAAACCGCCGTGTGATCCAATTGATATACGTTCTCTAATTAAAACCCTCGATTTCTACCATGACAGCCAGTACCACCTGGTACAGTACCACCGCAATGTTTATTAGCCTCTATCGAAGTAATCGGTGGTAAATGGTCATTTTCCGGTTCGTACTGCCTGGCATGACAACCAGCGCACGACTTCTTATAGAGACCGGTTTCCCATTGCACAAGGCCATTGGAAGCATGACAGTCTATACAAGACGTAAGCGAACCATGTTTAAACCAACCTTGAGTCAATCCGGCCTGATGGGTGTAAGTGATCGACCTGATAGCCCAAGTCGTGGTCTTGTCGTGGCAAATATCACATGCCAGTGTGGTATTCATATGTACCTGCGGCTTTGGTGTCCCAACACCACCGGTCTTATGACAGGTAGCACAGGCACCCGCACCGACCAATTGCGTATGATCCATCTTTATATTCGTTGGCCAACCACCTTGGGCAGTCGACTTGTGACAATTTGCACAGGCGTTAGTCGTCGCAACATGTGTTGTACTTTTCTTTGAGGTGGCATATTTGCCAGTATGACAAGTCTGGCATGAAACGGTAATTTGCCGATGATCGACATTGGTATTTGCTTTTAGAAATCCACCTTTTGTTGTTTTATGACAACCACCACAGCTATTGGAAGTAGGCATATGCGTCGCGTTCTTGTTGTGGCATCCGCTACAAGTACCAGTAAAACTCGCATGGTTTACCACGACATTGACAGTCCATGATGTATTACTGCCGTGACAAACCGCGCAATCTACTGTTGGCGCCACTTTTACATGAGTAGCTGGGTTTATCTGCCTACCGGCTGTTTGTCCCCGGTGGCAATTTGTACATCCAGATTTTACGTTACTGTGATCAAACGTCCATGTACTGGTACTTTTATGGCAAGATTCACAACTCGCTACGGTAACAATATGCTTGGCACCTTTTTGCTTTCCTTTTGTCTGGCCCGAGTGGCAGTTGCTACACCCGGTGATGCCTGAACCGTGAGTAAATGTCCAAGCACGATTATTCTTATGGCAAACTTCACAACGGTTGTCGCTAACGACGTGCCGTGCGCTTTTCTTGCCGCCACTGGTCGTACCATTATGACAACTAAAGCAATCGCCCCTTACATTGGTATGATTAAAGCTAAACGAATTGATCGTGTGACAACTCTCACAACTATTACTCGAGGGCGGATGTTTGCCTTTTGTCTTCCCAATCGCGGTTGTGCCATTGTGACATTTAATACAACCACTGGTGATAGTACTATGATTAAAGTTTGCCGGAACCCAGGCACGTGAACTATGACAAACGTTACACTGTGCATTGGTGGTAATATGATTCTTTGATTTACCCGTAGCTGTTGTGCCGTTGTGACAACTATTACAGGAATCCGTGATTTTTGAATGATCAATTTTCGCCGGTTTCCAAGCCGTTGATGTATGGCACTGGCCACAGTCGGCAGATGACGATATATGATTTATCGGTTTTCGTGTAGCAGTAATACGTCCGGCTTGTGCATGACAACCTTGACAGGTTCTAGGTGTGCCTTTAAAAATTCCACGCGCATGACAGCTTTCACAATCCGCGTAGACATGTATACCTTCAAGTGTATACCCGGTTTTGTCGTGGTTAAATTTCTGAGTGACTTTTTTAGCAGAAACTGGATTTGAGATAACGAGAAAGGTAAAGGTTAGCAGGACAAGCACTAGGAACTTAAGATAGCCCCTCAAATGCAATCTGCACAGCGTCCTTTCCCAAGTGTCCATTTGATATCGCTTTTTATTTTGTGGGAAATCCTATCCCAGTTAATTATTTGTGTATTTATGAAATTACATTTTTGATAATTTCATTTCGTCCATAAGCGTAATACACACTAAATTTCGGTTGCTAGCATAGAGTCTTAAATAAATCATTTAACTATTCAATTTTATATTATTGCTTTACCTCTCTAATAGCGGTATCTGATCTACCTTCATATACCACTAACAATTTTTATGAGGTGTGAAAAAACCACACGCGTCTAATATAAAGTAATATTAATCCAAGCACAACTTATATATTCTATTTCTACACGCATACTCCTTTTCTAAATATCTATGTCCTTAAAAGAAGACACTTTGTGGCAACTTGCACAACTGCTACCAAACTTTCCATCATGAGGATCGTCTTGACTATGACAATTTGAACAGTTTGCGTCCAACTTTATACTCTTTTTGTTCACGGGACGTTTATGACATTTAATGCAATTAAGACCTTTATGTTTACCTTTTAATGGATATTCAGTTTGCCGGTCATGATCAAAATTCCAGATTTTCCATCCATTTGGGGTATGACATAATTCACAAAAAGTCCCCAATCTTAGTTTATGTACATCCTTTTTCCTATGGCAGCTGATACAGCTTTTTTTGGTAGCGGAAAAACTTTCCTGCGTATGACATTCTTTGCAGTTTACCAGCGCATGTAATCCAACCAGCGGGAACTTAGTAAAATCATGATCAAAGGCAATTTTTGATTTCCAATTTTTTTCGTTATGACATTTCTGGCAATTCTTACCCTGACTGCCTTTGTGTTTATCATCGATTTTATGACAACTATAACATTTGCTGCTGGTCTTGGTTTTGTACAAAGGTTTTTTATGACAATCTGTGCAATCTGCCTTGGTGTGCTTTTCTTTCAATCGAAACTTAGTATCCCGGTCATGATCAAACTTCGAGTGATCCCACCCCTTTTCGCTATGACACGTTTGACATTTCTGGCCAAAATTACTTTTATGTTTATCGTCAACTTTATGGCAGGCGTAACATTGCTTTGCAAGTTCCTCGTCTTTGGGGTCTTTTTTATGACAAGCCTTACATTTCAGTTGTTTATGCTTTCCTCGTATCGGAAATTCAGTTTCGTTATCATGATCAAATGACATTTTCCCCCAACTTTTGGTGGTATGACACTCGTCACATTTGTCGCCTAATTTACCCTTATGAACATCATTAATCTTATGACAAGTTGCACACTTCGTTGGGATACCTTTATATCGCTCGTTAGCATGACAACTTTCACATACAATTTCCTTGTGTTTTCCGGTCAGCTTAAATTTGGTTTTATCATGATCAAACTTGGTTTTTTTCCATTTTTGTTCCGTGTGACACTTTTCGCACTTTTTACCCAGGTGTAATTTGTGTTTGTCATCTTTCTTATGACAGCCATAACAAACTGTCGATTTTGCCTCTGTATATTTCTTACCGGCTTGGTGACAACTGTTACAATCAAGTTTCTTATGCTGGCCTTTAAGTAGAAAGTTGGTGAATTTATGATTAAAATTACGTTTATCCAACTTGATGATATCAGCATCGCGGCCTTTATGCTCAGTGTGACACGCACTACACAGGTTCTTCCTAACAATCGGTGATTTTCCATGAAAGCCACTACGTTTTTTCATAACAGCGTCTATTTTATCATGGCAATCCAGACATAATCGAGTTTGTGCTTTCTTATCAAATCGTTTGTGACACTTGACACAATTGGTTTCCAGCTTGGCATGCCCTTTAATCACCTCACCCGGCATCACAAACGCTTCGACCCGGTCAGCAAATGCATTGAGTGAAATAAAAGAGGACAGTATTAAGACTATCGTCAAAAATTTTTTAATATAAATAGACATTTTAGCTCTAACGATATCACTTACCACAATTGAGCCGTCATTTAATTACTTTCCATTAATTATAACTTGGCAACGATCATTAGAATTGAATATAGCCATACATAAAACCGATAATAATATGCAGCGCAGAGCTAAATATCAGGAGGATAAATAGCGGAAAGTGCAACACATGCCATAAAGAAAATAGTTTTTCGTAAATCGAATAGTTTGCTGCTCGTCGAATATTTTTAAAATATCGATCCACCAGCACCTTATACTCCAAAAACATATTTTTCTTTGCACGTCGAGGTAAATTGCGATACTCAGGGGAGCTATAAACCTGCTTCCTTATCAAGGATATTAAACGGACAGAATACTCCTTGGCCTTCATGTGTATAATGGGTAACGAGATCAGATGCGCTAAAACCCCCTTTTTCTTACCCAAATAAAGTTCAAAGTTGTTGATTAAACTAATAGCCTCGTCCGACAACTTGAAACTTTGATCAAAAATTGATTTCTCTGTCGCCAGTACTTTGCGCATTTGGTCATAAGTATAGTGATGACTATTTTTTAAATTATGTACTTGTCGGTATATAAATCTTCCGATAATGCCGCTACAAACAACAAGAAACATCGACATTAAAGCCACAAAACTATTCCAAGATGAACCCAACTTAAAATCACAATGATACAATATCAAAACCGGTGCCATAATCCCCAGCATCATATGCGCCCGAAACCAGTAGGTTACCCTCCCCCACTTTCTAAAAAACCTCATGTGCTTTCTGACAGGATATAACAATAACAACACCATCATGGCCGCACCAATAATACCGTAGTAAAGCCCCCTGCCTTTATTGGGAAGAAACCGCTCATCAACCCGGTTAACCCAGCCATCGAAGAGCACATATAAAACAAGCGCAGTAAATGCCAGTGTAAAAAACTTAAGCATGACTGATTCGGGGCGCTTTTTCTTTTGCTTTGTTTGCTTTTGTTTGGTTTTCTTTTGCGTGGTTTTCTTTGGTGGCTTGCTTGCGGTGTCGGGAAGCTTATCGGCTAAACCTTGTGAAGCCTCTGAAACCCGCGGAGGCTGTGAAACCTGCTCTATAGAATGCTCACGCACTATCGGTGTTAATCTTTCCTTTTTTTTGTTATAGGTAATACTCATTAAAAATTATTCCAATTAAGTTTAAATCTGCAAACAGGCAGCACGTAAAAAACAATCTAACTTAAAAAATACCGAATAACCCGCCATTGCTTTCATGTTTTTCTAATATTTTGGCAATACGCTTGAATCCACCCTGCTGAGCCAGTTCCCTTGCATTTTTTTTGTCTTTATTGCGAATCCTGACCCTGGCTTTATGCTTTAACAATAAATTGACCATCTGACTATGGCCTTTTTTGGACGCGATCATCAGCGCAGTATTATTAATATTATTTTTTACGTTAACATCAGACCTGGCTGTTAATAATATTTGCACTACCTTTAGTCTATTTTTCCCGCTGGCAGCCATTAACGCCGTATCACCAATATTATTTTTTAGCCTTACTGATGCACCACGCCTAATTAATTTTCGAACAATACTCACTTTACCTGAAGTGGCCATTCGCATTAACAATGTATCACCTTCGTTGTTTTTACTATTGATATCAATTCTTATTGTCATCAAATAATCAAAGGCCCTTTCTGATCCAGCGAGCGCTGCGTGCCACAAGGCAACCTGTCTTTTATTATCATGCATATCCACTCGAGCACCACCATGCACAAGCATTTTACTGATGGTGACACTATTATTCTGTGACGCCCACATAAGCGCCGTTAGTTTACTTTTATCGCGTGTGTTTAAATCGGCTTTGGCACGGATCAGACGCTTGAGTGAATCTATGCTGTTATTTTTTGTGGCCATAATAACGGCATTAGACCCCGAATTATCCCGTAGCTCAACATTGGCGTTTTTCGCTAGCAGATAATTAACGACCTCTACGTGATTATGCTTTGCCGCCAGCATTAGTGCGGTCAACCCTCTTTTTTGCTTATAATTAATATCCGCACCGGCATCAACCAGAATCTCCACGATGTGCAAATGCCCTTTCCAGGATGCACGGATAAGCGCAGAATAACCATCTTCGTCGGTGCTATTAATACTCACACCTTTTTTTAACAATCTGCTAACCAAACCTTCCTGTCCTCGCCAGGAAGCCTCCAGCAATAAAGTCCAGTTTTTATAAGTTGGCGTAACACGGGTGATATTGCTACTGTTAGTGCGAACAATAGACAAGGTACTTTTTGCGATCGCCTTATGATCCAATAAAAATTTCTCTATCTGTTTCCGTTCGAGCATACGAGAATAGTCAAGAGCGGTGTTACCCTTTTTATCGACGCTATTAAGATTAACCTTTTTCGCGACCAATGCTTTGACCAGTAAAAGCTTTTTAGCTTTAACAGATATAATCAGTGGCGTCTGACCATAGATGTTAGGTTCATCAATTTTAATACCCCACTGAATTAAAAGGAACGCAGCCTTGGTATGATTATTACGTATTGAATGGTTAAGCGCCGTTCCGCCTGTTTTATCTTTTTTGCTCGCATCGGCCCGATTTTTTAATAGGAAAGACACAATATCATTATGCCCTTTTTCTGCCGCAATCATTAATAACGTTTTGTGACTGGCTGTATCAACGGTGTCGACCGAAACGCCTGAACTAAGTAATATTTTGACTGTATCCAGTTTATCTCTGCGAACAGCCACAATAATTTTATCTTCGCGAGTCCCTTGCATCACTTGCGATTTTTTCTGATGGGCATGCACTGGCGCTTCATCCAGTTCGTTAAGCTTAGCGACCGCTGGTGCATAGTCTTGTTTAGCGGCTTTTCCCAGCCACTTTTTTCCTAGCTTGACATTAACCTTTACATGTTCACCATTATTATATAACGTTCCCAGATAATACTGGGCTCGCGGATAACCATCATTCGCAGCATGCTGAGTCCATTTTACACCAGCATTAATATCTTTTTTAATTCCTCTGCCATTCAAATACAATGTTCCGACATGATACTGAGCGGGGATATTACCTTTTTGTGCTGCTGATAAGAATATTTCAAATGCTTTTTTATATTGTCCAAGACGGGTGGCTTTTTTTGCGTTGCTTATCGCATCTGCTGCCATTAACGAAAAACTTAAAAACAAGAAGCTACCGATAATCCCGCAACGCACAAAACCTGTTTTTTTAATATCCATATTTTTGTATTTAATGCTTCCGTTAATAAAATTTTTCTAAATAAATAACACGAGTTACCCCCTTCACTATAGCTTAAGTCTAACTGAAAAAAATATTGGATAATATGAAATATTTTCCAAATCCAAAAAGGCTTTCGAGAACACTCTTGAAAATTATAATAAGGGTATCGCAAACTACCCGTTGAGATTAAAACCGATCTTAAATCGGGATAGTGGGTTATATGCTCACTATTGGCATAATTAACGGTCTAGCTAGCTCTTTTTGGCCATAAATATATGCAGATTATTCTAAAATCGTGTTAACGTTAACCTTATGTTATTCAGGTTATTTCAAATAATAAATTAAATATAAATTCAGTATATTAGTCACTATTTCTGTTCGTGGCATAAGTTTAATCCGACGATACTAACTATAGATTCGACATTAGACACACAAGGAGCCAGCCATGACCATGAAGGACAAATTTCAGGCTTTTCTTAACGATGCCAAAATCAACCAACACACAGAGCTAGCGTCAAGCAAACAAGAAGCCTGTAGCGAAATACAATCTTATATGGGAATTTCATTGCAAACCTGGGCGAACATCAATGCACGTCTTGCCAATAATGAAAAGCTTGAGCTAATACTGAATGAGTCTGGGCTCAATGATATTGCCTGGGAAGCCGTTAATTCAGAATGGTTAAAAAGAATGAGTTGCAATCAATCTGCGGATATTGCGATGCTCTACAGTCAGGCCTTTGTCGCGGCTAGCCGCACTTATCAAAGCAATCAAGTCCTTTGTAGCGAAGATAAATCTGCAGCCACAAAATCCATAAGCAATAGCAAAAATCAAATTAATCCTGTTTCATTTAAAAAGTGGGTAAAAATAATCGAGCATATTGATATTGCCTCCGAACGCGGACTGGAAAAAGATCACGTTCTTGCTCAATATGAAATGAATATCGCTGATTGGGCCATTGTTGGCGAATTCTGGGTTGATCGAATGAATGAAAATGTAATGGAATATGGCTCAGAATATCACGATTTATCTGAAAAATACCGTAACCTGTTTATTTCCCAAGAATCGATTTAGCGCCAAAACCTTGTTTCCCTTGTATCTGCCTAGTCTTTCAAAACATTTTCAAAGAGTATTGATATTCCGCCCATTTTGTCAAATAATCGGAAGTGATCTTTACCAAGTAATTTTCAAAGCCCTCAATGATTTACCTGGGGTAAAGTATGCGGGAGAAGAAGACAGAGAAGTATAGGCGATCAATGGAGAGACTAGTGGTGAAGAATTGATTCGAACTTGTGCTGTTACCGTAGATAAGTTTTTATTGAATTGACACGTTAAGTTAATAGGAAAACAACATGCTTCAGTATAATTTAGAATTAGTGAGTTACAATCTCTGCCCTTATGTACAACGAGCAATTATTGTTCTTGAAGAAAAAAACATTGTTCACAAACGAACGTACATCGATTTATCTAATACACCTGACTGGTTTGAATTGATGTCCCCTCTTGCTAAAGTTCCACTACTAATAGTTGATAACGAGGTCATTTTCGAGTCGGCTGTTATTTGCGAATTTTTAAATGAAATAACATCTGAGAGTTTGCACCCTAGTGACCCGATTCAAAGAGCCAAACATCGTTCTTGGATTGAATTTGGTTCATCAATTCTGGATGTAATAGGGCAATTTTATAGTGCGACTAGTTATGCTGAATTTGAAGAACGGCGTAATTTTTTAATGACTAAATTTGAACAACTTGAAAGTAATATTGAAGAGGGTTCTTTTTTTTCCGGTGCAAAATTTCATCTGGTCGATTCCGTTTATCCAACAGTATTTCGATACTTTGATACTTTTGAAAAAATATCAGATTTTGCGGTGTTTGATAAGACACCTAGAGTTCTGGCTTATCGCAAAGCTTTAAATTCTCGTCAATCTGTAAAGGTAGCTGTAAAAAAGGATTATCCCGAAGAACTAATGACCTTTTTGAGTAACAGAAAATCATATATTTCCACTCTTATTAGTCAAAAAGAATGAAGGGAGATAAATTTAATGTGCCAAATACCCTAAGCGCTCGAGCATTCGGTATTAATCAAAGACTATGAAGCTTAAGGATTTTTCTATCGGCGATGAATTTCTCTGCGGTAATAAGCGGTGGCGCTGTACTGATATCGGGTCGCGGGTGGTGGTAGCGATTTGCCTGGAGCCGCATGTCGTGACACGTCTCAAGATCAATGGCCAGAAACGGGTTATGCAAACCGAGATCAGCGACAACTCCAGCTGGTTCAATGGCCCGCCCTATGCCGTAGTAGAGATCGTCTTCGATGAATACGATATGGATGATTGCTCAGTTGCGCCATAAGAAAGCTCCACATTAACGTTTTGCGATACAAATACTCGTTTTATTATTTACTAAATTTTTTATTGCAATACGTGTGGAGCTTTTTCTTATAGGTAGGATGTAGAGTGCGCCTTTTCTCCGCAGCGCCTTTTAATATTTCCTTAACACACTCATTCTGGCTGCTAGCACAACCACTCGAATACCATAAGCCTACTTGATTAGCTTTGGTAGTGTCATCATTCTTCAATCATTAGCGCTTGTCATTGTGGCCTCCATACCACCTTTTACATACGGTCTTTGGCCGTACACGCTGGTTTATTCTGCTGATTGGGCCATTGTTGGCGAATTCTGGGTTGATCGAATGAATGAAAATGCAATGGAATATGGCTCAGAATATCACGATTTATCTGAAAAATACCGTAACCTGTTTATTTCCCAAGAATCGATTTAGCACCAAAACCTGATTTCCCCTGTATCTACCTAGTTTTTCAAAACATTTTCAAAGAGTATTGATATTCCAGCCATTTTGTCAAATAATTAGTAAGAACAACTTCATCAATATTACCAGCGGTGACAATGCACGTATATTTAATTCAGAATGATGACGAATTTCCCAGTGTAACGCTGGCTAATGACGATCCCAATGGCTTATTGGCAACGGGAGGTGACTTGGGAAAAGATAGATTACTAAGCGCCTACAGTCAGGGTATTTTTCCTTGGTATTCGGAAGGCGAGCCTATTTTGTGGTGGTCACCTCATCCACGATCTGTTTTATTTCCGGAGGCCATCAAAATCTCCCGCAGTTTGAAAAAGACCTTAAAAAAGCAAGTGCTTTCGGTGACCACCGATCGTGCTTTTAGCGATGTTATTCGTGCTTGTGCCGAACCGAGAAAGGGTGATGCAAATACCTGGATCAACTACGATATGATTAAAGCCTATGAACACTTGCATGCACACGGATACGCACATTCTATCGAAGCATGGGAGGGTGAATCACTGGTTGGTGGGCTTTATGGCATCGCGCTCGGCCATATTTTTTTTGGGGAGTCCATGTTTAGCCGGGTAAGCGACGCATCAAAAGTTGCGTTTGTCTGTCTGGTCAAGCAGCTAAAAATATGGGGTTACAAAATGATTGATTGCCAAATTAAGTCAGAGCATCTAGATTCATTTGGTGCGATCGATATTCCCAGAGAAAAATTTGTACAGCTACTGGATGAATACCGTGGTTCCAGCAAACGCGGTTTTTGGCATACTGATATTGCTTATTCATTCAATACGCTGATGGAGGACTAGTGCATTCAGACAAGCCAGACTATATTACTGATAAAATAACGCTCTTTCTTTCCGGCGAGCACCCTTGCAGTTATTTACCTGGAAAATTCAGCCAGGAAATCTATGCGCAGCCATTGGTACGGTTTGACAATCATATCTATAGCCAGCTCATTTACTCCGGATTTCGAAGAAGTGGTGAACTGGTTTATCGCCCGCATTGTAAGTTTTGCTCCTCTTGCATACCCGTTCGAATTCCCGTCAAAAACTTTAGTCCTAATCGAGGCCAGTCCCGAATTCTGAAACGAAACAGCAAAATCGAAGCGACCATTCGCCTCCCCGAATTTAACCAAGAACATTTCAGCCTGTATGAAAAATACGTCAACAACCGTCACCCAAATGGTGGCATGGACAACCCAGAGCCTCGGGAATTTATGGAAATGCTAACCTGTCATTGGACGCAAACTTTTTTTATTGAATTTCATCTTGCCAATAAACTGGTTGCTGTCGCTGTCATGGATAAACTGGAAGATGGCTACTCTGCAGTTTATACATTTTTTGATCCTGATCTTGCTAAACATAGTTTGGGTGGATATGCCATTTTGTGGCAAATACAGGAAACCGCGAACCAGGGTTTCAACTATCTATACCTCGGTTATCTTATTAACGAATGCCCAAAAATGAGCTATAAAAAGCAATACCGCCCCATTGAGCAATATATTAATAATCGCTGGGAGTTAATGGAGACTTAAAAAGCCTCTCTCTTTTTAAACAATCATTGTAAGCCGCTGTTTAATATGAATTATATGATTTACTAAAATATTGTGTTTAATATTAACGCATAATAAATTAATCATCTTTCGCTGTTATCTAACTGATCCTGTGATTATAATGCCTGCTGTTATTTGGTCGTGCCTCCGCCAGATTCCAAACGACTTCTAGAATGAGTTTTATTAAACAACAGAGTACTTAATTCAGGTGTAATATGGCAAAAGAAGATTGTATAAAAATGCAGGGCAAGGTAATAGAAACATTACCCAATACCATGTTTCGAGTTGAACTGGAAAATGGCCACATTGTGACTGCGCATATATCCGGAAAAATGAGAAAAAATTATATTCGCATATTAACCGGCGACGAAGTCACGGTTGAGCTAACGCCATACGATTTAAGCAAAGGCAGAATCAGCTTCCGTGCACGATAATATTCCACTGACTTAAAATCCAGATAGATGGAGGCCAGACTATTTTTCTTTAAAATCCAGTACCAGGGACTCTTCATCTTCTGAAACCGAGACAGTAACAACACCCCCTTTGACCAGCTTGCCAAACAATATTTCTTCTGCCAAAGGCTTTTTGATCGTTTCCTGAATGATTCTAGCCATGGGCCTCGCGCCCATTTTAGGATCGTAGCCTTTAATGGCGATCCATTCCCGGGCCGGTTCATCAATGTCCAGGGTAACGCCCTTGGCTTCGAGTTGGGTCTCTGCTTGTACCAGAAATTTTGCAACAACATATTTAATCGTATTGGGATCCAGCGACTTAAATTGAATAATAGTATCCAGGCGATTTCTAAATTCAGGGGTAAACATTTTACGAATAATTTCCATCGCATCTGACGAGTTGTCCTGATTAGAAAAACCGATCGAGCGCTTCGCTAACTCTTCAGCACCAGCATTGGTGGTCATCACCAGAACGACATGACGAAAATCAGCCTTGCGTCCGTTATTGTCCGTCAGCATACCGTGATCCATCACTTGTAATAACAAGTTAAAAACATCGGGATGGGCTTTTTCAATTTCATCAAGCAGCAAAACAGCATGCGGTTGCTTGATAATAGCGTCGGTTAACAATCCACCCTGATCAAATCCAACATAGCCTGGCGGTGCACCGATGAGTCGGGAAACGGTATGGCGCTCCATATATTCCGACATATCAAAGCGAATCAAATCGATGCCCATGATCTGGGCAAGCTGTCGGGTGACCTCGGTCTTACCGACCCCGGTGGGACCCGCAAACAAATAGGACCCGATCGGTTTTTCTTCATTACCCAGACCGGAACGAGACATTATGATCGCTGATGATAACGTATCGATTGCCTGATCCTGACCAAAAACCACCAGTTTCAAATCGCGACCAAGATTTTTTAAACACTCTTTATCAGAAGCGGAAACACTCTTTTCCGGGATTCGCGCGATATGGGCAACAATCGATTCAATGTCTTTAACTTCTACATGTTCACGCCGGTCTTCCGGTGGCTGTAGTTGAAAATTGGCACCCGCTTCGTCGATGACATCGATAGCCTTGTCCGGTAAAAAACGGTCATTTATATGTCGTGCCGATAATTCGGCAGCCACTTCCAGCGCTTTATTGCTATAGGTGATTTTATGGTGTTCTTCAAAACGCGATTTTAAGCCTTTTAGAATTTCAACTGTTTGGGCGACGGTTGGCTCATCAATGTCAATCTTTTGGAATCGGCGCGCCAGTGCCCTGTCTTTTTCAAAAATATTGCGAAATTCCTGATAGGTGGTCGATCCGATACATTTGAGTTCACCTGATGCCAACACGGGTTTAATCAAATTGGATGCATCCATCACCCCACCGGATGCCGAACCGGCGCCGATAATGGTGTGAATTTCATCGATAAACAGTATGGCGCCGTCTTCTTCCTGCAAACAGGAAATAACTTCCTTAAGTCTTTTTTCAAAATCACCACGATATTTGGTACCGGCAACCAACGCGCCCAGATCTAGTGAATAAATAACACTGTCCAATAAAACCATTGGCACTTCTTTGTCAACGATCATTTTCGCCAATCCCTCGGCGATAGCTGTCTTGCCAACACCTGCTTCGCCAACTAAAATCGGGTTGTTCTTGCGCCGTCGACATAATATCTGTGTAGCACGTAAAATTTCTGGTTCTCTGCCGATTAACGGATCAATTTTGCCATTGATCGCCATCACATTTAAATTCGATGCATACTTTTCCAAAGCCGATTTTGTGGAGACTTCCTGTTCCAGTTCATCGCCTGACTCGTGCGACATGGAATCATCTTGTTCTTCTTCCTGGAACTTGGTAATGCCGTGGGAAATATAGTTGACGATATCAAGTCTGGTGATATCCTGTTTATTTAAGAAATAGATTGCTTGTGAATCCTTTTCACTAAAGATAGACACAAGTACATTCGGGCCTGTCACTTCGCTTTCAATGCTGCTTGATGACTGTAAGTGATATACCGCGCGTTGCAGTACACGGGTAAACCCTAACGAAGGTTGAGGCTCTCTAACATCATTAGGTTTTAGTACCGGTATCGATTCTTCAAGGAAATCTTCAAGATCCTGGCGCAGCTGATCTAAATCTGCACCGCACGCATGTAGTACATTGGTAGTCGCATCATTATCCAGCAGCGCCAATAATAAGTGCTCTACTGTCATAATCTCGTGCCGCTTGGTTCGAGCGTCACTGAATGCTCTATTTATACTGTCTTCGAGTTCTTTACTTAGCATCTAGCGCCTGCTTTATTTATACTTCTTCCATTGCACACAGCAATGGATGTTGATGATCACGCGCATACCTATTGACCATATCAACCTTGGTCTCCGCGATATCCCGGGTAAATACTCCGCAAACTCCTTTACCCCTGGTATGAACATGAAGCATAACTTGTACCGCTTTTTCCCTATTCATGCTGAAAAATGTTTCTAATATTTCAACCACAAATTCCATCGGTGTAAAATCATCGTTATGCAAAACAACCTTAAACATTGGAGGCTGTTTAAGTTTTGGCTTTGCCGTCTCTACGACCAGACCATCGTCTGGATTTTTATCTGGTCTATCAGTACCCTCGCTCATAGGCTTAATATTTTGACAATTAACTGTCTAACAAATTCCTCACTGGCAATAAAAATGATTCTAATGGATATATATAGGGTCAAATAACAAGATAACAATCTATTTGTTAGTTCCCATCATAGTATACATCAAACATACCACATCATAAGCTTGAAAATCTGCTGGAAAGCAGTGAATTCAAACTTTTACACTAATTTTTATAATATAGTTATATTTATCAGTATGTTAAATTGAAAATTTAAACTCCGAATGAAATATTGAGGGTTTTTCTAGCGCATATACTTAATGATCGAATCACCAAACCCTGAGCAACTCACTTCGCGGGCGCGATCCATTAAGCGAGCCAAATCATAAGTAACTTCTTTATTGGCGATGGCTCCAGATAACCCTTTAACAATTAAGTCAGCCGCTTCATTCCAGCCCATATGCCTAAGCATCATTTCCGCAGATAATATTAATGAACCAGGATTGACTTTATCTTTACCGGCATACTTGGGGGCCGTACCGTGAGTCGCCTCAAACATGGCAACTGAATTGGATAGATTGGCTCCAGGGGCGATGCCAATACCACCCACTTGTGCGGCCAATGCGTCCGAAATATAGTCACCGTTAAGATTTAGCGTGGCAATAACACTGTACTCTTTTGGTCGCGTTAATATTTGTTGTAGAAAGGCATCAGCGATAACGTCTTTTATCGTTATCAACTTACCATTATTCGGGTTGCTTATCTGTAACCAGGGTCCTTTATCGATTACCGTGGCAGCAAATTCCTCCGTTGCCAATTCGTAACCCCAGTTTCTGAAGTTACCCTCGGTATACTTCATGATATTACCCTTGTGAACCAATGTCACTGAGTCACGGTCGTTATCAATCGCATATTGAATTGCTTTGCGTACTAATCTTTTTGAGCCTTCAGCGGAAACCGGTTTAATACCTATCCCCGAGGTCTCAGGAAAACGGATTTTATTTACACCCATTGTCTCGGTTAAAAATTTAATCACTTTGCGGACATCATCGCTACCCGCCTGCCACTCGATACCCGCATAAATATCTTCAGAATTCTCCCGAAATATAACCATATTGGTGTGTTCCGGGTGCTTTATCGGACTCGGGGTTCCAGCAAAATAGCGTATCGGCCGCAAGCACACAAATAAATCCAGTGTTTGTCTAAGTGCAACATTTAAAGAACGCATGCCTTCACCAACCGGGGTGGTTAATGGGCCTTTAATGGACACGACATAATCTTTGGCAGCCTCAATGGTCTCCGGGGGTAACCACGCATCTTGACTATTTTTATCGGGGTATTGACTAGAAAATTGTCTAGTGGCTTTCTCGCCCGCGTATATTTCCAACCAGTTTATTTGCCGTTTTTGCTGATAGGCTTGCGAAACCGCTGAATCGACGACTTTTTTCATCACTGGTGTAATATCAACGCCAATACCATCACCTTCAATAAAAGGAATAGTGGGATGGTCAGGAACATTTAAACTAGTATCACTATTAACAGTAATTTTTTCCTCGGTCATGGTCTCTCCAGGTTAACTATTGCTACTGAGCCGCATATTGAAGCATGCAAAACACGGCATACTAAAACGTCAGATATACAGAGTAAACATATTTTTTTGCTTTTTTTTGGCTAAACCGATAAATTTTATTAATCTAGTTAGCTCTAAATGGGAATAAATAATGATCTGGAAACCACATGTCACCGTTTCGGCTATTGTCTCAGTCAACGATAAATTTTTACTAATCAGAGAAGTTTCCGATGGACAACCCGTTATCAACCAACCATCTGGGCACCTGGAGGAAAATGAAACATTGGTGGACGCCATTATTCGAGAAACACTGGAAGAATCAGCCTGGCACTTTAACCCAAGCCATTTGATTGGTATCTATCGCTGGAAAAGTTTACATAATAATCAAACCTATATTCGCTTCGCCTTTACCGGGGAAGTTTCTGACTTCGAGAAAACACGGACTCTCGATGAGGGTATTATTGAAACGCTGTGGTTAAACCATGAGGAATTACTTGAAAACCGAGACCGATTACGCAGTCCGATGGTGTTACAATGCGTCAATGATTATTTACAGGGAAAGCGTTTCCCGCTTGAGCTTATTAAAGAAATATAAAGCATAATTTTATACTATTGTGAATTCATCCAGAAAAGTTATAGTGGGCATGTCCGGTGGCGTTGACTCTTCTGTCGCCGCTTATCTATTACTTCAGCAAGGCTTTCACGTCGAAGCCCTTTTTATGAAAAACTGGGAAGAAGATGATCGCGAGGACTTCTGCTCTGCGGGCGAGGATCTTGCGGACGCCCAGGCTGTCTGCGACCAGCTCAATATTAAACTGCGAACAGTAAATTTTTCAACCGAATACTGGGACCGGGTATTCAAACATTTTCTTAATGAATATCGCGCCGGACGCACCCCCAATCCAGATGTGTTGTGCAACAAGGAAATAAAGTTTCGCGCGTTTCTCGATTACGCGCTGTCGCTTGGTGCCGACTGCATTGCCACTGGACATTATGCCCGAATAATGGGGACTGGAAAAAATCTAAAACTCCTCAAAGGCCTGGATAACAATAAAGACCAATCCTATTTTTTGTATTTGCTCTCAAAAGAGCAATTAGCACAAGCATTGTTTCCTATTGGTGAAATGCAGAAGTCTGAGGTCAGAGAAATTGCCGTCGAACTGGCTCTCCCGGTGGCATCAAAAAAAGATAGCACTGGTATCTGTTTTATCGGTGAACGTCCTTTTGCTGACTTCCTTAAAACCTATATCGACGAGAAACCGGGGAAAATTATCACGGTTGATGGTAAAATTATTGGCGATCATAATGGACTCACGTTTTTTACCCACGGACAAAGACAAGGGCTGGGGATAGGCGGTGGACAGGGAGACTCTAACCAACCCTGGTATGTTGTCAAAAAGGATTTGGAGAAAAATCACCTGATTGTCGCCCAGGGAAAAGATCATCCTGCATTATTTAGCGATATACTATATGCTAATCAATTGCACTGGATTTCAGGTACTAGTCCAGAGTTTGATTCGACGGAAAAGGATACTGGTTTAAAAATATTTACCTGTACCGCCAAAACCCGTTATCGTCAACCGGATCAACAATGCACTGTAGAGCCTGATCAAGATCGTGGGGTAAGGGTCACCTTCAGTCAACCGCAACGCGCTGTTACCCCTGGACAGTCATTAGTGTTTTATAAGGAAGATGAATGTATTGGCGGCGGAATTATTACTTAAGTAACTATCAATCATGGCTAAAATAATAAAAGATCGGGTTATTGCACTGGCAGGCATTTATCAAGCCAGCATACTGGTTAGACAAGTAGCACAGCAAGGTAAGTTTATCGACTCCTCTGTAACCACCTGTTTGCATAGTTTGTTTAAGGTCGACGCTAACAGTGTGGACGATGTGTACGGTGGGCTGAACAGCCTGAAATTGGGGCTGGAAACCTTGTTAGTACAACTCGGTTTTGAAAAATCGTCAGCCCGTGATTTGGAGATTACCCGTTATGTACTGTCACTGATTTACCTCGAACGTAAGCTGGTAAAAAAACCCTTGTTGATGGACACATTAACCGCTGGTATCAAACAAGCCAGTCAACAGGCTGAATATTTTTGTGAAACCCATGAAAACGTGGTCGCTAAATTGGCCGATATCTACCAGCAAACTGTCAGCACGCTGAATCCGACCATAACCGTTAAAGGCGATAAGAACATATTGACTAACCGAGACAACGCCAATTTAATTCGGGCGTTACTACTCTCAGGAGCCAGATCCACGATTTTATGGCGCCAGTGTGGTGGTCACCGTTGGCAGTTTTTATTTGGCAGAGCTAAAATTATACAAATGGCAACCGAGCTGCTTGATTCCATCACCTAACGCTAAAAACACACCAATATTTCCATTATTTACAATCACAGTCGTAAAATTTGTCACGTCTATCCCGGTATTAATGATTTTCACTGTTATTTCTCTACATTTTTATAGAAAATATCTAAAATACAGTCATTTATTATCTAGGTATTGTTACAATTGTATCAGGCTTAACAATTGTCTAATATATCAGCACCTTTTTTTAAGGAAAATTCATGAGCAACAGCTTTAAAGCACGATCCATCTTGTCTGTAAACGGACAAGACTATGAAATATTCAGGCTCGATTCGATCAAAGGTTCCGAACGACTTCCGTACTCGCTAAAAATACTGCTTGAGAATCTTCTGCGCTACGAGGACGGTGAAACTGTTACCAAGAAGGATATTGCCTGGTTTGAAAATTGGAATGCGGATAGCAAATCTGACAAAGAAATTTCATTTATGCCATCAAGAGTATTGATGCAGGATTTTACCGGTGTCCCTGCCATTGTTGACCTGGCAGCAATGCGTGATGCCATGAAAATGTTAAACGGTGATGTGGATAAAATCAATCCACTGCAAAGCGCAGAGCTGGTTATTGATCACTCAGTACAAGTCGATCAATACGGTAGCGCCACTGCATTTGACTATAACGCTGACAAGGAATACGAGCGCAATCACGAGCGTTACTCGTTTTTAAAATGGGGTCAGTCAGCCTTTTCAAACTTCAAGGTAGTGCCACCCGACACAGGGATCGTGCATCAGGTTAACCTTGAGTACCTTGCCCGGGTGGTGATGGCTCGCGAGTCCGGCGATATCATGCAGGCTTTTCCTGACACACTAGTCGGGACCGACTCACATACCACCATGATCAATGGATTAGGCGTCTTGGGCTGGGGTGTTGGCGGCATTGAAGCGGAAGCGGCGATGTTAGGACAATCGGTATCCATGTTGGTCCCAGCGGTCGTCGGATTTAAACTGAGCGGACAGCTGGCTGAAGGTGCGACCGCCACCGATCTGGTACTAACGATTGTCGAAAGGTTACGGGCACACGGTGTGGTCGGCAAGTTTGTCGAATTTTACGGTAAAGGGCTTGACCATTTATCCTTGGCAGATCAGGCGACGATCGCCAATATGGCCCCTGAATATGGCGCGACCTGCGGTATATTCCCGATTGACCAGGATACCTTGGACTACCTTAAGTTAACGGGCCGTCCACAGCAGCAAATTGATCTGGTGGCCGCCTATGCTAAAGAACAGGGCATGTTCCGAACCAGTGACTCACCGGTCGCCAAATATAATGAAACACTGGAATTGGATATGTCGACAATCGAACCGTCTATTGCCGGTCCGAAACGACCACAGGATAGAATTTCCCTGAAAAACGCCAAAACCAACTTTATCGATAGTTACAAAAAACAAACAGGCGATACGCTCAATGTCTCTGCTGATGCCAAGCTTCAGGACGGTGCGATCGTCATTGCGGCGATTACTTCGTGCACAAACACCTCGAATCCTTATGTGATGGTTGGTGCCGGACTACTGGCCCGCAACGCTGCTAGTTCAGGGTTGTCGGTCAAACCCTGGGTTAAAACGTCTTTAGCACCCGGCTCCCGTGTTGTAACTGAATATCTGGATAAAGCTAATTTGACAAAAGATTTAAATGCGTTGGGTTTCTATAATGTTGGATACGGCTGTACTACCTGCATCGGTAATTCAGGACCGTTAAATCCTGAGATTAGTGATCCGATACAAAAAAACAATCTAACCGTGTGCTCTATTCTTTCCGGTAATCGAAATTTCGAAGGCCGTGTCCACGCAGAAGTTAAAATGAACTATCTGGCATCACCCCCGTTAGTGGTCGCCTACGCGATCGCCGGCCGCATGGATATCGATTTATACAATGAACCGCTGGGGACCACTAAAGAGGGGTCACCGGTTTATTTAAAAGATATCTGGCCCAACCAGAAAACCATTCATGATACTGTACTAAAGTGTGTGACCAATGAGCAATACCATCGCTCGTATGCCGATATTTACCAAGGCGAGTCCCATTGGACGGCGTTAGCATCACCTACCGGTAAACGCTATCAATGGAATGAGCAATCGACTTACGTTCGCAACCCGCCCTATTTTGACGGCATGACATTAACCCCGGAGCCTGTTGCACAAATCAATGACGCCCGCGTATTGGCCGTACTCGGAGACTCGGTCACCACCGATCATATCTCCCCGGCTGGCGCCATCAAAGCGGATAGCCCGGCTGGGACGTATCTTCAAGCCCATGGCGTTACTGAAGCCGACTTTAATTCTTATGGCTCCCGGCGCGGCAATCACGAAGTTATGATGCGCGGTACATTTGCTAATATCCGCCTTAGAAATTTACTCGCCCCAGGCACAGAAGGTGGATTTAGCCGCTACTTGCCCGACGACGAGGTCATGTCGTTATATGAAGCGGCTATGAAATATCAACAAAGTAATACGCCTTTGATTATTCTCGCCGGTAAAGAATATGGCTCGGGTTCGTCTCGAGACTGGGCGGCAAAAGGACCCAGGTTATTGGGAATCAAGGCGGTCATCGCCCAAAGCTATGAGCGCATACATCGTACTAACCTGGTGTGCATGGGTATTCTGCCCTTGCAATTTGAAACCGGCGACAGTGCAGAATCACTTGGCTTAACTGGCGAAGAGTATTTTTCAATAGCCGACGCAACACAACAAAACAATGGTATCGCGATTGTCACTGCACGTGGGCTTGATGGTATCGAAAAAACGTTTAACGCATTGGTCCGTATCGACACACCAAAAGAAATGGAATATTACCACCACGGTGGAATATTACATTACGTACTCAGACAATTAGCGAGTTGATCCCCACTATGAAAGATTCACACCCCTTAACTTCATTAACAGCGGTGTCACCGATTGATGGTCGATATGGTAACAAGACGGCACCACTGCGAGACCTGTTTAGTGAGTTTGCACTGATCAAGTACCGTGTTATCGTCGAGTTGCGCTGGTATCGAATGCTTGCTGAGCACAAGGGCATCGTAGAATTACCGCCATTGTCCACGGCGGCCAGTGACTTTTTGACTAGCATCGAAACGCAGTTTAGTATTGCCGATGCAGAGCAAGTTAAAGCATACGAAAGAGAGACCAACCACGATGTCAAAGCCGTTGAGTATTATTTAAAAAAACGCTTTACTGAGCTCGATGAACTGAATTGCAAAAGTGAATTCCTGCATTTTGCCTGTACCTCTGAAGACATCAATAACCTCGCCCACGGATTAATGCTAAAACAGGCCAAGACACACGTTCTATTGCCCATGATCGGCGACGTCATCGAAAAATTTGTCAGCCTTGCACACGAATTCAGCCACGACGCTATGATCTCGCGTACCCATGGTCAGCCTGCGACACCAACCACCATGGGAAAAGAGTTTGCCAATATTGCTTACCGGTTAAGAAGACAGTGGGATCTATTTAATCAAACGCAAATCCTTGGAAAAATTAATGGTGCGGTGGGAAACTATAATGCCCACCTGATCGCCTACCCGGATGTAGACTGGCCCGTTATTGCCGAGCACTTTGTCAGAAAACTGGGGCTGGAGTGGAACCCCTATACCACGCAAATTGAACCACACGATTATATGGTGGAAATGTTTGATACCTTGTCGCGCTTTAATGCAATTTTAATTGATGCCTGCCGAGATATCTGGAGCTATATTTCCCTCGCTTATTTTAATCAAAAGACCGTTGGCAATGAAACCGGTTCATCCACCATGCCCCATAAAGTCAATCCAATCGATTTCGAAAATGCGGAAGGTAATCTCGGACTTGCCAATAGTTTATTTACCCATCTTCAGCAAAAATTGCCGATCTCACGTTGGCAGCGCGACCTGACAGACAGTACTGTCCTTAGAAATCTTGGTGTCGCCATTGGACACTGCACTATCGCCTACCAATCCTGTTTACGTGGGCTTGGTAAACTGGAGATCAATAAAGACATGATGGAAAAAGATCTCGATAGTAATTGGGAACTGCTTGCCGAACCCATTCAGACCGTCATGCGTAAATACCAGATAGACAAGCCCTATGAAAAACTAAAGGAATTAACACGGGGTAAGAAACTTAATGCAGCGTTAATAAAAACATTTATTCAGAGTCTTGATTTACCGGATGATGCGATCGAGATGTTAAGTAATCTATCGCCAGCCACGTATATAGGTAATGCGATCGCGCAAACAAAGAAAGTGTAAACAGATATGACGTTTAATCGGAGTGGCAACTAAAAAATTATCCTTTTTATTAGTTGCTAATTTTGTGACATAGGCCACAGCGCGAATCACAGTAATCTACCATAATTCTTTCATGGATTGTGGGGTGACCGAATCCCCCCGCTTTGCTTCCCCAACTGTGTTGTCCCACAATTCATATAAACCCGGATTGCCATCCCCCATCCCGAGCAATCCGGGTTTTTTTTATCCTCTACTTATCTAACGACAGAATCGTCAATTTGTTGTCAATATATTAATAATTATTGGCGATAATATCAATACTTTTGTTTAATAAGTCTACATATAATTTGATTACGTTGACACTATTTAGACAGGCTACTGATAAGTAAGCTAATAATTACAGAATCAGATGGATAATTTTTTTAACCGATTAGGCTTAGAGTGTGAAAGCTACCCACGAATCTTATGTTTTTTAAGCAATTGCTTTTAGGGTTTTATGATTAATGCTATTTTTTGTTTAAGTCGAACGATCCGCGACCGCCTAAGCCTGACATTCTTTTTTTACTCCACACCGTGGCTCAGTCGCGAAAAAAGAATGTCAAGCTTAAGCGGTCGCTGCATTGTGATTGTTTTCGATTTTTTGCATAACAAGAGGTGGACACAGAGGGACTACATTCATTCCCAATCCTTTACGGTAAAGCCCTATAGACTTCCCTTCTTAATATAGGCGTTTAGTATAGATTCCGAGTCATTAATTAATTTGCCCAAAAAAGATAAATTCGAGGGGGAGCCTTCAGACTTAGAGGCCGATTTCATGACCAAGCAAATCGTCAGACTTCCTGGCACCATCAGTTTGCTTATTACTGATTAACTCATCGATATTACCGCTAATATCCATTGCCAGATGTTTGAATTTATACTTATGCATTTGTATTAGAATGAAGGGCCAACTTAAACATAACAGAGAAGATAGTATTAGCAGAGAAGTCGGCCATGCCCAAAGTACACCTAAAGTAACTGGCAATACCAATAGCACTAACAATACATAAAACCCCAAAGTAACACTAACATTAATACGGGATTTAAAATGGTTTTTCTTGATCGCTATGCTGTTCCATACAAGATTTTGAATCTCAGTAGCATAGACCGCCTTGAGTATTATCAAACAACACAGGCTATAAATAATAACCATCCCTTTCAACTCGGATACCAGTGTTTGCACAGCCAGAAGTAGCACGAAAAAAACAATCACCATTCCGATAATCATACTAAACAAAATTATAAAAATTCTGCCAAACTCAGCTTTTCTGGCATTAAATAAAAATTTATTCGCACCATAGGTATAATGTTCCACTTCAAACTGCCGACGCTTGAACACATAGGTCGGTGCCAGAATACCAACACTGATAACCGCGAGTATCGGCCAGACAAGATAGACCATTAATGCCTGAAAATAACCGGGCGATTTAAAATTAAAATAAATATCATGCAGAGAAGTATTGCGGGCATTAAACGCATAGACAAACGTAATAACCCAGGGTAGCGTTGCCACGATTATGATACTAACCGCATAGCCTACGTTAATGTTAAGCATAAAAGCTAAATAGGCAATCCCAATAACAAACGCCGCGATCAGCCTACCCTTTAAAATAGAAATCGGGTTAGCATTAAAACGAAACTGTGTGCTTAGAAACCGGGTATTCGCGTACAGATATTGTCGGTTTTTAACCTTGGCCCATGCCGAATAAATACCCAGTGTTAACACAGACAACAAGGCATTTACAATCCAGATTTTAAAGTACTCAATGCCACTAGCCGTAAATTCTATCTGACTGATTCTGCCACTCTTGATAACCGGTTTAACATTATCATTGACAGCGGGTACGGCGGCTGGCGGCTGAATTTTTGCAGGCTGCTTTATTGGTTTTTTCTTTGCTTCTTTCTTTTCTTCTTTCTGTGCTCTTTTTCTTTCTTTTTTCTCTATTTTGGCTACTTTTTCTTTTGACTTGGCACTGGCCTTTTTGCTTTTAA
This sequence comes from Gammaproteobacteria bacterium, assembly GCA_003233345.1. Taxonomy (GTDB): domain Bacteria; phylum Pseudomonadota; class Gammaproteobacteria; order SZUA-21; family SZUA-21; genus SZUA-21. Next base: position 2,651 of record QILK01000073.1, on the reverse strand, counting down.
TCGTTTCCAGTTCAGGAGAATCGCCCATGGTTTCACGGATAGATTTATCAAGCGCCTGCTCATCGAGGCTGAATTCTGTCGTGGGCGCGATACCAATCGAAAGATTTAAACCTTCTAATGTCGCCTGGCTTACGTCGTCTGCGCGAACTGCAATCATTTTATCTTCTTGCTTATGAAGACTGGAATCGACACTTGTGCCATCATCGGGTACTGCACCCAATTGCGGTGATTTATTTTGATCAAAAATCGAATCAATATCACCTACTGCCGCAGCCGTTCCACCTGTCTGCACAACTGTTTTATCGCTATCCGCACCGGTCTCCGCGATTGGCGGTGGACTATTGCCACGTTTTATTGGTGTAACGGTTTTGCTTCGCTCGCGTTTCCTTGCACGTTTTTCGGCGCGTTTTTTGGCCTTTTTTTCAGCCTTGCTCAAAGATCGTGAAGGCTCTTTTTCTAGTACTGGTACTACCGGTACCGTTTCAGGCACTTCTTCAACAATTTTTTTATTCTTTTTAAACAAGCCCTGAGTCGGCAAGGACTTCTTTGTTACCGATTCTGACTCAGATGCTTTTTGCTTGCCAGATTTAGATACCGATGTTTCCGGTTTATTCGTTTTAGCTATTGCTTGTTCGGGCGTTGATGATTCTGCTTTACTAAGCTTATTTTGTGCAGGCGTTGCCGGTTCCGTTATTGCTGTTTTAGCTTCACTCGCTTTAGCTTGCGTAGGCACTGCCTGTTCAGGCTTTGCCGTTTTTACTTCACTCACTTCAGCTTGTATAGGCGCTGCCTGTTCAGACTTTGATGTTTCCGCTTCAGCAGATTTTGCTTGCGTGGAAGCGGGTTGTTCTGAACTGTCTTTTTTTTGCGCGGATATTTTTGAAGCTATCTCTGATGATATCTTTGTAGACACTTTGCTAGATTTTTCAGGGGGCGGTTTTTTATCGACTTCAGATTCAGTGTTCTTTTCATCCGTTTTTACAGAATCAGCATTCACTGGCGCATCGTGTTTCCACATAATATCAGGACCAATTTTTATCTCAATGGTCATATCTGAATCATCTGGACTACTGTTATTTTTTGATTTATCCGCCATGGTACTGGCCTCACCCTCCTTTTTGCTAGCTGATCCATTATGTAGAAAAGCAGGCCAACTTTCAAGCAGTGCTCTCGGGAATTAAACCCAAGGCGCAAGTGGGTTTATCGGTATTATTCCCAAATTTCTCGCGATTAATCTCCGACAAAAGTAATGTTTAAACATTCCTCAAAAGCCGGGTTGTGTGCTATGATGACGCGCCATTTAGGCGCAGTTTATTTAGTATAACAATTATGGACAAGAACAAAATTGAATCATTACCGATAGAGCACGCTCAAGCCAGTGCCAATGAAATCTGATTTACTGCCAATAAAATTACCTAAATCCAAAGACGATGAAATCGTTTGGGCCCAGCTCTATGGGTCCAGTTTCGGACTGGCGCTAGCACAAGCCGCAGCCCAATATCAAGGCCTTATTGTTGCAATCACCCCTGATACCCCTGCGCTCACCCGTCTTAGACAGGAAATGTCATTTTATACCGGCGACACTATCCCAATCTACGAATTTCCAGATTGGGAAACACTGCCGTATGATCTTTTTTCTCCACACGATGATATTGTATCAACGCGACTGGAAACCTTATTTCAACTGTCGCAATTAAAGACAGGAATTTTAATTGTCTCACTACCCAATGCCCTGCAACGGCTGGCACCCGAGGAATACCTCAATCAAAACTGTTTGTCTTTAAGCGTTGGCCAGTCGATTGGCGATTTAGAATCATTCCGTTTAACCCTGGAGCAATCGGGCTACCATTATGCCTCCGAAGTAATGGAACACGGTGAATTTTCTGTACGTGGATCTATTATTGATCTATATCCTGCCGGAGTTTCAGCACCTTATCGTATCGACTTATTTGATAATGACATTGATAGTATCCGCATTTTTGATCCTAAAACCCAAAGGACGACCAGCAAAACCACACAAATTAAAATTATACCGGCACGCGAATTTCCTTTAACCGAATCTGCGATTGCCTTGTTTCGATCACAGTACCGGAAAAAATTTGCGGGAAACCCCAGTGAGCATGGTATTTATAGCGACATTAGCAAGGGCATCGTTCCAAACGGCATCGAATACTATTTACCACTTTTCTTTTCCAGCACAACGACTTTGTTTAATTATCTACCGGCATCGACCATCATCGTTAATTTTGATGAATATGAATCCAGCGCAGATCAATTTCTGGAAAATGTCTATCAACGCTACGAACAAAGACGACACGACACAAAACGCCCCATTCTTCCACCGAGTGAACTTTACCTGGATCACGACAACCTGATAGCGGAAGTACAAGGTTTCCCACGCATTGTCCTTAAGCGTTTTAAAGCCAGCGCAGACGATGTCGGGCGCGTCATACTCGATTGCCAAACCAAGGCACCCCCGAGCTTGACGGTACAATCGCGTACCGATAATCCGCTTTTTGCACTTAAAAATTTTTTGAGTGAAAAAACACGGCGTGTGCTATTTATTGCCGAGTCTACCGGGCGCCGAGAATATATGCTCGACCTGCTGCGTCCACAAGCTATTTCACCGACAACCGTCGAATCCTGGACGG